>NZ_JAGGPC010000045.1:0-185127 GCF_018614005.1 Streptomyces sp. ISL-99
AACAACAACCCCAGCTCGTCCCTCACACGGATCGCCAGGCTCCCTTTCGGGAACGCGGCCCGCGCCACCCGCACCGTCTCCGCCGGGATCTCCCCGGACCCCTTCGGCTGCATCGACATCCGCACCCACCCCACACGACAACGTCGGCCTTCAAGACCACAACCGGGTCTTGAAGGCCGACGTCACGCACAGGCCCGAATTAACCAACAGCATCGCCTTGCGGCGGCGCCGGGCCCTCGTCATGAGGCGCCGCTACTTGACGGAGCCCGCCATGACGCCCTGCACGAAGTGGCGCTGGAAGGCGAAGAAGACGGCCACCGGCACGACCAGCGAGAGGAACGCGCCGGGCGCCAGCACATCGATGTTGCTGCCGAACTGCCGTATCTGGGACTGGAGCGCCACCGTGAGCGGCTGCGAGGCGCTGTCCGCGAAGAGCAGCGCCACCAGCATGTCGTTCCAGACCCACAGGAACTGGAAGATCGCGAGGCTGGCGAGGGCGGGTCGGCCCACCGGCAGGACCAGCTGGGCGAAGATCCGCCACTCGCTGCCGCCGTCCATCCGGGCCGCCTCCAGCATTTCGCGCGGGATCTCGGCGAAGTAGTTGCGCAGCAGGAAGATGGCGAACGGCAGCCCGTACGCGACATGGAAGAGGACGACGCCCGGAATGGTGCCGAAGAGCCCGAGCTGCCCGAACAGCTTGGCCACCGGCAGCAGGCCGACTTGGACCGGCACCACGAGCAGCGCCACGACCACCAGGAAGAGCGCGTCCCGTCCCGGGAACTCCAGCCAGGCGAAGGCGTACGCGGCCAGCGCGGAGAGTACGACGACCAGCGTGGTGGCGGGCACCGAGATCAGCACGGTGTTCCAGAACGCCTGCGTGATGCCCGTATCGGCGAGCAGCGTGCTGTAGTTGTCGTGCGAGAGCTGTCCGGGTTCGGCCAGTGCGGTCCACCAGCCGCTGCCCGCGTTGTCGCGTTCGGTGCGCAGCGAGGACAGGAAGAGCCCGGCCAGCGGTGTGATCCAGATCAGCCCCACGATGATCAGTACCGCCTGGACAACTCCGCTGCTGAGCCCGCGTGTCAGCCTCGCGGACCACGACTGACGTGGCTTGTCAGTGATGACGGTCATGACTGACTCCTGCGGAAGCGGCGGACGTTGAAGAGCATGGCGGGCACGACCAGCACCAGCAGGAGCACGCCGAGCGCGCTGCCGAGCCCCTGGTCCTGGCCTCCGCCGAAGGACACCAGCCACATCTGGGTGGCCAGTACGGTGGCCTCTTCCTGCACCGGGCCGGGCGCGATGATGTAGACGAGGTCGAAGACCTTCATCACGTTGATCACCAGGGTCACGAAGACCACGGTCAGGACCGGGGCGAGCAGCGGCACGGTGATCCTGCGGAAGATCTGCCACTCGTTCGCGCCGTCCATCCGGGCCGCCTCCAGGGTCTCCCGCGGCAGGGCGGAGAGCCCGGCGCCGATGAGCACCATCGCGAAGCCGGTCCAGATCCACAGGTACGCGCCGATGACGGCCGGTGTGACGAGGGCGGGCCCGAGCCAGGAGATGCCCTCGTACGGCGGCGCGAAGTTCTGGGCGGGCAGCCTCAGTTCGTAGGAACCAGCGGCCAGATCCGCGAAGCGGAACGACCCGTCGGCCCCGGTGGTGGCCCGCGCGGCCACCTTGCCGTCGTCGCTGACCGCCTCGACCGCCACCTCCGGCAGTCCGCGCTCCTTCGCGTCGACCTTGCCCTGTTCACCGCCCCCGCCAGGGGTGAAGTCGAGGTAGACGACACCGCGCAGCTCGTCCGGGGCGGCCGCGGCGCTCGCCGCGCGCCGGGCGGGTGCGGCCCCGGCGGGCAGCTCGTCCGGCTGTACGCCGACGAGTCCGAGGGTGACGGTACGTCCCGGACGCGCCTCGCCGGTCGTACGGAACGAGCCGTCCGCGGCCTTCGCGAGTCCCTGCCCGTCGCGTGCGCGGGCGGTGGGATAGGAGGAGGAGTCCTGGAAGGTGTCGTGGACGCCGACCGCCACCGCGTTGAGTACGCCGCGGTCGGGGTCCTCCTCGTATGCGAGCCGGAAGATGATGCCCGCGGCGAGGAAGGAGACCGCCATGGGCAGGAAGAGCAGCAGCTTGAAGGCGGTCGCCCAGCGGACCTTCTCGGTGAGTACGGCGAGGATCAGCCCGAGGCCGGTGAGCAGTGTGGGGGCGACGACCACCCAGATGGTGCTGTTGCGGATGGCCTTGAGCGTGGCCGGGTCGCGGAACATCTCGGTGTAGTTGTCGCCGCCGACGAAGCGGGTGCCCGTGGCGTCGAAGAAGCTGCGTCCCACGGAGAACAGCATCGGGTAGACGACCAGTACGCCGAGCAGCAGCAGGGCGGGGAGGGCGAACACCACGGCCACGAGCCAGCGGCGGCGGATGGCGCTGCGCCGGGGACCGGAGGGCGGCGTAACAGCCGGCGAGGACCGGGCGGTGGTACGGGCGGGAGTCGTGAGGGCGGTCATGGCTGTCGCCCTCAGTTCTTGAAGGCCTTGGCCGCCGCGGCTTCGAGCGCGGCCGCGGTGCCCTTCGGGTCGGCGGGGTCGCGCAGGAAGTCCTGGAGGATCTTCCACTCCCCCATGCCCTTTGTGCCGCCGAAGGCCGCCGGGGCCTGGTCGGACATGTCGAACCGGACCGTGTCACCGGCGTCGACGAGCGACTTGGCGATGCTGCGGGCGGTGTCGTCACCGTAGGCGGCGGGGTCGGCCTTCTTGTTGGGCGAGAGGAAACCGCCCTCCGCGGCCCACACCTCGGCCGCCTCGGGCGTGGCGAGGTAGTCCATCAGTGCCATGGCGGCCTTGCGGTTGCGGCCGTCCTTCAGCACCACCGCGGCGTCCCCGCCGCTGACCACCGGTGCCTTGCCGCCGTCCACGGCGGGGAACGGGAAGAAGGCCGCGTCCTGGCCGATCTTCTTCCCGTACTCCTCCTTGGCTATCGAGCCGACGAAGTCGCCCTCGTAGACCATCGCGGCCTCGGGGTCGGCGCCGAAGACCTGTCCCACGGAGCTGGGGAAGTCGGTGCTCAGCGCGCCCTGCCTGCCGCCCGCGACGAGGTCCTTGCCGGAGAACAGCTCGCCCAGGGTGGTGAGTGCCTTGACGACGCTCGGGTCGGTCCACGGCAGCTTGTGGGCGGCGAGGCGGTCGTACTTCTCAGGACCGGCCTGGGAGAGGTAGATGTTCTCGAACCAGTCGGTGAGCGTCCAGCCGTCCTCTCCGGCGACGGCGAAGGCGGGCAGGCCGGAGTCCGCGACCGTGGCGGAGCTCTTCAGCATCTCGGCGTACGTCTTCGGCGGCTTGACGCCCGCCTGGTCGAGGGCGTCCGGGCTGTACCAGACCGTCGACTTGTGGGCGGCCTTGAAGTACAGACCGTAGAAGTCACCGTCGACGGTGCCGTAGTTCTTCCAGACCGGGGCGAAGTTGTCGGTGACGGTCTGTTCGGTCTTCTTGCCGAGTGGCTGGAGCCAGCCCTTCTGGGCGAACTGCTTCAGCACACCCGTCTGAGGCACCATCACCACATCGGGGGCGTTGCCGCCCTCGATCTTGCTGCCGATAACGGTGGAGACGTTGTCACCGGTGGAGATGAACTCGGTCTTGGCGCCGGTCTTTTCGGTGAAGGCGTCGAGCACCTTCCGGAAGTTCTTCTGTTCCGTGCCGGACCACACACCGGCGACGACCACCTTGCTGCCGTCGAGCTTCCCGCCGCCGCTGCCCGCGGGGGCGATGTCACCGCCACCGCACGCGGTCGCGCCCAGCGCGAGTGCGAGCGCCGAGGAGCAGGCTGCCACGGTCCGTCGCTTCAGTCTCATCATGACTGTTCCTTCCGAAGAGGTGGAGAGGGAGGGGTCACAGGGTGGCGCTGTCGCTGATCCACCAGGCGGCGGTGGATCCGGGCAGTACGCCGTTGACGCAGGGGCCGCTGGCCAGCAGCGGGGTGCCGGCGACCGGGGCCGGTACGGGGCCGGTGCCGAAGTTGACCGCGCACACCAGCCCGTCGCCCCGTGTGAAGGCGAGCACCTGGGGCGGGCTCTCCAGCCAGCGCAGGCCGCCTTCGCCGAACTGCGGGAGTCCGCGCCGCAGTTGCAGCCCGTCGCGGTAGAGGTGCCAGAAGGAGCGGGTGTCGGCCAGGGCCCGGTCCGTGGCGTGCTCGGCGAACCACTCGGGCTGCGGCAGCCACGGCCTGGCCCCTTCCGCGCCCGAGGTGAAGCCGAAGGGGGAGGCGTGTCCCGACCACGGGAGCGGGACGCGGCAGCCGTCACGGATGCGCTTGCGGCTGCCCGTACGCCGGAATATGGGGTCGGTGAGGACATCGTCGGGCAGGTCCACGACCTCGGGCAGGCCGAGCTCCTCGCCCTGGTAGATGTACGCCGAACCCGGCAGCGCCATCATCAGCAGCGCGGCGGCCCTGGCGCGCGCCGAGCCGAGGCCGCTGCCCCCGGTGCCGGACTCGCCGTAGCGGGTGACGGTGCGGACCTGGTCGTGGTTGTTGAGGACCCAGGTCACGGTGGAGCCGGTGCCCGCGATGTCCTGCATCGCGCCGGAGATGATCTTCTGGAACGCGTCGGCGTCCCAGGGGGCGCCGAGCAGGTCGAAGAAGAACGCCTGGTGCAGCTCGTCGGGGCGTACGTACAGGGCGTGTTCGCGGGCGGTGGGCACGGAGACCTCGCCCACCAGCAGCCGGTCCCGGCCGTCGCGGGCGGCGTACTCCTCGCAGACCGCGCGCCAGTGGCGCCACACGTCGTGCACCTCGGGCTGGTTCCAGGCGAGCGGGTTGACGGAGTCGCGGGTCCGCTCGTCGGCCTCGGGGTCCGGGGAGTCGGGGAGGTCGGGGTGCTTGAAGAGTCCCGCCGCGACGTCGATGCGGAAGCCGTCGACGCCCCGGTCGAGCCAGAAGCGCAGGACGTGGTCGAAGTGGGCGGCGACCTCGGGGTTGCGCCAGTTCAGGTCGGGCTGCTCGGGGGTGAACATGTGGAGGTACCACTGGCCGGGGGCGCCGTCCCGCTCCGTGACGCGGGACCAGGCGGGGCCGCCGAACATCGCGCGCCAGTTGTTGGGCGGCTCGTCGCCGCCCGGCCCCCTGCCGTCGGCGAAGTGGAAGCGGGCGCGGGCGGCGCTGCCGGGCGGCGCGGCCAGCGCCTCGCGGAACCAGACGTGCTCGCTGGAGCAGTGGTTGGGGACGATGTCGAGGAGCACCTTGATGCCGAGCCGCCGGGCGGCGGTGACCAGCAGGTCGAACTCGGCGAGGTCACCGAAGACCGGGTCGACGTCGCAGTAGTCGGCGACGTCGTAGCCGTGGTCGTGCTGCGGCGAGGGGTAGAACGGGCTCAGCCAGATGCCGTCGACGCCGAGCTTCTTGAGGTACGGCAGCCCCGCCCGTACGCCGGCCAGGTCACCGATGCCGTCGCCGGTGCTGTCCAGGAAGCTGCGGACGTACACCTGGTAGATCACCGCGTCCCGCCACCAGTGGTGCGCGACGCGAAGGGGGAGGCCGTTGTCGGCCGGGGCAGTGAGCATCACCCGTGGACCTGTTCCTACTTGTGCGTGCGGGAGCACCCAGAGCAGGCCCCCCGTTATGCATGCATGTTAAGTAGGCGTGACGAGAGGGTGTCAACGGAGGGGCAGAAAGCCGCCCTGAGTTGCGTACTTATGTCCCAAAACTTAAAGGGGTTTGAATGCCTAACGTGTAACTAGGCGAGCGGCAGGAAGGCCCTCAGCCTCTGCGGGCCACGGCCCGCAGCTCCCGCGCCAGCCGGTCCACGGCCTGCTCCGGCGTCTGGCGCAGCGCCAGCGCGTCGTACGCCACCGCCTGCACCGCCAGGCTCACCTGGTCGTAGCGCGGACTCTTGGGCCGGGGCTCCGCCGCGAGCACACTCCTGCGCAGCGTCGGCAGATACGGATACGCGCGCACCAGCTCCGGATCGGCGTACAGCGCGGCCCGTACCGGCGGCAGCGAGCCTTCGGTGAGGACCTTGCGCTGTACGGGTTCGCTGGTCAGGTGGGCCATCAGGTCGGTGGCCGACTCCTGATGCCGGGAGTGGGCGTTGACCGCGAGATTGGAGCCGCCCAGCACACTCGCGCCCGGCCCGTCGGGCCCCGGCAGCGCTGTCACGCCGAACTTCCCCGCGACCTCGGATTCCTTGCCGCCGGCTCCGGAATGGACGTACGGCCAATTGCGCAGGAAGAGCAGCCGGCCGTCCTGGAAGGCCTGCCGCGACTCCTCCTCCTTGAAGCGCAGCGCCTCCTGCGGAATCCAGCCGTCCCGCACTCCCCCGGCGAGGAAACCGAGTCCGGCGCGGGCGGCAGCGGAGTCCACGGTGACCCGCTCGCCCTCGTCCCGGAGGAACGATCCGCCCGCCGAATGCACCGCCTCGGTGACGTTGACGGCCAGCCCCTCGTACGGCAGGAACTGTCCGGCGTACCCGTCGATTCCGTACTTCGGGGCGATCGTCGACGCCTGCCGCTCCAGGTCCGCCCAGGTGCGCGGCGGCTGTTCGCCCTCGCGCCGCAGGATGTCCTTGCGGTAGTAGAGCAACCCGGCATTGGTGACATAAGGGACGGCGTACAGCCGACTTTGGAAGGTGGCGGTGTCGACCACCGGTGGCAGGAAGGTGTCGAGCGGGAAGCGACTGCGGTCGACCGGGGCGATCCAGCCCGCGGCCGCGAATTCGGAGGTCCAGGCCACATCGATGTTGAGTACGTCGAACCGGCCGCTGCCCGCGCGCAGTTCAGTGATCATCTGCGCCCGGGTCTCGTCGGCCGAGTCCGGCAGCTCGACGAGGGTGACCTTCTCGCCGGGATGCGTACGGTTCCAGCCGTCCAGCAGCGGGCCGAGATAACCGGTCAGGTCACCGGCCGTGGCCAGCGTCATGGGCCCGCGCCCGTCCCGGCCGCCCGGCGGCCCTTCGGCGCGCGCGCCGCCACCCGCGTAACCGGCCATGATCACGGCGACGGCGAGGAGACCCCTACCGGCGGCTCGTATCCACCGCATAGGTTCCCTCCCTGGACACCGGCGCCCTTCATCCTCGACTGACGTCAGGGGCCATGTATACCCGTTAGGCATGGGCGATACTAGAGCCCGACGCACCACACCAGGGCGATACGGGCCACACTCCGACGGCGGTCGGGTCCGGCCGCTACGAGCAAGTACGGAACACGTACGGAACGGGGAGGAGGAGAGCACGCGTGCGCCTGCCCCTTCTCGCCCTCCTCGCCCGCGGACCCGCCCACGGATACGAGCTCAAGCAGGGGCTTGAGCAACTGCTGGGTGCCGCGTACCCTCAGCCGAACGTCGGCCAGATCTATGTCACTCTCGGCCGGCTGGAGAAGTCCGGCCTCATCGAGGGCGAGGAAATCGCCCAGTCGAACCGGCCCAACAAGAAGATCTACCGGCTGACCGACGCCGGGCGGGAAGCGCTGCATGTCTGGTTCGAGGACCCTACGGACGAGCCGCGCGTACGGGACGAGTTCTTCATGAAGCTCGCCCTCGCACCGGCGTCCGGCATGGCCGACCAGATCACTCTCATCAACAAACAGCGGCGTCAGTACCTCAACACCCTGCGGGATCTGTCGAAACTCGCCGCGTCCGAAGACCGGGACAACCGGATCTCCCAACTGCTGATCGAGGGCGCGATGCTGCATCTGCAGGCCGACCTCGACTGGCTGGAACGCTGTCAGGAGGAGCTGGAATGAGCGACGAAGCGCCTCCCGTCGCGCCTCCCCTTGCGCCTCCGGTCTCGCCTCCCGCCGCACCTCCCGTCCTGCGTGCCGAAGGGCTGGTCAAGACCCACCACGGCGAAGGCGCACCCGCCCACGCCGTACGCGGCGTCGATCTCACGATCCGCCCGGGCGAGTTCGTCGCGGTCACCGGCCCGTCGGGCGCGGGCAAGTCCACCCTGCTGCATCTGCTCGGCGGTCTCCAGCGGCCGGACAGCGGCAGCATCTGGCTGGACGGCGAGCGCGTCGACTCCTACAGCGAGGCCCGCTGGGCGGTACTGCGCCGCCGCCGTATCGGCGTCGTCTTCCAGTTCTTCAACCTCGTGTCGAATCTGACGGTCGCCGACAACATCGAGCTGCCGGCGCTGCTCGCGGGCAGCAACGCGCGCCAGGCCCGCGGCGAGCGCGAGAAGCTCCTCGCCGAGCTGGGCCTCGAAGGCAAGGAGCGCAGCATGCCGGGCGAACTGTCCGGCGGCGAACAGCAGCGCGTAGCCCTGGCGCGCGCCCTGGTCAACCACCCGGGCCTGCTGCTCGCCGACGAGCCCACCGGCAGCCTGGACAGCAAGGGCACCCGCGAGGTGATGCGGCTGCTGTCCCGCTTCCACCAGCGCGGCCAGGCCATCCTGCTGGTCACGCACGACCACCGGCTCGCCAGCGCGGCGGACCGGGTCATCAGCTTCTTCGACGGCCGCGTGGCCGACGACGCGACACTCGGCGCGGGGACCGGCCGCCGAGGCGTCGCGAGTGTCCTCGAACTGAAGGACTGACCGCGGTGCGGGCCACTCTGCGCTGGGCACACGCCGATCTGCGCACGCACCGCGGCGAGGCGCTCTTCATCGTTCTCGCGACCGCCGGGATCATCGTCTCGCTGCTGCTGGCCGGCGCGCTGCTCAGTTACGCCGCCAACCCCTGGCAGCGCGTGTTCAACGAGTCCCGCGGCGCCCATGTGTGGATCCACACCAGCCCCTCCGCCGACGCGGCGGGTCTGGCCCGGCTCGACGGTGTCGACGCGCTCTCCGGTCCGTACCGCACAGCCCGTACGACCGTACGGTCCCAGGGCGCCGAGGCCGCCGTCGAACTGCGCGGCGCCGCCCCCGACCGCTCGGAGACGGGCCGCCCACTGATCACATCCGGGCGCTGGCTCGACCCGGGGGCAGCCGGCGGCATCGTCCTGGAGAGCAGCCTGGCCCGCGCCTTGTGGGCCGGCCCCGGGGACACCCTCTCGTTGCCCGGCGCAGACGGATCATCCGTACGCCGCCTCACTGTCGTCGGCGTCGCCGACAGCGCCGAGTCCCCGTACCGGCCCGGTGACCGGCCGGGCACCGGCTGGGTGCTGCCCGGCGAGCCCGCCCTCACCGGCGCGCCGGACGACCGCACCGGGCAGGTCGTGGGGGTGCGGCTCGACCACCCCGACGACACGGACTTCGCCGTACAGCGGGCTGTCACCGCGCTCGGCGCCGGCGAAGTCACCGAGGTCTCCCACTGGCATCAGGCGCGCGCGGAAGCCCAGAGCGACAGCCGGCTGCTCGGCCTTCTCCTCGGCGTCTTCGGGCTCGGCGCGCTGCTGGCCGCCGCGCTTGCGGTCACGGGCGCGATCAGCACCCGGGTCCGCGGCCATCTGCGGGACATCGCCGTCCTGAAGACGATCGGTTTCACGCCGGGGCAGGTAGTACGCATCTTCCTCATCCAGCACCTCGCCTTCGCCCTGTCCGGTGTCGTCCTGGGAACGGCGCTCGTGGAGACGCTGGGCGCCCGGACGCCGGGCCGGATCGGTGAGGCGGTCGGGGTGTGGCAGGACCTCCCGGGCCACACGGCCGTACTCCTGGCCCTGCCCGCCGCCACCCTCCTCTTCATCGGTGCGGCGACCGGCCTCGCCGCGTGGCGGGCGGGGCGCGTCCCGCCCGTACCGGCGCTGCGGGCCGCCGCACCGGTGGGCGGGCGGATGTCGGCGGTGGCCCGCGGCGCGCTCGGGCTGAAGGTCCCGCCCGCTCTGGTGCTCGGCTGGCACAACGCGTTCGGCCGCCGGACCCGCTCACTGTCCTCGATCGCCCGGCTGGCCCTGCCGGTGCTGCTGATCACGGTCGCGCTGAGCGCGTGGTCCACGCTGGACGGCTTCCAGAGCCGGGCGGCAGGGAACGGTCCGACGGGTGAGCTGACGGCGCGCGCGGCGGAAGGCCTGAAGGATCACGACGTACGGACCGTACTGAACGCGAACCCGCGGGTCGCGTCGGCCCACCCCGGCGTGGAGGTCGCGGCGCTGGTTCCCGGCCAGACGGGCACGATAGCCCTGCGCGGCCTCGGCTCCTGGGCGAACCCGTACCCCTTCGCACCGGCCGAGGGCCGTGCCCCGAACGGACCCGACGAGGCGGTGGCGGGCCAGGGCCTGCTCGACCTCCTGGACATCGAGGTCGGCGACTGGGTGCGGATGACGGTCGGAGGCCGCCCGCAGATCCTGCACATCGTCGGCCGCGCCATCGAGCCGGAGAACGCGGGCCGGGTGGTCACCACCGACCTCGACACGCTCCGCGAGCGCGACCCCTCGCTGGAACCCGCCTTCTACCAACTGCGGTTGCACGCGGGCGCGAACACGGCCGCGGTGAGCACCGAACTGACGCGCGCGCTGGACGGCCGCCTGGAGATCGGGAAGGCGACGAGCCCGGCCGACGGGCTGACTCCCGCGCGCGGGCTGGTCACCGGCCTGATCGCGGTGCTGGCGCTGATCGGGCTGACGGAGCTGCTGACCACGATCGGTGCGAGCGTGCGCGAGAGCGAGCGGGACCTGCTCGCACTGAAGGCGATGGGCCTGACCCCGCGCCAGGTGACGTCGATGATCGTGACGTCCGCCGCGCTCACCGCGCTGGCGGCGGCCATGTCCGGCACGGCGCTCGGCGTACTGCTTGGCGGCAGCCTGATCGACGCGCAGGGCCGGTCGAGCGGAATCGGCGCCGGCATCGCCCAGTCCCCGCCCGCGCTCGTCCTCCTGACGGTGGTGGCGGCCGCGGTCCTGGGAGCGATCGCGGCCTCCACCCTCCCCGCGACCCGAGCAACCCACCGCCGCCCGACCGACACGTTGACCACGGCGGCCTGACCCGCAGACGCGCACCGCGTCCGACCGCTCAGCGGCGGAGCTTTTCCGGGGCGGAGCCTCAGCAGCACCCTCCACCCCCTCCAGCCCGTCCGGCGTTTGAGGACCGGGGTCTGGGGCGGAGCCCCAGTTCGGGAAGGGGCGGGTCGGGGAAAGCCCCGCGCAGCGGCACCCCCGCACACGCCGCACCCGCACCCGCGAGCGCCTACTCCGCCCGCTCCAGGAACGGCGCCAGCAGCCCCGGCACCGCCGCGTCGGCGAAGCCCAACCCCTCGCTCTCGGCGGCGTCGTACACCGAGTACGCCCCGTCCCCGGCCGCAGTCGTGGCGGTGAGCGTGACCAGTCCGGCCCGGCGCTGGAAGACGGACTGCTTGACCGTCCACCCGATCACGCCGCCCCGCTGCAATGCGACCGTCGTACGCCGCACC
Source organism: Streptomyces sp. ISL-99 (assembly GCF_018614005.1). Lineage (NCBI taxonomy): Bacteria > Bacillati > Actinomycetota > Actinomycetes > Kitasatosporales > Streptomycetaceae > Streptomyces > Streptomyces sp. ISL-99. The sequence goes on from NZ_JAGGPC010000045.1 coordinate 11,259, forward strand.
GTCCCCGACCGCGCCACCAGGTAGTCGCCGCTGATCCCGTGCCCCAGGCTGCGGTACGCGTCCAGCGCCAGGAGCACCGCCACCGGCAGCAGCACCACCGCGCACACCCCGGCGACGTACAGAAGGACGTCGGTCACCAGCACACCGAGGACGGTGAGGACGACGACCGGCAGCAGCGCCGCGCCCAGCGCCCAGCGCAGCCGGCGCGTGCGGGCGGCCGGCGGATGCGGCGTGAGGCGGGCCGTGCCCGTCGGTGCGGCGGGCTCACGCAGGACGGACGCCGCCACCCCCTCCGCCGTGGCCCTCGGCGCGGCCGGCAGCAGCGTCTTGTGGTCCGCGTGCCCGCTGTCCTCGCCGGCCGCCAGCCCGGTGGCGACCGCGTCCACCCGCGCCGCGCCCAACGTCCGTACGCCGAGTGGCTCGACAAGCTCCACACCGCGCAGCCTGCGCTCCTCGATGGAGACGGACCGCGTGGTGAACAGGCCACGACGGACCCGCAACGTACCCCCCGGCTCCCGCTCCAGCCGGTAGTTCCACCACATCTCGACCCACAGGCCGAGCGCACCCACGACTCCCGCCGCACACGCCCCCGCGACGAGCGCCACGACGATCCAGACGACCGGCGTGTCCTGGAACCGGTCCCGCACCCAGCCGATCAGCTTCCCCTGCGCACCGAACCATTCGCTGACCTGCATCAGCCCGCCCGCCGCGGCGCCGCCGAGAGCCGGGGCGACAAAGGACACCGGCGCGTACCGGATCCACGCCGGGTCGAGGACGGCCAGTTCCCCCTCGCGGTGCGGGCCGGGGCCGGCGGTGGCCGTCCCCCGGTCCAGCAGCTCCCTGCGCAGCCGTTCGCCCTCTTCCCGTGTGACGGGGTCGAGTTCGAGGGTGGACTCGCCGCCTCCGGTGTGCTCACCCGTACCGATACGGACCTTCACCAGCCCGAGGACCCGCAGCAGCACATTCGCCGTCAGGTCGACGCTGCGGATGCGCTCACGTGCCAGCGAGCGGCGCTTGACCAGCAGCAGGCCCGTGTGGAGTTCGGCACGCTCGGCACCGATGCGGTACCGCGTCCTGCGCCACCGTACGTAGTCGAGCGCGGCGCCGCCCACGATCAGCAGCACGGCTCCGGTGAACACCCAGGTGAACGCCTGCCACACCGGCCTGCCGCCCACCAGCCCGATGAAGGCGGGCACTCCCGCGCCCACCGCGATGCCCGCCATGACCAGCGCGGCGACGAGAACGGTGCGCGGGTCCAGCCGCCGCCACCCGTCGCCGCTCTCCGGCCGCGTCCCGCCCCCCGCGACGCTCACGTCGCGTCCCCGGGGGTGGCCCGTGTGATCAGCGTCAGCCGCTCGGCGAGCTCCGCGGCGAGTTCATGGTCCAGTCCCTCAATCTTCACCGCTCCCTTGGAGGACGCGGTGGTGACGATGACCGTGGCCAGCCTGAACGCCTGCTCCAGCGGTCCGCGCACCGTGTCCACGGTCTGGATCCGCGACATCGGCGCGATCCGCCACTCCTGCCAGAAGAAGCCGGTACGCACGTACACCGCGTCCTGCGTGACCTCCCAGCGGTGTACCCGGAACCACCACAGCGGCAGGAACACCGTGACGGCCGCGCCGAGCACCGCGACCACGCCGGCGGCAAGCAGCAACCACGGGCGTGCGGGCGCGACGAGCACGCTCAGCACAGCCAGTACGGCCACCGGCACCACGGTCAGCAGCAGCCACTGGGTCCGCCACCAGCCGATGACCCGCCGGTCGAGCGTGTTGTTCGGCGGCCTGAGCCGCACGGTCCCCCCGGTCATCGGCCCGGCCTCCTGTCGGTCGGTCAGCGCCCGCGCAGTGTGCGGTACTTGGCGGCGAGGGTCGCCGTCGAGCTGTCCAGCTGCTCGCCGCCCCTGCCCTCGGTGAGCACCGGCTCGATCTTCTTGGCCAGTACCTTGCCGAGCTCGACACCCCACTGGTCGAACGAGTCGATGTTCCAGATGGCGCCCTGGACGAACACCTTGTGCTCGTACAGCGCGATCAACTGGCCCAGCACAGAGGGGGTGAGCTCGTCCGCGAGGATCGTCGTCGTCGGGTGGTTGCCGCGGAACGTCTTGTGCGGCACGAGGTCCTCGGCCACTCCTTCCGCCCGCACCTCGTCGGGCGTCTTGCCGAAGGCGAGCGCCTGCGTCTGGGCGAAGAAGTTCGCCATGAGCAGGTCGTGCTGGGCCTCCAGGCCGGGCAGCAGGTCGGCGACCGGCCTGGCGAAGCCGATGAAGTCCGCCGGGATCATCTTCGTGCCCTGGTGCAGCAACTGGTAGTACGCGTGCTGCCCGTTGGTCCCCGGCGTGCCCCACACCACGGGCCCCGTCTGCCAGTCGACGGGGTTGCCCTCGCGGTCCACCGACTTGCCGTTGGACTCCATGTCCAGCTGCTGGAGGTACGCCGTGAACTTGCTCAGGTAGTGCGAGTACGGGAGCACCGCGTGCGCCTGCGCGTCGAAGAACGCCCCGTACCAGACGCCCAGCAGACCGAGCAGCAGCGGCGCGTTCTCCTCCGCGGGCGCGGTGCGGAAGTGCTCGTCGACGAGGTGGAAGCCGTCGAGCATCTCGCGGAAGCGGGCCGGGCCGATGGCGATCATCAGCGACAGGCCGATGGCCGAGTCGTACGAGTAGCGCCCGCCCACCCAGTCCCAGAACTCGAACATGTTGGCTGTGTCGATGCCGAAGTCCGCGACCTTCCCGGCATTCGTGGACAGCGCCACGAAGTGCTTGGCGACGGCGTCGCTTTCCGCCCGCAGGCTGGTCAGCAGCCAGTCGCGCGCCGACGTGGCGTTGGTGATGGTCTCGATCGTGGTGAAGGTCTTGGACGCGATGATGAACAGCGTCTCGGCCGCGTCCAAGTCCCGCACGGCCTCGTGCAGATCGGCCCCGTCGACGTTGGACACGAAGCGGACCGTGAGGTCCCGGTCGGTGAAGGAGCGCAGCGCCTCGTACGCCATGGCGGGTCCGAGGTCCGAGCCGCCGATGCCGATGTTGACGATGTTCTTGATGCGCTTTCCCGTGTGGCCGGTCCACTCCCCCGACCTGATCCGGTCGGCGAAGGCGGCCATCTTGTCGAGCACCTCGTGCACGGCGGGGACGACGTTCTCCCCGTCGACCTCGATCACCGCGTCGCGCGGGGCGCGCAGGGCGGTGTGGAGCACCGCGCGGTCTTCGGTGGTGTTGATCTTCTCCCCGCGGAACATCGCGTCCCGCAGCTCCGCCACCCCGGCCGCACCGGCCAGTTCGCGCAGCAGCCCCAGCGTCTCGTCCGTGACCAGATGCTTCGAGTAGTCGAGATACAGGTCGCCGGCCTTGAGCGTGTACGCCGTGCCTCGCTCGGCATCGGCGGCGAACAGCTCGCGCAGATGCGTCCGGCCCAGCTGCTCACGGTGCTTGGCGAGAGCGGCCCACTCGGGCATCTGGTTGAGCCTCGTACGGCTTTCTGTGTTCATCCGGACATCAGCCCACTTCTTCTCGTACCTGCGTGCATGCCCCCTGGCAGCTCCAACCTAATTGATCAGAGCGGCCAGCGATGCTATGGCGGCCGCGAAGAGCGCCGCCGCCAGCAAGGCGGGTGTGTTCAGTCCCCAGGCGGCCGCTGCCGCGCCGCCGAGCAGCGCGCCGAGCGGTGCGCCGGCGACCGCGAGCGTGCGGAAGGCCGAACCGATCCTTCCCAGCAGCGCCTCAGGGCTGCGCTCCTGCATCAGCGTCACCTGATTCGTGTTCCACACCAGCCCCATGAGTCCGAACAGGGCCATCGCCACGATCGTCACCCATAGTTCACGGACCAGCCCCATCGCGGCCAGGCAGCCCACCTGCACGGCTCCGGCCGCGAACACGCTCCGCACCCGCCCTATCCGCGTGGAGAGCCGCCCGGCGAGCAGCCCGCCTACCACGCTGCCCACGCCGTACGCCGTGAGGGCCGCCGCGTAACCGCCCTGCCCGCCGTCGAGCCAGCCGGTGACGTGGAGGACCAGCGTGGCGATGAGCGCGGCCATGCCGATGTTGCACAGCGTGGTGGCGACGCAGAGCCCGCGCAGCACCCGGTCGCGCCACAGCGCCCGCAGCCCCTGCGCGATGTCCCCGCGCAGCGTGCTGCCCGCCGGTCTAGGCGGCCGCTCCGGCCCCGTCACCCGCAGGGAGGCGATCAGCACGGCCCCCAGGACGTACGTCGCGGCGTCCGCGGCGTACGGTACGGCTGCCCCCGCCAGCAGCAGCACCGGCACCAGCGGTGCGGCGAGGAAACCGCCCGCGATCTGCTGTCCGGTCAGCAGCCGGGCGTTGGCACTGCCCAGCGCGGCCTTGGGCACCAGAGAGGGCAGCAGGGCCGTGGCCGCGTTGTCGAAGAGCGTCTGGAGGGTGGTGAGCGCGAAGGCCAGCGCGATGAGCAGCGCTATCGAGGCGTGGCCGAGGGCGACCGTCACCGCGAAGGCGGCCATCAGGGCGGCCCGCACCAGATCCACGGCCCACATCGCCCGCCGCTGGTCCACCCGGTCGGCCACCGCACCGCCGAGCAGCCCGAACAGCAACCACGGCAGATAGCCGCACGCCGTCACCAGGGCCACCAGCACCGGGTCGGACGTCAGTGAGGCGGCCAGCAGCGGCATCGCGGCCGTGCGCAGCGAGTCGCCGAACTTCGAGACGACAGCAGCCGTCCACAGCCGGCCGAATCCCCCGCGCCAGGCCGGAGCCCGGACATCCGTCGCGGCCGGTTCTGCCGCCGCGGCCTCGCTCGTCGTCACAACTCCCCCTTCCGGTCCCCTGTTTCAAGAACCGTAGAGGGCGCCACTGACAATCGGCCCGGGAAGCAGTCCGGCCGGACACCCGCAGGCGTCCGGCCGGACCACAATTCCTAGATCTCGCCCCGCAGTTTCGCGAGGGCCTCGGCGAGAATCGCCTCGCCGTCCGCGTCGCTGCGCCGTTCCCGTACGTACGCGAGATGCGTTTTGTACGGCTCGGTGCGCGGCGGAGCCGGCGGATTGTCCCGGTCCTGTCCGGCCGGGAACCCGCAGCGCGGGCAGTCCCAGGTGTCCGGGACCTGAGCGTCACTGGCGAAGCTCGGCTGCGTCTCGTGCCCGTTCGAGCACCAGAAGGAGATGCGGAGACGGGGCGCGGACTCGCCGCGCTCAGCCTCGCCCATCGGCCCCGCTCCGACCCGGCTTCCCCGGATCGCGTTGCCACTTGCCACGGTCGTAACTCCCTGCGTGATGGTGCTGCGCTGCATCAGTCAGCGGCTACCGCCGCGGAGTCGCCGAACAGCTCAGCTGCGAGCGCCCCAGTCTACGTAGGGCCCAACGCGCATCCACCGACCGGAGTTACACCCCCGCCCCCGCGAACGCGAGCCGTGGACCCCATGATAGGCCGCGCTCCCGCCTCCATACCGGACGACGGGTCAACTGTCCAGGGTCAGCTGTCCAGCTTCATCAGCAGACCAAGCACGATAATGCAGGCGAACCACATCAGACCGACCACCACGGTGATGCGGTCGAGGTTGCGCTCGGCGACCGAGGACCCACCGACGGACGACTGCATGCCGCCACCGAACATGTCGGAGAGACCGCCGCCCTTCCCCTTGTGCATCAGAACCAGCAGCATCAGCAGCAGGCTGAAGACGATCAGGGCGATCGAGAACCCCATAACCACGGCTGGACCAACTTCCTCGGACTTCGGACTTCGGACTTCGAAGACGGGCGACGAGGGCCGGACGGCTGCTGCACAGCCGCCTCGGCCCCCGCCAGGGTACGACGGATCGGCCCTAGGGCCTACTCACTGGTCGCGGAAGCGGACGATCTTGACGAACTCGTCCGCGTCCAGCGCCGCGCCGCCCACCAGGGCCCCGTCGACGTCCGGCTGCGCCATGATCGCGGCGACGTTCCCGGACTTGACCGAGCCGCCGTACTGGATGCGGACCTTGTCGGCCAGCTCCTGCGAGTACAGCTCCGCGAGACGGCCGCGGATCGCTCCGCAGACCTCCTGCGCGTCCTCGGGAGTGGCGACCTCGCCGGTGCCGATGGCCCACACCGGCTCGTACGCGATCACGATGGACTCGGCCTGCTCGGCCGGGATGTCCTTGAGGCCGCCGTCGAGCTGGGCGAGCGTGTACGCGACCTGGTTGCCCGCCTTGCGGATGTCCAGACCCTCACCGACGCACAGGATCGGGGTCAGACCGTGCTTGTACGCGGCCTTCACCTTGGCGTTGCAGAGCTCGTCGCTCTCGTTGTGGTACTGCCGGCGCTCGGAGTGCCCGACGGCGACGTACGCGCACTTGAGCTTGGCGAGCATCGCGCCCGAGATCTCACCGGTGTACGCGCCGGAGTCGTGCGCCGAGATGTCCTGAGCGCCGTACTTGATCTTGTACTTGTCGGCGTCCACCAGCGTCTGCACGGACCGCAGGTCCGTGAAGGGGGGCAGGACCGCGACCTCTACGGAGTCGTAGTCCTTGTCGGTGAGCGCGAAGGCGAGCTTCTGGACGTGCGCGATGGCCTCGAGGTGGTTGAGGTTCATCTTCCAGTTGCCCGCCATCAGCGGGGTACGGCCTTGGCCGATAACAGTCATTAAGGGTCAGTCCTCCAGTGCGGCGAGGCCGGGCAGCGTCTTGCCCTCGAGGTATTCGAGGCTGGCGCCGCCACCGGTCGAGATGTGGCCGAATGCGTTCTCGTCGAAGCCCAGGATGCGGACGGCGGCGGCGGAGTCGCCACCACCGACCACCGTGAAGGCGGGGCTGTCGACGAGGGCCTGGGCGACCGCCTTGGTGCCCTCGGCGTAATCGGGGTGCTCGAAGACGCCCATCGGACCGTTCCAGAAGACGGTGGCCGCGTCGGCGAGCTTCGATGCGTACAGCTTGCGGGTCTCCGGACCGATGTCCAGACCCTCCTGGTCGGCCGGAATGGCGTCCGCGGCGACCGTCGTCGGGTTCGCCGGAGCCTTCGTCTTGAGGTCCGGGAATTCCGCGGAGACCAGTACGTCGACGGGGAGCACGAACTCCACGCCCTTGGCCTTGGCGCGCTCCAGGTATTCCAGGACCGTCGGGACCTGGTCCTTCTGGAGCAGCGAGATGCCGACCTCGTGGCCCTGCGCCTTGAGGAAGGTGTACGCCATGCCGCCGCCGACCAGGATGCGGTCGGCCTTCTCGAGGAGGTGGTCGATCACGCCGAGCTTGTCGGAGACCTTGGCGCCGCCGAGGACCACGACGTACGGCCGGTCGACGTCCTCGGTGAGCTTCTTCAGGACGCCGACCTCGGTGGCGATGAGGCCGCCCGCGACGTGCGGCAGGCGGGCCGGGAGGTCGAAGACCGAGGCGTGCTTGCGGTGCACGGCGCCGAAGCCGTCACCGACGTACACATCCGCCAGCTGGGCCAGCTGGTCCGCGAAGGCGCCGCGCTCGGCGTCGTCCTTCGAGGTCTCGCCGGCGTTGAAGCGGAGGTTCTCGATGACCGCGACCTGGCCGTCGGCCAGGCCCGCGACGACGGCCTTGGCGGACTCGCCGACCGTGTCGGTCGCGAAGGCGACGTCCGTCTTGAGGAGTTCACCGAGGCGCTCCGCGGCCGGGGCGAGCGAGAAGGCCGGGTCCGGGGCGCCCTTGGGGCGGCCCAGGTGCGAGGCGACGACGACCCGGGCGCCCGCGGCGGCGAGCTTCTCGATCGTCGGCTGGACGGCGCGGATGCGGCCGTCGTCGGTGATGGTGGTGCCTTCGAGCGGCACGTTGAGGTCGGCGCGGACGAATACCCGCTTGCCCGCGACCCCTTCGGCGAGAAGTTCGTCGATCGTCTTCATCTGTTTTCTGGACTCCTTGGGAGACAAAACACGTGACAGGGCCCGGGCGGCGCCGCGTTGCGCTGCCCGAGCCCTGTGCTCACATCGAGGTGCCTGCCGGACGGATCAGAGCTGGCTGCCGACGAAGACCGTGAGGTCGACGAGGCGGTTGGAGTAGCCCCACTCGTTGTCGTACCAGCCGATGACCTTGACCTGGTTGCCCTCGGCCATCGTCAGCGACGAGTCGAAGGTGCAGGAAGCCGGCTCGTTGACGATGTCGGAGGACACGATCGGGTCGACCGTGTACTCGACGATGCCCTTGAGCTCGCCCTCGGCGGCCTTCTGGAAGGCCGCGTTGATCTCGTCCTTGGTGACGTCGCGCTCCAGCGTGATGACCAGGTCGGTGACCGAACCGGTCGGGACCGGGACACGCATCGCGATGCCGTCGAGCTTGCCCTTGAGCTGCGGGAGGACCAGCGCGGTGGCCTTGGCGGCGCCCGTGGTGGTCGGAATGATGTTCTCAGCGGCGGCGCGAGCGCGACGCAGGTCGGAGTGCGGGAAGTCCAGGATGCGCTGATCGTTGGTGTACGCGTGCACCGTGGTCATCAGACCCTTGACGATGCCGAAGTTCTCGTCGAGAACCTTGGCCATCGGCGCCACACAGTTGGTGGTGCAGGAGGCGTTGGAGATGACGTGGTGGTTGGCCGCGTCGTACTTGTCCTGGTTGACACCCATCACGATGGTGATGTCCTCGTTCTTGGCCGGAGCCGAGATGAGGACCTTCTTCGCACCACCGGCGAGGTGCTTCTCGGCATCCGCCTTCTTGGTGAAGATGCCGGTGGACTCGATCACGATGTCGACGCCCAGCTCGCCCCACGGAATGTCCGCCGGGTTGCGCTCGGAGAGCACCTTGATGGTGTGGTCGTCGACGGTGATGGTGTCCGCCGTGTGCGACACCTCGGCCTTGAGGCGGCCGAGGATGGTGTCGTACTTCAGAAGGTGTGCCGTGGTCGCAGTGTCACCCAGGTCGTTGACAGCCACGATCTCGATGTCCGCACCCTGCTCCAGCAGCGCCCGGAAGTAGTTGCGCCCGATGCGGCCGAAGCCGTTGATGCCTACGCGGATCGTCACGAAACCGATCTCCTCGTTGGTACGCCGGGTTTCGACGCCGGCGAGATGTATGGGATGTCCCCGACCGGTTCCGACCCTACCTCTACGTGGCGCTGTGGGTGACATCGAGCGGCCCCGTACGCGGCACGGCGGTCCGTACTCCCCAGTAGGGGCACGGACCGCCGGGCCCTGCGGCCTTTCGGGCCCCGGTCACCCAGAGTGAGGCCGGAGCGGCCCCGGTGTCAGCGCCGCAGCGAACTCAGCGCCTTGCCGAGCAGCGCGGCCCGCTCGGCGGCGCCCGGAACGTGCTCCAGGCCGAATCCGAAGAGGACCGTGTCACGCGTAGTGACCGCCGCATAGGACTTGAACAGCTCGCCCGAGCGGGCCCAGTCGCTCCCGGCGGCGGGGCTTCCGGCCGGGGCTCCCGGCACGGTCCAGGCACCGAGCGACGTCTCGAAGCCCTCGCTCTCCTTGTCGGCCCCGCCGACGGTCAGGCGTGCGTCGTCCACGAAGACGCCGCGGCCGCCGCTGCCGGGGTCGGTGATCGAGCTGAGCGCCAGCTCGACCTTCTTGCCCGCGTAGGCGCTGAGGTCGAAGGAGACCGGCTTCCAGCCGCCGGACGAGCCGGTGAAGCTGTTCCACGCGCCACTGGTGCCGGTCGCCGTGCAGCCGCCCGCCTCCAGGGTGAGGTAGTGGCGCAGGAAGGGGTGTCCGTTGATGTAGTAGCCCTGGTCGCACTCGGCCGGTACCGCGGTCCGGGTGGCGCCGCCCGCTTCGGGCAGCGTGGTCCAGTCCTCGGCGCCCACGGTGCGTGCCTCCAGGACGGCGTGGTCGTAGGCGTTCTCGGTGTTCCAGTTGAGGGCGAGACGCAGTTGCGGCTTGTCGGCCGCGCTCACCCCGGTGAGGTCGACCGTACGGGCGAGGCGCTTCCAGGTGCCGTCCTCGTGCGCGGCGGCGGCCATCCACTGGCCCGCGTACGGGGCGTACGGATTGACGACTCCCGTGTAGCGGCCCGCGTGCGCGCTGCGGAACTGCGGGAACCGCTCGGCCGGCAGCGTGTCCGAGGTGACGGTGTACGCGCCCGCGGCGTCCAGCGAGTTTCCGGGCGCTCCCGTGAGCGGGCTGTCCGTTCCCGCGAGTGTTCCCGTGCCGGTGAATCCGGTGGCGCCGGCGGCGCTCGTACGCCCGTAGGCGCCGAGGTAGTACTGGCTGAAGTCGTTGGTGACGGCCGGGCCGACGACCGCGTTTCCGCCCGCCAGTTCACCGGCCTCGATCAGCTTGCCGCCCGCGTTGAGGAACGCCCGTACGGCCATCTGGGTGGGGCCTGTGGGCGCCTTGGCGCCGGTGTAGTGGACAGCGGTGCGGAAGTGGGAGAGGACGCCGAGCGCGTGCGGCGCGCCCTGGGTGGCGACGTCCCAGACGGCGGCACTGCGGCCGTTCGCCCTGAGCGCGTCGACGTACTTCTGTGCGTGCTGCGCGGGTGCGCCCTCTTCGGCGATCACCAGTGTGTCCGCGCGGGAGCGCTCCGCGACCGTGTACGTGAAGTGCTCGCTGGAGGTGCGCTTGCCTGCCTTGGTGCGTCCGGTGAACCACACCTCCACCTTGTCACCGGGCTCGGCGTCCTCGACCTCGGCGCGGTACTCGTCGAACCAGAGGTTGTCCTCGCCGCCGTACGTCTCGCCGCCCTTCCAGCGCTCCAGGTCCTCGTCGTGCGTACGGCCGCCGTTGATGCGGTAGTTGAGCTCCTTGTCGCGCAGCGACTTGCGGGCTGTTACGGCGACGTCCTGGTCGCCTCCGCGCGCGTAGGACGTCGTGAAGGTGTCCGGTGTGAAGTCGGGGGCCGCCATACCGACGGCCGAGGACGGCTGGTCGGGGTGGGCGGCGGTCTCCGCGACGGAGAGCGCGAAGGGGATGTTCTTGGCGAACTCCGCCTGGATCAGCTTCTCGTCGTCGGGGAAGTTGAATCCGGACTGGCAGTCCTCGGGCTTCCACTGGTCGTCGGGGTCGATGTTCGACGCCGTCTGGCAGGTGGTCATCTCCGGGGTGAACATCATCGTGCCGTTGACGTTGGCCGCGTGTCCGTCGGCCTCACCGTTGGTGGTGTAGAGCTCGGAGGAGACCTGCGGGTGGTATCCGGGAACGGCGGGCTTCTCGGGCGTTCCCGCGAGCGCCTTGTAGAGCACGTCGTCGGGGGTCGGCGTGGCGACCTGCCAGCCGACTCCGTAGAGGATCAGCTCGGCGGCGGAGTGGTAGTTGATGCCGTACTCGAAACCGATGCGCTTCTGGAAGCGGTCGAGCGCCTGCGTCTCGGGCTCGGACATGGGGGACGCGCCGCGGTAGGTCTGGCTGGCGGGGTTCGGCGAGGAACCCTCGTTGTCGTAGCCCCACTTGTAGCCGAAGTTACGGTTGAGGTCGACGCCGTCGCTCGCGGTGTACTTGCCGTCGGCGTCGATGTCGCGCATGTTCTTGCGCCAGAGGCGGTCGCCCGCCGGGTCGTGGGTCCAGTCGTAGCCGTCCGGGTTGGCGGAGAGCACGAACCACAGCTCGGTGGAGTCCACGATCTTCGTGATGCGGCGGTCCTTGCCGTACCGGTCCAGGTAGTGGTGCATCAGCCGCCGGGTCATCTCCGGGGTGATCCACTCACGGGCGTGCTGGTTGGACAGGTAGAGCACGGAGGGCTTGGCGCCGTCCTTGGTCTTCTTGGCGCCCTTGGTGAGCTTGAGGGCGAGGATGTCCTTGCCCTGGTGGGTCTTGCCGATGGAGACGACCTTGGTGAGGTCCGGGTGCGCCTGGCCGGTCCTGACGATCTCCTCCTGGAGATTGCCCTTGCCGCTGTACGGGCGGTAGACGCCGTCTCCGGCCGCGGCGATGCGGGACTCCGTCTTCGCCGAGACCTTGCGCTCAGCGAGGTTCCTGACGCCCTTGGCGGCCAGTTCCTCGGCCTGGGCGTCGGTGAGGAAGAGCTCGACGCGCGCCGTGCCCTTCTCCGGTGCGCGTTCGCCCATTTCGTGGGCGTCCTGGCCGGCGGCCAGGAGCAGGGGTATCTGCTCCTTGGTGACGTCGGCGTTGAACACCTTGACGGCGTCGGCGCCCGCGTCGGCCCCGGCCGCGCCGGTGGCGCCCGTCCCGGCGGCCTGCGCGGACGGTGCCACCGTCACACCGCCGATGAGCAATGCGCCCGCTGCGAGGATCGATCTCGCTCTGCGTCTCATGAGCCCCCCTTGCTGTTGCCTGCCACGTAAGTAGACAGACGACAGGCTCATGACAGTTCATGATCATGTCAATAGCGCCTCCGGGGTACGGAAACCGCCGCCGCGCCCCAGGGGACACCGGCGGCGGCGAGCCGTACGGAGACGCGCGGAGAGCTGCTGAGAGGTGCCGGATCAGCCGACCAGGCCGTCGGCCATCTCCTCGGTGATCGTGGACTCCGTACCGGGGATGCCCAGGTCCTGAGCCCGCTTGTCCGCCATGGCCAGCAGACGGCGGATGCGGCCCGCGACGGCGTCCTTCGTGAGCGGCGGGTCGGCCAGCGCGCCCAGCTCCTCCAGGGATGCCTGCTTGTGGTCCATGCGCAGCCGCCCGGCGGCGGCGAGGTGCTCGGGCACCTCTTCGCCGAGGATCTCCAGCGCACGCCCCACGCGGGCGCCGGCGGCGACGGCCGCACGCGCCGAGCGGCGCAGGTTGGCGTCGTCGAAGTTGGCCAGGCGGTTGGCGGTGGCGCGGACCTCGCGGCGCATCCGCCGCTCCTCCCAGGCCAGCACCGACTCGTGCGCGCCGAGACGGGTCAGCAGGGCCCCGATCGCGTCCCCGTCCCGTACGACGACACGGTCCACGCCGCGCACCTCGCGCGCCTTGGCACCGATGGAGAGCCTGCGGGCGGCGCCGACGAGGGCGAGGGCGGCCTCGGGTCCCGGGCAGGTGACTTCCAGCGAGGACGAGCGGCCCGGCTCGGTGAGCGAGCCGTGCGCGAGGAACGCGCCGCGCCAGGCGGCCTCGGCGTCACACGTGGCGCCCGAGACGACCTGCGGGGGCAGCCCGCGGATGGGGCGCCCGCGACCGTCGACCAGCCCGGTCTGGCGCGCCAGCTGATCGCCGCCCGCCACCACCCGTACGAGGTAACGGGAGCCGCGTCGCAGGCCGCTCGGCGCCATCACCACCAGCTCGGAGTGGTGCCCGAAAATCTCCAGGATGTCCTTCTTGAGCCTGCGCGCCGCGAAGCTCACGTCCAGCTCCGCCTCGATCACAATCCGGCCGCTCACCAGGTGCAGCCCGCCCGCGAACCGAAGAATCGCCGAGACCTCCGCCTTCCTGCAGCAGGTCCGGGTGACGGGGAGCCGGGAGATTTCGTCCTTCACCGCTGCCGTCATCGCCATGGGCCGATCCTTCCATGCATCCGAAAAATACGGTCGTACGCGGCGGCCAACAGCTCCGGGTCGTGCTTCGGGGAGCCGTCGGGCGCGGCGACCGGCGCCAGCTCGACCGCGGCCCCGAGCCGCTTGGCGGCATCGTCGAGAGACTCGCGATCGGGCACGGCAGCCTCGTCGGCCAACACCACGTCCAGGGCGAGTTTAGGGGCGTGTCGTCCCAAAACCTCCAAATGACGCTGCGGAGAGAACCCATCGGTTTCTCCGGGTTGCGGCGCGAGGTTGAGCGACAGGACGCGGCGGGCCTTCGTCTCCGTGAGCGCGTCGAGCAGCTCGGGCACCAGGAGGTGCGGAATCACCGACGAGAACCACGACCCGGGCCCGAGCACCACCCAGTCCGCGTCGAGCACGGCGGCGACGGCCTCGGGAACGGCCGGCGGGCCCTGCGGGACGAGGTGTACGGACTGCACCTCGCCGGGGGTGAGCGCCACGGTCGCCTGGCCGCGGACCGTGTCCACGTCGTCCGGGCGCAGGGGATCGTGCCCGCGTACGAGCGCCTGGAGCTCCAGCGGCACGGCGGACATGGGCAGCACCCGGCCGTGCGCGCCGAGGAGCTTGCCGACCAGGTCCAGGGCCTGGACGTGGTCGCCGAGCTGCTCCCACAGGGCGACGATCAGCAGGTTGCCGACGGCGTGGTCGTGCAGGTCGCCGCGGCTGGAGAAGCGGTGCTGGATGACGCGCGACCAGGTCTGGCCCCAGTCGTCGTCCCCGCACAGCGCGGCGAGAGCCTTGCGCAGGTCGCCCGGCGGCAGCACGCCGAGTTCGTCGCGCAGCCGCCCGCTGGAGCCGCCGTCGTCGGCGACGGTGACCACCGCGGTCAGGTCGCCGGTGATGCGGCGCAGCGCCGTGAGCGACGCCGAGAGGCCCATCCCGCCGCCGAGCGCGACGACCTTGGGCTGGGCGCCGCGCTTGCGCTGCGGCCGCGCGGCGTCATTGCCACGCAGCCGCCGCAGACGGAAGTTGCGTCCGGTCACTCGCGCCCCATGTCCCGGTGGACGAGGACGGTCTCGACGCCTTCGGAGGAGAGGCGGGCGGCCAGCTTCTCCGACATGGCGACGCTGCGGTGCTTGCCGCCCGTACAGCCGACGGCGATGGTGACGTAGCGCTTGCCCTCGCGGCGGTAGCCGGCCGCGATGAGCTGGAGCAGCTCGGTGTACTGGTCGAGGAACTCCTTGGCGCCCGGCTGGTTGAAGACGTAACCGGATACCTCTTCGTTGAGGCCGGTGAAGGGGCGCAGCTCCGGGACCCAGTGGGGGTTCGGCAGGAAGCGGCAGTCGACGACGAGGTCGGCGTCGACCGGGAGGCCGTACTTGTAGCCGAACGACATGACCGTGGCGCGCAGCTGCGGCTCGTCGTCGCCCGCGAACTGGGCGTCCATCTTGGCGCGCAGCTCGTGGACGTTGAGGCTGGAGGTGTCGATGACCAGGTCGGCGTCGCCGCGCAGCTCGCGCAGCAGGTCGCGCTCGGCCGCGATGCCGTCGGTGATCCGGCCGTCGCCCTGGAGCGGGTGGGGGCGGCGTACGGATTCGAAACGGCGTACCAGGGCGTCGTCCGAGGACTCCAGGAAGACGATCCGCCGGGTGACCTCCTTGGCGTCCAGGTCGGCCAGGGACTCGCGGAGGTTGTCGAAGAAGCGCCGGCCTCGGACGTCGACGACTACGGCGATCCGGGCGACGTTGCCCTGCGAGCGGGCGCCGAGCTCCACCATGGTGGGGATCAGGGCGGGCGGCAGGTTGTCGACGACGAACCAGCCGAGGTCTTCGAGGCACTTCGCGGCGGTGCTGCGGCCCGCTCCCGACATGCCCGAGATGATCACCAGCTCGGGGATGGCCGGCTCGCCCGCCTCACCGTTGTGGCCGTTCTGACCGTTCTGACCGGTCTCGCCGGTTTCTCCGGTCGTGCCCGTACTCACGTGTGCTCCATCTCCGTCGTGCTCAGTCATTCCTGCTGCCCCCGTTCCGGCGGGGAGACCGCGGGTGCCGTGTCCACGGTGTCCGCGGCTTCCGCAGTGTCCTCGTCGTACTCAATGATCTCTCCTGTCGCCGTGTTCACGGCGGGTGCGGCAGGCGCCGCCTGTGCGAGGAACCCGGCGACGGTCTCGGCCGTCTTGCGGCCTATCCCCGGCACCTCGCAGATCTGGTCGATTGTGGCGGACCGGAGCTTCTTCACCGAACCGAAGTGCTTGATCAGGGCGTGCTTACGGGTCTCGCCGAGGCCGGGAACCTCGTCGAGCGGGCCCGCCCTGAACCGCTTGGCGCGCTTGGTGCGCTGGTAGCGGATGGCGAAGTCGTGAGCCGTGTCACGGACCCGCTGGAGGAGGTAGAGACCCTCGCTGCTGCGGGGCAGGACGACCGGGTCGTCCTCGTCGGGCACCCAGACCTCTTCGAGGCGCTTGGCGAGCCCGCAGACGGCCACGTCGTCGATGCCGAGCTCGTCGAGGGCACGCTGGGCGGCGGCCACCTGGGGCTGCCCGCCGTCGACGACGACGAGCTGCGGCGGGTACGCGAAACGCTTGGGCCTGCCGTCGTCCTCCACGTTCGGCTCCGGCTCGGCGGGTACCTCCGTGGCCCCGTTCTCCTGGATCCACTCCCCCGTCTTCGCCTTCTCCTGGAGATAGCGCCTGAAGCGGCGGGTGAGCACCTCGTGCATGGACCGGACGTCGTCCTGGCCCTCGAAGGTCTTGATCTGGAAGCGGCGGTACTCGCTCTTGCGCGGCAGGCCGTCCTCGAAGACGACCATGGAGGCCACCACGTCGTCGCCCTGGAGGTGGGAGACGTCGAAGCACTCGATGCGCAGCGGGGCGGAGTCCAGGCCGAGCGCGTCCGCGATCTCCTCCAGGGCGCGGGAGCGGGTGGTCAGGTCGGACGCGCGCTTGGTCTTGTGCAGGACGAGGGCCTGCTGGGCGTTGCGCTGGACCGTCGCCATGAGGTCCTTCTTGTCGCCGCGCTGCGGGATGCGCAGCGACACGTTCGAGCCGCGCCGCGCCGCGAGCCACTGGGACACCGCCGGGGAGTCCTCGGGCATGGCCGGGACGAGGACCTCCTTGGGCACCGCGTCGCCCTGTTCCTCGCCGTACAGCTGCTGGAGCGCGTGCTCGACGAGACCGGCGGTGTCGACGGCCTCGACCTTGTCGGTGACCCAGCCGCGCTGGCCGCGGACCCGTCCGCCGCGTACGTGGAAGATCTGTACGGCCGCTTCCAGCTCGTCCTCGGCGACGGCGATCAGGTCGGCGTCGGTGGCGTCGTTGAACACCACCGCGTTCTTCTCCAGGGCGCGGCGCAGCGCCCCTATGTCGTCGCGCAGACGGGCGGCCTTCTCGTACTCCATGTCCTCGGCGGCCTCGTGCATCTGCTGCTCGATGCGCTTGAGGTACTGGCCGGTGCGGCCGGCCATGAAGTCGCAGAACTCCTCGGCCAGTTCGCGGTGCTCCTCGGGGGTGACGCGGCCCACACAGGGCGCCGAGCACTTGCCGATGTAGCCGAGGAGGCAGGGGCGGCCGGTCCGGGCGGCGTTCTTGAAGACACCGGCCGAGCAGGTGCGTACGGGGAAGACGCGGAGCATCAGGTCGACGGTCTCGCGGATCGCCCAGGCGTGTCCGTACGGACCGAAGTAGCGCACGCCCTTCTTCTTGGGGCCGCGCATGACCTGGACCCTGGGGAACTCCTCGTTGAGGGTCACAGCGAGGGAGGGATAGCTCTTGTCGTCGCGGTACTTGACGTTGAAGCGGGGGTCGTACTCCTTGATCCAGGAGTACTCCAGCTGGAGCGCCTCCACCTCGGTGGAGACGACCGTCCACTCGACGGACGCGGCCGTGGTGACCATGGTGCGGGTGCGCGGGTGGAGATTGGCCAGGTCCTGGAAGTACGAGGACAGGCGCGGGCGCAGGCTTTTCGCCTTCCCGACGTAGATCACCCGGCGGTGCTCGTCGCGGAATTTGTAGACCCCCGGCGAGTCGGGGATCTGTCCCGGCTTGGGGCGGTAGCTGGAGGGGTCGGCCATGTCAGACACCCTACTTGCGGGCAGTGACAACGCGGCGCGGGAGCGGGAGCTCCTCAATCGCCGGAGGGGCTCATAGTGAGCCTCTCCGGCGATTGCTCCGCAGGAAGGTCCGGCTCCTACGCGCCGCGGGCCGTGCGGCGGCGCAGGACAATCACCGTGGAGGCGAGAACCAGGACGGCGATTCCCGCCGCTCCCACAGCCGGCGACGGCCCGGAGGCGGTAGCGCCGGCAGAGGCGGCTGCGACCGGTGCCGCCGCCGGCGCCGCCCCGTAACCGCCCGCCTTGCCCTTCTTCGCGTACGCCGAGCCGGGGAGCTTGTCGCCGTACGCCTTGCGGACGCGGTCCTGGTAGGCGGCGAGCGTGGTGCCGGCGGCGCCCACCGCCCGTACCGCGTCCTCGTCCAGGGGCAGCACGCGCGCGTGGCGCTGCACGAACCAGGCGTCGAGCTGCGGCTCGCGGAAAACGGTGCCTCCCGGAAGCGTCCGGGCGCCCTTCGCGGCGTAGCGCGTCTCGTCGTCACCGGTGGCGATGTTCACCACCTGCCAGGAACGGCTCCTGCCGTTCGCGGGAACCGTCCACAGGGACGCCTTCCGGCCGTCCGAGGAGACGGCCGTTCCCGCGAGGTACTCCAGCTTCGCCACCGGGGCGCCCTCGCGGCCCGCGACGAAGTCGGGCGCGAGCGTGTAGACGGGCACGGTGGCGCCGCTGATACGGGGGTCCTCCGCCGCCGTGGTGACGGCGCCCTCGCGGGCGAAGAAGCGGGTCAGGGTGGCGCGGGTGGCGGGTGCGGCGGCCGCCCGGAGCGCGGCGGCCCGGTGCTCGGCGGAGGGGGCGGCGGGAGCGGGGGGCGCCGGGTTCTCGGCGGCGCCGGCCGACGGGGCGAGGCCCAGGAGGAACGTCGCGGCTGTCGCGGCGACGGCGGCCCGGGTGACGTGTCCGGTCATCGCTGTCACGCCCCTATCCGGTAGAGCGAGTGGGTCCAGGAGAAGGAGTTGTTGTTGACGTACCAGCTGTGGGACGCCCAGTTGTAGCGGTCACTGGTGGCCCACGGGTCGCCCCAGTAGACCCAGCTGTTGGCGGTGTCGTAGCCGTAGATGACGTGCATGTGACCGCCGCCGCTCTGCCACTGGATGCGGGTCTCGATGGGCCGGTCGGCGTTGACCTCGGTCTGTACGGTCGGGTAGCGGAGCCAGCCGCTGACGTACGAGCCGGGGTTGATGCCCGCCCAGTCGAGGCCGTTCTGGACGTTGCCGAGGGTGGCCTGGTTGTTGGGGCACTCGGTGCCCTGCTGGCGGCCGAAAGCGGCGTTGCAGAACTGGTTCTGGGTGTGGTTCCTGCCGAACCAGGCGGCGATGGTGTTGCCGCCGGCGGCCCAGCACCAGTTGGTCTTCTGCTGGGCCTGCATGGTGATGTTCAGACGCTTGGCGGCCAGTGCCGCTCGTGCGTCGTCGGTGGTGGCCGCGGCGGTGGCCGTGGTGGCGGGGATGCTGAGCAGGACGGCGGCGGTCACGACGGCCGGGGAGAGCCGTCTCCTTCGGTTGCGCATCGCGTTCCTCCCGAGGCGGGGGGTGAGTGGAGGAGCGCGTCCGGACGCTGTTGAGGAGCATCAGGGAGTTGTCGGGGGCAGGTCAACACGCTTCAATGCGGGTGACACAGCGCTGTGAACGGTGTGGCCCGGGAGTGAACGTTCCCCATCCGCCCACCTGGCCACCGGCCCCGCCGGCGCACCGTCGCACCCGCCCCGTCGTGAACGTTCACTGGAGGATTCCCGATGCCGCAGACCACAGAGAAGGGGGCGGGAGGCCGCGCAGCGGGGCGGCGGGCGCCCGGAGGTCCGGACGACACCTCGGCAGCCGGTCTGGAGCAGGCGCTGCACACCGGCCCCTTCCACCTGGCGCTGCGTGCCGCGCTCGCCGCGCGCGGGCTGCCGCTGCAGCGCGTGCAGCACCATCTGGCGGGCCGCGGGATCAAGGTCGGCGTCACGAGCCTCAGTTACTGGCAGCAGGGCGCACGGCGCCCGCAGCGCGCCGAGTCACTGCGCGCCGTACGCGCCCTGGAGGAGTTGTTGCGGCTGCCCGGCGATTCACTGATCCGGCTGCTCGGCCCCGGGGCCGTGCCCGGTGACGTCGAGCGCCCCGCCACGCGCTCGTACCGCGCCCTCGTGGAGGCCTCCGACGCCCTGGAGGCGCTGCTTGCCGAGCTGGAGTTCCCGGCCGACGGCGGGCTGCACACCGTGGGCCACCACGAGCGCGTACGGATCGGAGCCGGGCGGGAGCTGGTCGGCCGCGACTCGCAGCACGTCGTACGGGCCCACCGCGACGGCATCGACCGCTACCTGGCCATCCACCACGGCGACCCGGGCTGCGACCCCGCTCGGGTGGCGGTGCGGGCGCGGGAGAACTGCCGGACGGGGCGTGTGCGGTGGGACGCGGACTCGGGGGTCGTCGTGGCCGAGCTGCTCTTCGACACGCGTTTGCGGGCCGGTGAGACGTACCTCTTCGGTTACGCCGTAGACGACGGCACCGGAGGCCCCAGCAGCGAGTACGTGCGCGGCTTCAGCTTCACCGGCGGCCAGTACGTGCTCCAGGTGCGCTTCGACGAGCAGGCGCTGCCCGTACGGTGCCGGCGCTTCGCGCAGACCTCGGCGGGCGCGGCGCGCGGCGCCCGCAAGGACCTCACGCTGAGCGGACGGCACGGGACCGTGCACCTGGTGGAGCAGGGCGTGCGGGCCGGGATTCTCGGGATCGACTGGGACTGGGAGTGAAGTGAGGGTGGTCCCTGCGAAGGGTGGTCCCTGCGGAGGGTGGTCCCTGCGGAGTGGGTCAGGCGTCCGGGTCGCTCGTGGCCGCGCCTGCGGCACCCGTGATGAGCTTGCCGCCCTCGACCCTGACCGGTATCGCGGGCAGCGGCACGGTCGCCGGGCCCTGGAGCGCCTCCCCCGTCGTCACGTCGAAACGGCTGCCGTGGCAGGGGCAGTTGCCCTCGCCCTTCTCGATCTTGTCCAGGACACAGCCGGCGTGCGTGCACTGGGCGCTGAACGCCTTGTACTTCCCCTCGGCCGGGCAGCTGACGAGGATCCGCTGCTCCCGGTAGAGCTTGGCGCCGCCGACCGGAACCTCGTCCGCCGCGCCGAGCTCCACGGGCGTGGACGGCAACGGCTTGGCGTGGCCGAGCTTCGACTCGGTGGAGCAGGCCGCCACACCCAGTCCCGCCGCGCCGGCGAGGACGGCGCCCTTCAGCACGGTGCGGCGGGGGGCTGACTGGCCGGACATACGGTCTCCACTGGTCAGGGGGGTCGGTGACAGACCCGACGATACCGGCGGACATCGGCGGCTCTTCCGCGGGCTGTCCCGGCGGGCGGCGATGGGTTACGTTCGGGCCCGTGATCGTCGTCGCCGGAGAGTCCCTGATCGACCTGGTGCCGCAGGGGACGGGCGCGCTGGCGCCCCTGTCGCCGCGGCTCGGCGGCGGGCCGTACAACACCGCTGTGGCCCTGGGGCGGCTGGGCGCCCGTACATCCTTCTGCTCCCGGGTCTCGACCGACGGCTTCGGCGAAGCTCTCGTCGACGGGCTGCGGGCGGCCGGGGTCGACACCTCGCTGGTGCAGCGCGGTCCCGAGCCGACGACGCTGGCGGTGGCGGCGCTGGGCGCCGACGGATCGGCCGGTTACGGCTTCTACGCGCAGGGCAGCGCGGACCGCCTCTTCGAGCTCCCGGCCGCGCCGCTCCCTTCCGGTGTACGGGCACTGGCGCTCGGCACCTGTTCGCTGGCCCTGGAGCCGGGAGCGAGCGCGTACGAGGCGCTGCTGCGGCGCGAAGCGGGGCGCGGGCTGTTCACCCTGCTCGACCCGAACATCAGGGCCGGTCTGATCCCGGACCCGGACGCCTACCGCGCCCGCTTCAGGAGCTGGCTGCCGTACGTCTCCCTGCTGAAGCTGTCGCAGGAGGACGCGGCGTGGCTGGGCGGCTCGGTGCGGGAGTGGCTCGCGGCGGGACCCGCGGCGGTGGTGCTGACGCGGGGCGCGGAGGGGATGACGGTACGGACGCGGGGCGGGGCGGTGGTGGACGCCGCGGCGGTACGGGTCGAGGTGGCCGACACGATCGGTGCGGGCGACACGGTGAACGCGGCCCTGCTGCACCGGCTTTCGGCGCACGGAGCGCTGTCGGCACCGGCGGTGGCGGCGCTCGGCACAGCCGCCTGGACGGACACCCTCGCCTTCGCGGCCCGCGCGGCGGCGATCACGTGCTCCCGCCCGGGCGCGGACCCGCCGTACGCGACGGAACTGGCGCCGTAACGCGGACGTGTCCGGCGGAACCTTTCCCGCGCCCCCGCCCCTGCCCGCCCCTGCCCGCCCCTGCCACGCGAACGGCCCCTCACCCTGGCGGGTAAGGGGCCGCACTGGAACGCGAACGTCACGCCTTGCGGGAGCGTGCCGCCTTTGCCGGAGCGGTCGCGCCGGGAGCCTTCTTCGCGGTGGCCGTCCTGGCCGTCGCCGTCTTCCGCGCAGGCGCCGACTTCGCCGCCGCCACCGCCGTCTTCACCGGCGCCTTCTTCTTCACCGGAGTCGCATCGCTCACCCGGTCGCCCAGGATGTCCCTGAGGAACTTGCCCGTGTGGCTCGCCGGGACGGCGGCCACCTGCTCCGGCGTGCCCTCGGCGACGACCAGGCCACCGCCGTTGCCGCCCTCGGGACCCATGTCGATCACCCAGTCGGCCGTCTTGATGACGTCCATGTTGTGTTCGATGACGATCACCGAGTTGCCCTTGTCGACCAGCCCGGACAGCACCTTGATGAGCTTCGAGATGTCCTCGAAGTGCAGACCCGTGGTCGGCTCGTCCAGGACGTACACCGTGCGTCCCGTGGATCGCTTCTGGAGCTCGGAAGCGAGCTTCACGCGCTGCGCCTCACCACCCGACAGCGTCGGCGCGGACTGCCCGAGGCGGACGTACCCGAGCCCCACCTCGGTGAGAGTCCTGAGGTGACGGGCGATCGTCGGGACGGCCTCGAAGAAGTCCAGGGCCTCCTCGATCGGCATGTCCAGCACTTCGGCGATGGACTTGCCCTTGTAGTGGACCTCCAGGGTCTCCCGGTTGTAGCGCGCACCGTGGCAGACCTCGCACGGGACGTACACGTCCGGCAGGAAGTTCATCTCGATCTTGATGGTGCCGTCGCCCGAGCAGTTCTCGCAGCGGCCGCCCTTGACGTTGAAGGAGAAACGGCCCGGCAGATAGCCGCGCACCTTCGCCTCCATCGTCTCCGCGAACAGCTTGCGCACGTTGTCGAAGACACCCGTGTACGTCGCCGGGTTGGACCGGGGCGTCCGGCCGATCGGCGACTGGTCGACGTGGACCACCTTGTCGACGAGGTCGTCGCCCTCCACGCGCGTGTGGCGCCCCGGCACCGTACGGGCGCCGTTCAGTTCGCGCGCCAGGTGTGTGTAGAGGATGTCGTTGACCAGCGTCGACTTTCCGGAACCGGAGACGCCGGTGACGGCCGTCAGCACGCCGAGCGGGAACGACACGTCGACGTCGCGCAGGTTGTTCTCACGGGCGCCGTGGACGGTAAGCTGCCGCGCCGGGTCCGCGGGGCGGCGGATGTCCGGCATGGCGATGGCCCGCTTGCCCGCCAGGTACTGACCGGTGACGGACGCCTTGTTGTCCAGCAGCTCCTTCAGCGAGCCGCTGTGGACGACCTTGCCGCCGTGCTCGCCCGCGCCCGGGCCGATGTCGACGATCCAGTCGGCCACCTTGATGGTGTCCTCGTCGTGCTCGACGACGATCAGCGTGTTGCCCATGTCGCGCAGGCGCACCAGCGTCTCGATGAGGCGGTGGTTGTCGCGCTGGTGCAGGCCGATGGACGGCTCGTCCAGGACGTACAGCACACCGACCAGGCCGGAGCCGATCTGGGTGGCGAGCCGGATGCGCTGCGCCTCGCCGCCGGACAGGGTCCCGGCCGCGCGGTTGAGCGACAGGTAGTCCAGGCCCACGTCGACCAGGAACCTCAGCCGCTCGTTGACCTCCTTGAGCACGCGCTCGGCGATCTTCTTGTCACGGGCGTTCAGCGTCAGCCGGCCCAGGAACTCCGCGCAGTCGCTGATCGACATGGCGGCGACCTCGGCGATGGACTTCTCCATGACCGTGACCGCGAGGACCAGGGGCTTCAGGCGCGTGCCGTTACAGGTGGGGCAGTGCACCTCGCGCATGTAGCCCTCGAAGCGCTCCCTGCTGGAGTCGCTCTCCGCCTCGGAGTGCCGCCGCTTGACGAACGGCACCGCGCCCTCGAAGGACGTGGTGTACGCGCGCTCGCGGCCGTACCTGTTCCGGTAGCGGACCTCGATCTGGGTCTTGTGGCCGTGCAGCAGGGCCTTCTTGGCGCGCTGCGGAAGCCCCGCCCATGGGATGTCCGTACGGAAGCCGAGGGCGTCGGCGAGCGCGCCGACCAGGCGCGCGAAGTAGTCCTTGGTGTGCCCGTGGGACCAGGGGTTGATCGCGCCCTCGTCGAGGGACTTGTCCTCGTCCGGGACGATCAGCTCGGGGTCGACCTCCATGCGCGTGCCGATGCCGGTGCAGTCCGGGCAGGCGCCGAAGGGCGAGTTGAAGGAGAAGGACCGGGGCTCCAGCTCCTCGAACGACAGGTCGTCGTACGTGCAGTAGAGGTGCTCTGAGTACATCCGCTCACGGTCCGGGTCGTCCGCGGGGAGGTCGACGAAGTCGAGGATGACCATGCCGCCGGCCAGCCCGAGGGCGGTTTCGACCGAGTCGGTGAGCCGGCGCTTGGCGCTGTCCTTCACCGTCAGGCGGTCGATGACCACCTCGATGGTGTGCTTCTCCTGCTTCTTGAGCTTGGGCGGCTCGCTCAGCTGGATCGTCTCGCCGTCCACCCGGGCGCGGCTGTAGCCCTTGGTCTGGAGGTCGGCGAAGAGGTCGACGAACTCGCCCTTGCGCTCGCGCACCAGCGGGGACAGGACCTGGAAGCGGCTGCCCTCGGGCAGTTCGAGCACCTTGTCGACGATGGCCTGCGGCGACTGGCGGGCGATCGGCCGGCCGCACTCGGGACAGTGCGGCTTGCCGATGCGGGCGAACAGCAGGCGGAGGTAGTCGTAGACCTCGGTGATGGTGCCGACCGTCGAGCGCGGGTTGCGCGAGGTCGACTTCTGGTCGATGGACACCGCGGGCGACAGGCCCTCGATGAAGTCCACATCGGGCTTGTCCATCTGGCCCAGGAACTGGCGGGCGTAGGAGGAGAGCGACTCGACGTACCGGCGCTGCCCCTCGGCGAAGATCGTGTCGAACGCGAGGGACGACTTGCCCGACCCCGAGAGCCCGGTGAACACGATGAGGGAGTCACGCGGGAGGTCGAGCGAGACGTTCTTGAGGTTGTGCTCGCGAGCGCCACGAACGATGAGACGGTCGGCCACGCCGGTCCGCACCTTTCTTGAGAGAGGCAGAGGGGACTGAGCCCCCCGGTTCTCAGACTATGGGGGTAACCACAGCGATGTTGTAAGGATTCCTGATGCCTCCGACGAGCGTATAGCACGTGCATTCGAATTACGGCCTCGCCCGATCGGCTTCACCCGATCGTGTGAGCGGACTATCGTCGGCGTCATGAATGATCACGTGCGCGACCTGGCCTCTGTACGCGAAGCGACCGACCGGCTCCTCGCCGCGACCGGCAAGCTGGACAACGCCGACGTGACGCAACCGTCACGGCTGCCCGGCTGGACCCGCGGCCACGTACTGGCCCACGTGGCCCGTAACGCGGACGCTCTCGTGAATGTCCTGTCCGGCCGGCCCATGTACGCCAGCGCCGAAGTGCGCGACGCCGACATCGAGCGCGACGCCCCGCGCCCCCTCGCCGTACAGCTGGAGGACGTGTGCGACAGCGCGGCCCGCTTCGGCGAGACGGCCGCCGCCCCCGCCGACTGGTCCCGTACGGTCGCGCTGCGCAACGGCGTCACGGACTCGGCCTCGCGCATCCCCTTCCGCCGCCTCGTCGAGGTCGAGCTGCACCACGTGGACCTGGGCATCGGTTACGAGCTGGAGGACCTGCCGGAGGAGTTCACGGGACGCGAGATCGCGTTCCTCGCGGACCGCTTCGCGGGGAACGCCGACGTACCCGCGATCGTGCTGACGGCCGCCGACGGACGGCAGTGGCGTACGGGAAGCACCGAAGGCGATCCCGTGAACGTCACCGGCAGCGCTCCCGACCTGCTGGGCTGGCTCGCGGGCCGGCGCGACGGGGCCGCTCTCAACACCGCCGGCGCCCCGCTGCCCGCGCTGCCGCCGCTATAGGCTGACTCCATGACGTACAGCGGAGCGGTGAGGGTCGGCGGCCGGGCGAACGTGCACGAGCTCACGGACCTGATGATCTCCAAGGTCGCGGTCGGGTCCATGAACAACAACGCGTATCTGCTGCGCTGTCGCGACACCGGGGAGCAGCTTCTGATCGACGCGGCCGCCGAGCCGCAGACCCTCCTGCGACTGATCGGTGACGACGGCATCGCGTCCGTCGTCACCACGCACCGCCACGGCGACCACTGGCAGGCCCTCGCCGACGTCGTGGCCGCGACCGGGGCGCGCACGTACGCGGGCCGGTACGACGCGGAGGGCATCCCCGTCCCGACCGACGTGCTGCTGGACGACGGCGACACCGTCCGCGTCGGACGCGTCGAGCTCACCGCCCGCCACCTCGTCGGCCACACCCCGGGCTCCATCGCCCTGGTCTACGACGACCCGCACGGGCACCCGCACGTCTTCACCGGGGACTGCCTCTTCCCGGGCGGGGTGGGCAACACGTGGAAGGATCCGGAGGCGTTCGCGAACCTCATCAATGACGTCGAGGAGAAGCTCTTCGGCCGGCTGCCCGACGAGACGTGGGTCTACCCCGGACACGGCAACGACACCACCCTCGGCAACGAGCGCCCGCACCTGGCCGAGTGGCGCGAGCGCGGCTGGTAGAGCGGCTTGCCCCCTGAGGGTGATGTGCCGCGCGAGCCGGTACGACTACTTCCGTACGCGCCGTAACCCTGCTTCACGCTGGGTAGTTGTGGGCGCATGCGTGAAGAACGACCTCCCTCCATGACCCGCCTAGCCACCGCGTCGCTCGCCGGAACAGCCATCGAGTTCTACGACTTCTTTATCTACGGAACAGCCGCCGCGCTCGTTCTCGGGCCGCTCTTCTTCCCCACCTTTTCGCCGCTCGCGGGAACGCTCGCAGCGTTCGGCACCTTCGCAGTCGGTTTCATTTCACGACCGCTTGGATCTGTCGTCTTCGGGCACATCGGCGACCGTTACGGACGCCGTCCTGTCCTGTTCGCCTCACTGGCGCTCACGGGAATCGCGACCGTCGCCGTCGGCTGCGTACCGACGTACGGGTCGATCGGAGTCGCGGCGCCCGTACTCCTTCTGGTGCTGCGCTTTCTGCAGGGTCTGGGGCTCGGCGGCGAGTGGGGCGGTGCCGTCCTGCTGACCGCCGAACACGCTCCCGCGAACCGCCGCGGACTGTGGGCAAGTTTCCCCCAGATCGGTCCCTCCGTCGGTTTCCTCCTGGCCAACGGCGTCATGCTGGCCCTCTCGGCCTCACTGACCGACGCACAGTTCGCGGCGTGGGGATGGCGTGTGCCGTTCTGGGCGGCCGGCCTGCTGGCCGCGGCCGGACTCCTGCTGCGCAGGTCCCTGTCCGAGACCCCGCAGTTCAAGGAGCTCGCCGAGACGGGCGAGCGCGCGAGCGTCCCGCTCGCCGAGGTCGTACGCGACCACTGGCGGCTCGTCCTGCTCACGGCCGGCGCGCTCGCCGTCGGATACGCCGTGTTCTACGCCGTGACGACTTGGTCCCTGTCGTACGCGACCGAGCACCTGGGGGTCAGCCGCACGGTGATGCTCACCTGCATCATGGCCGCCGTGGCGATCAAGGGCGCGGCCACTCCGTTCGCCGCGATGCTCAGTGACCGTTACGGGCGCAAGCCGCTGTGTCTGGCGGGTTGCGCGGCGGCGGCGCTGTGGATGTTCCCGATGGTCGCGCTGCTGCATACCGCCGAGCCGCTGCTGATGTTCCTGGGCTTCCTCGGTGCGCAACTGGCCTTCATCACCATGTTCGCTGTGGTCGCCGCGTACCTGCCGGAACTGTACGAGCCCAGGGTGCGCTGCACGGGCGCGGCCGTCGGCTACAACCTCGCGGGCGTGCTCGGCGGCGCGCTGACCCCCCTCGTCGCGACGGCGGTGGCGCACGGTGAAGGGCCGCCGTGGGGTGTCGCCCTCTATCTCACCGCCATCGCACTGCTGAGCCTGGGCTGCTTCGCACTGCTGCCGGAGACCAGGCCGGTGGCCGACCCGGTGGCGGAGCCCGCCGCTGCCTGACCCCGACCCGCACAACGAGAACCGGCCGGTGCGAGCGGTGTTGCCCGCTCGCACCGGCCGGTGAGTCCGTGACGCGGTCAGGACTCGACGCTCTCCTTGTCGTCGGCCTTGGCAGCCTCTGCCGCCTCGGCCTCCGCGCGCTGCTCCGTCTTCTTGTTGGCGATGAGGCTTGTGATCGTGGTGATGATCAGGACGCCGCAAATGACCGTCAGCGAGAAGGGGATGGAGATCTCGGGGACGTGCACCCCGGACTCGTGCAGGGCGTGCAGCACCAGCTTGACGCCGATGAAGCCCAGGATGACCGACAGGCCGTAACTCAGGTGGACCAGCTTCTTGAGCAGTCCGCCGATGAGGAAGTACAGCTGCCGCAGACCCATGAGGGCGAAGGCGTTGGCGGTGAAGACGATGTACGGGTCCTGGGTGAGGCCGAAGATCGCCGGGATCGAGTCCAGCGCGAAGAGCACATCGGTGGTGCCGATGGCGAGCATGACGACCATCAGGGGCGTCAGGACGCGCTTGCCGTTGTTCCGGATGAAGAGCTTGGTGCCGTGGTACTTGTCGGCGACGCCGAAGCGGGTCTCGATCGACTTGAGGAGACGGTTCTCCTCGTACGCCTCTTCCTCCTCGTCGGCACGGGCCTCCTGGATGAGCTTCCAGGCGGTGTAGATCAGGAACGCGCCGAAGATGTAGAAGACCCACGAGAAGTTGGCGATGACCGCGGCGCCGGCCGCGATGAATATCGCTCGCAGCACCAGGGCTATCAGCACACCGATGAGCAGCACACGCTGCTGCAGGTGGGACGGCACCGAGAACTTCGCCATGATCAGGACGAAGACAAAGAGGTTGTCCACGCTGAGCGATTTCTCGGTGATGAAGCCGGCGAAGAACTCACCGGATGCCTGCGCGCTGCCGAATATCAGCAGTCCCAGGCCGAAGAGCACGGCCAGGACGATCCAGACGACCGTCCAGATTCCGGCTTCCTTGATCGACACGTCATGCGGCTTGCGGCCGATGAGGAAGTCGACAGCGATCAGGGCGATCAGACCAAGAATGGTCACAGCCCAAAGGGTCATAGAAACGTCCACTGCGCCTCCGGCAGATAGCTACGGCATCTCACTCAGCGTCGTCGCTGCCGGAGGTCTCTTCCACCCGAGTGCGTATCCGCGCGACTCGGGCCGACGCCCCGGGACCGATGGCGGTCCGTATTGACGGGTACGTCGCAGCCGGGAGTACTCCCCTCCGCTCCTCGAAGGGTACAGGAACACCCAAGAGAAGGTAAAGGGATGGGTAAAGTACGCCCAAAAGCGCTGGTCAGTGGGGCAGCGACCGCCTCGCCGCCGCCACCTGCGCGAGCACCTGCCGCACGACCTGACTGCCCGGCGGCGGCAGCAGCGGCTCGTACGTCCACGTATGACCGACCCACGGGTCGATCAGGTGGTCGTCGGGCACCGGTGTGACGCGCAGCAGCGCCCGCCACAGTGGGTCGAGCACCGGACCGTACGCACTGGCGTCCTCGCGGTCCGCGACCATCAGCAGGTGCACGCCGACCGACGGGCCCTCGTCGGCCAGGTAGCGGAGCTGGGTGACGGCGCGGTCGTCGAAACCGTGCGGGAAGTCGTTGACGATCAGGAGCTGCTCGGCCGTGTCCAGGTCCGGCGGGAGCGAGTCCACCGCCCCGCCGCGGACGGCCATCTGCACCAGTTCCACCCGCTGGGTGAGCCTGGTCAGCACCGCCGCCACGCCCTGGGCGCCGGCCGCGGGCGGCGCGTCGAGTACGCCGGTCTCGGTCAGCGGGGCGAGCGCGGGCGCGCCCGTCCCCGCCGGGTCGATGACATGGACGGTGAACTCGCCCGCGGGGTAGACCGCCAGCAGGCGTGCGGCGTGCGCCGCGGCGGTTTCCATGGCCGCCCTGCGCAGCTGGTCGGACTCCGTCATCAGCGCGGCCTCGGAACCGGAACGGCCACTGTCGATCCACAGACCGCGTTCCAGCGGCAGCCGCACCAGCATGGGGATGCGCAGGTCCGGGCGTTCGGGCAGGTGGAGGTCGCCGACGCGCAGGGCCATCGGGATCTCCATGGGGACCCGGTAGCCGTGCCAGACCGGGTTGCCCCAGGAGGCGAAGGCGGGCGGCAGGGCGGGCTCGACGACGTCGGTCTCGGCGGCGAGCTGAGCCAGGTCGCGCTCCAGTACCTCGCGAGCCTGGCCGACGAGCCTGTCGTGTTTGGCCTGGGCCGTCGCGCGGGCGGTGTCGCCCGCGGTGCCGATCCGGCTGCGGGGGTCGGAGAGTGCCTTGTCGAGCTCCTGGCCCATCCGGGACTCGGCGAAGTCGACCGCGCTGCGGTACGCCGCGACCGTACGGGCCAGGTCCTCGAACATGCCCCACACCTGGTTGTACAGCCGCTCCTCCATGGACCAGCCGGTCGCGTCACCGGCGACGGGCTGCGGGTACTGGCCCGGCGGGGTGGGTGGGGCGGTGGGCGGCGGTGGCAGGGGCGCGGCGTTCCGGCGGCGCGGGTGCGCGTAGTCGATGGGGCCGCCCTGTGGGGTCTGTGGAGCACCGCTTTCCGGGCCGCCCGACGCCGTGGGTACGGGCGGAACGGGCGAGGGGGCCGGTGCGGGGGCGGGCGCGCGGGGCGGCGTGGCGTCGGTCTGCGCCTCGCGTCCGCCGTTCGTCGCGCGGGACGTCGTACGCCGCGCCCGGTCGTCGTCCTGGCCGCGGGGCGGGGGCGGCGCGACGGAGCGGGCCATGCCGCTGCTGACGGCGTCCTGGATGGCGGCGGCGAGTTCGCGGGCCTGCGCGAGCCCCTGGTCGCCGAGCATCTCGGCGAGGCCGCCCGCGTAACCCTGACCGACGGCGCGTACCTTCCACATGCCCTGCCTGCGGTAGAGCTCCAGGGCGACGACGGCGGACTCGCTGTCCAGGCCGGTCACGGTGTAGTTGACGACCTCGGAGCCGTCGAGTCCGGTGACGGAGACGAAGGGGGCCGCGACGGCACCGAAGCGGGCGGGGCCGCCCACGCCCATGGGGAGGGCGAGCAGGACGTTGACGCGGTGCACGGTCTCGGGCAGCGCCTCCAGATCCACGGCGAGCCGGTGGTCGGCCGCGGCCTGCTTGGACACTTCGAGCCCGGGGAGGTTCGGCGAGCCGGGGTGGGCGACCCACTCCGTGCCGCGTACCGTTCCCTGTTCGTCGCCGAGGGTGGCACCGGCCACGACCGGCTTGCCGGCCGAGACCCGGATCTCCAAACGGGCCTGGGGCAAGGGGTGGTTCTGCCCCCGGACCAGCTCGGCCGTCATCGCCTGTCTCCCCCGTGTCGCGTCGTCGACGGCCACAGCGGTGGCCGGTGGTGGCATGTGTGAAGTGCGTGCGTGGCGTGTATGTGGTGCAGCTCCCGGCGGCCGCGATGCCTCCGGGAGCTGCGCGTACTTTTCGGCAGTCGCCTGTTACAGGTGCGGCAGGATCGACGGCATCAGGTCCTGGAAGGTGCGGCCGTTGGCAGGGGTGCCGATGGCCGTCATCTGCCAGCCGGCGCCGGCGCGGTGCACCTTGGCCATGATCTGGGCGGTGTACTGGCCGCCGCCGTCGAGCGTGTAGCGGGCCATCTCCTGGCCGTTGGTCTCGTCGACGATGCGGCAGAACGCGTTCTGCACTTCCTGGAAGGTCTGGCCGGTGAAGGAGTTCACCGTGAAGACGATCTGGTCGATGTGCACCGGCACGCGCTGGAGGTCGACGAGGATCGCCTCGTCGTCCCCGCCCTGGCCGGCGCCGCCGACCAGGTTGTCACCGGTGTGCTTGACGGAGCCGTCGTCGCTGACGAGGTGACGGAAGAAGACGACGTCGACCGGCTGCTTGTCCGCGAACAGGACCGCCGAGGCGTCGAGGTCGACCTCCCGGGTGCGCGAGCCGAACAGACCGCGCCGCGGCGCCGCCTGCCAGCCGAGCCCCATCCGGACCGCCGTCAGCGTGCCGCCGCCCTTCTTCTCCAGGCTGATGGCCTGACCCTTGGTCAGATTGACGCCAGGTCCCCCGGGCGCGCTGCCCTTGGATACATCCACCACGCGCTGTCCCCTCTCCTTGCATACCCCGCGGCCCGCCCGTGTGCGTGCGGCTGCCCAGAACCCTACGCAGTCGCGTCCGAGCCGCCACAGTCGCGTCGGACTTTGTGTCGGTCTTGCAACACACCAGGTGCCCGGGCGACTGCCGACCCGTCAGGCCTGCCCCGCCTCCCTCATCTGCCTCAGTTCCTTCTTCAGCTCCCCCACCTCGTCGCGCAGCCGCGCGGCCACCTCGAACTGCAACTCCGCGGCCGCGCCACGCATCTGCTCCGTCATCTCCTCGATGAGCGCGGCCAGTTCGGCGGCGGGGCGGTCGGTGAGCACATCGCCCTTCTTGCCCGCCCTTGCCCCCTTGGCCGCCTTCCCGCCGAGTACGGGCACCGGAGCCTTGGCCCCCTTGCCCTCCTTCGCCTGCCGGAAGCCGGTGCCGAGGAGCTGTTCGGTGTCGACCTGCTCGCGCGCGATCGAGGCGACGATGTCGTTGATCTTCTTGCGCAGCGGCTGCGGATCGACTCCGTGCGCCGTGTTGTACGCGATCTGCTTCTCCCGGCGACGGTTCGTCTCGTCGATGGCCTTCTCCATCGCCGGGGTGACCTTGTCGGCGTACATGTGGACCTGACCTGAGACATTGCGCGCCGCGCGGCCGATGGTCTGGATCAAGGACGTGCCCGACCGCAGGAAGCCCTGCTTGTCGGCGTCGAGGATCGCCACGAGCGACACCTCGGGCAGGTCGAGGCCCTCGCGCAGCAGGTTGATGCCGACCAGGACGTCGTACTCGCCGGAGCGCAGCTCACGCAGCAGCTCGACGCGGCGCAGCGTGTCGACGTCGCTGTGCAGATAGCGGACCTGGATGCCCAGTTCGAGGAAGTACTCGGTGAGGTCCTCGGACATCTTCTTGGTGAGGGTGGTGACCAGGACGCGCTCGTCCCGCTCGGTGCGCTTCCTGATCTCGTGCACCAGGTCGTCGATCTGGCCCTCGGTCGGCTTGACGACGACCTCGGGGTCGATGAGGCCGGTGGGGCGGATGATCTGCTCCACGAAGCCGTCGGAGCGCGAGAGTTCGTACGCGCCGGGGGTGGCGGAGAGATAGACCGCCTGGCCGATGCGCTGCTGGAACTCCTCCCACTTCAGGGGCCGGTTGTCCAGGGCGGACGGCAGCCGGAAGCCGTGGTCGACGAGGGTCCGCTTGCGGGACGCGTCGCCCTCGTACATCGCGCCGATCTGCGGGACGGTGACGTGCGACTCGTCGATGACCAGCAGGAAGTCCTCGGGGAAGTAGTCAAGGAGGGTGTGCGGCGCGGTGCCGGGAGCCCGGTCGTCCATGTGCATCGAGTAGTTCTCGATGCCGGAGCAGCTGCCGATCTGGCGCATCATCTCCAGGTCATACGTGGTGCGCATGCGCAGACGCTGCGCCTCCAGCATCTTGCCCTGCTTCTCCATCTCCGCGAGCCGGTCCTCCAGCTCCTTCTCGATGCCCCTGATCGCCTTCTCCATGCGCTCGGGTCCGGCGACGTAGTGGCTGGCAGGGAAGACGTAGAGCTGCTGGTCCTCGCTGATGATCTCGCCGGTCAGCGGATGGAGGGTGGAGAGCGCCTCGATCTCGTCGCCGAACATCTCGATACGGACGGCCAGCTCCTCGTAGACCGGGAAGATCTCGATGGTGTCGCCGCGGACCCGGAAGGTGCCCCGCGCGAAGGCCACATCGTTGCGCGTGTACTGGATGTCGACAAAGCGGCGCAGCAGCTGGTCGCGGTCGATCTCCTCGCCGACCTTCAGCGGCACCATGCGGTCCACGTACTCCTGCGGCGTACCGAGGCCGTAGATGCAGGAGACGGAGGCGACCACGACGACGTCGCGGCGGGTGAGCAGCGAGTTCGTCGCGGAGTGGCGCAGCCGCTCGACCTCCTCGTTGATCGAGGAGTCCTTTTCGATGTACGTGTCCGACTGCGGGACGTACGCCTCGGGCTGGTAGTAGTCGTAGTACGAGACGAAGTACTCGACGGCGTTGTTCGGCAGGAGCTCGCGGAACTCGTTCGCCAGCTGGGCCGCCAGGGTCTTGTTCGGCGCCATGACGAGCGTGGGCCGCTGGAGCTTCTCGATCATCCAGGCGGTGGTCGCCGACTTGCCGGTGCCGGTCGCGCCGAGCAGGACGACATCCTTCTCACCTGCGCGAATACGCCGCTCCAGCTCGGCGATGGCCGCCGGCTGGTCACCGCTGGGCTGGTAGGAACTGACGACCTCGAAGGGCGCCACCGTACGTTCGATGCTTGAAACGGGCCGCATGCATCAACCGTACGACCCGGCACTGACACTCACGTGGTGATCGCGCCGGGTCACCGGCGCCGGGAGGTTCCCGGGGCCGGGCGCGGGATGCCGGGTCCGCCGTATCCCTGCCGGTCGGACCGGCCCATGACCAGCAGCGGATCGAACAGCACGACGACGCCCGCCAGGAACAGAAAGATCGCCGGGCCGATCAGCATCGGCATGAGGGCCGGAGTGGACGTCCCGCCGCCGGCGGCGGTCGCGGCCCCGTGGAGATGGACGCTGAGCGCCGCCATGCCGGTGTAGTGCATGCCGCTCACCGCGACGCCCATGACCAGGCTCGCGCCCAGCGTGGGCCAGAATCCGCGGATCGACACGGCCGCCCAGAGCGCGACGGTCGCGGCGACCACCGCGATCACTACGGAGAGGGCGACGGTGAACGTGTCGTACTGGAGCTGGCCTCGCAGTCGCATTCCGGCCATACCGAGGTAGTGCATGGTGGCGATCCCCAGACCGGTTATCGTGCCGCCCGTGACCAGGGCCATCGGGCTCACTCCCCGGTGTCCCACGATGAAGACGCCGACGCCGACCATGACGACGGCGACTCCGAGACTGGCGTACGTCAGGGTCACGTCGTAGCCGACCGGGGTCTCCTTCACCGCGAAACCCATCATCGCGATGAAGTGCATGGTCCAGATTCCCGAGCCGATGGCGGTCGCGCCGAGCGCCAGCCAGCCGGCCTTCCAGGCACGCTCGTTCATGAGTGACCTCGCGGTGCAGCGCAGTCCGAGCGCGCCGCCGAGACAGGCCATGACGTACGCCGCGACCGGGGTGACGAGGCCGTAGCTGAATCCGTCGACAGTGCCCTGCATGCGTTTTTGCGCCCTTCAGCTTCCGTCGCCGGGTGGGGAGGGCCCCACTGGTGGTATGGAGGCCTGTTTTTGGCGAGAGTAGGCGGAGCCTGGTGATCAGTACACGCTTTCCCGGCAATTCAGCGGACGGGGAAATTGACACGTGACGCGGCCGGGGTCGGTTTCGTTCACTTCGTGGCCATCCTTCGCCTGTCCGTCGTTGACTATGTGCTGTCACTCTCGGACCGTCCGTGATCACTCCATGCGAGGAGTCCTTGTGTACGCACGCACCGCCACGGCCGCCGCGCTCCTGGGCGCCGCCGCACTGCTGCTGCCCGCCCCCGCCACCCAGGCCGCCGGTCCCGCCGGCGGCCACGACGAGCCCGCCGTCATCGCCCACCGGGGCGCGTCCGCATACGCGCCCGAGAACACGCTGGCGGCGATCAACCTGGCCGACCGGATGGGCTTCGACTGGGTGGAGAACGACGTACAGCGCACCAAGGACGGCGAACTGGTAGTCGTCCACGACGACAGCCTCGCCAGGACCACGAACGTCGAGCAGCTCTTCCCCGGCCGCGCACCGTGGAAGATCAAGGACTTCACCGCGGCGGAGATCGCCACGCTGGACGCGGGCAGCTGGTTCGGACCGGAGTTCACGGGCGCGCGCGTGCCGACCCTGAAGCAGTACGTGAACCGGGTCGAGCGCAACCACCAGAAGCTGCTCCTGGAGATCAAGAAGCCCGAGCTCTACCCGGGCATCGAAAAGGACACCCTGCGCGTACTGCGCCAGGAGGGCTGGCTGAACCGCCACCATGTCAAGCACAAGCTCGTCATCCAGAGCTTCGGCGCCGACAGCGTGAAGGGCGTGCACGAGCAGCGGCCCGACCTCACGACCGGCTTCCTCGGGACGCCCGCGGTCGCCGACCTGCCCCAGTACGCGCGGTTCACGGACCAGATCAATCCGACGCACACCTCGCTCACGGCCGACTACGTCGCTGCGGTCCACAGGCTGAAGGGCGCGCACGGCAAGCAGCTCCAGGTCAACACCTGGACGGTGAACACCGCGGCGGCCGCGACGCGGGTGAACGGCTTCGGCGTGGACGGGATCATCACCAACAACCCCGACATCGTCCGGGACGCCGTCGGCGGCTGACGCCGGGGCTGTGGCCCGGACCGTTGTCAGTGCCCGGTCGTACCGTGGTGCGCATGAACAGCGACGGGCAGTTCGTGGAGTGGGCGGTCATCGGCAGCGGCGACAGCGGCATCGGGCCGCTGCTTCTCGCCGCCACCGATGCGGGCCTGGTGTGCGTGGCCTTCCACGCCGGTCCAGCGGTACGGCAGAAGACGCTCGCCCAGCTGCGGACGCGGCTGGGCACCGAGGTGACCGAGGCGCCCGGCTCCGTACGGCTGGCCGAGCCCATACGGCAGTTCGCGGCGTACTTCGCCGGTGAACTGCGCGCCTTCACTCTGCCGCTGGACTGGTCGCTCAGCGCCGGGTTCAACCGGCAGGTCCTGCGTGAGCTGGCGACCGGCGTTCCGTACGGCACAGTCGTCGGGTACGGCGATCTGGCGGAGCGGGTCGGACAGCCCGGGGCGGCGCAGGCGGTCGGGGCGGCGATGGGGTCGAATCCGCTGCCCGTGGTGGTGCCCTGCCACCGGGTGGTGGAAAGCGACGGCGGACTCGGCGGGTTCGGCGGCGGTCTGGAGACCAAGCGGGCGCTGCTGGCGCTCGAAGGGGTGCTGCCGCAGCCGCTGTTCTGAGCCCGGACCGGCCTGACGGGCGTGGGTGAGCAATCTCGGTTTCGTACGTGCGTAAGGACTGGCACACTGCGGCGGTGACTACCACCTCTGCTGCGCGCGAGCCCGGACCCGGCTCCCTCGTCGACCGTCTGCCGATCGGTAAGAGCCTGCCGATACCCGACGACTCCCTCGTGACCCGGGACATCTTCCCGCTGGAGGGAGAGACGCCGGTCAAGCCGCTCCAGTCGTCCGGCGGCATGACCGAGCGCGTCCACAGCAGCAAGCGGGGTGAGGGCGGCGAGCGGCGCCGGACGGACCGCCGAATCGCCGCAGCGCTCGCCGCCGACGGGGGAAAGGCGTACGCGCTGTGACTACGACCGACAAGGCGGCCGGTAAGCCGGCCGGCAAGGCATCCGCGGCAGCGGCCGTGCCCGGACCCGACGCGCTGCGCGCCCTCCAGCGGCGTACCTCCGTCGTGCTCGTCGTGAGCCAGATCCTCGGCGGGCTCGGTGTGCCCATCGGCATCGCCCTCGCGCCCGTTCTGGCGGTCGAAGTCAGCGGTACCGAGGCTGTGTCGGGGCTGGCGCCGACCGCCTCCGTCGCCGGCACGGCCCTGCTGTCCATCCCGCTGGCTTCCCTGATGACTTCGCGCGGCCGGCGCCCGGGACTCGTCCTCGCCTACCTGATCGGAGCTCTCGGCGCGGCACTCGTGGTCGTCGCCGCCGTCATCGGGAACTTCCCGCTGCTCCTGCTCGGCATGGCCGGATTCGGTGCCGCGTCCTCGGCCAACCTGCAGGCGCGTTTCGCCGCGGCCGATCTGGCCGAACCGGACCGGCGCGCCCGGGCGATCTCGACGGTCGTCTGGGCCACGACGATCGGCGCGGTCCTCGGTCCCAACATCGCGGCCCCGGCGGGCCGCAGCTTCAGCGGTACCTCCATACCCGTGACGGCGGGCCCGTTCCTGTGGGCCGCCGGTATCTTCCTCGTCACCGGTCTGGTCGTCGCCGTACTGCTGCGCCCGGACCCGCTCCTCACCGCGCGGGCCCTGGCCCCGGCGGAGTCGCAGTCCCCGCAGGGCCGCTCACTGCGCGCCGGAGTCGCGGCGGTCGCCGCCTCGTCGCGGGCCAGGCTCGCCCTGGTGACCGTGGCTGTCAGCCACACCGTCATGGTCTCGATCATGGTGATGACCCCCGTCGACCTGGGCCATCACGGAGCCGATCTGGAACTGGTCGGTCTCGTCATCAGCGGTCACATCGCCGGCATGTACGCGTTCTCGCCGGTCATGGGCTGGCTGTCCGACCGGGTCGGCCGACTCGCGGTCATCGGCCTGGCGGCCGGGCTGCTCAGCCTCGCCGCCCTGCTGGCCGGTACGGCGGGTCCCAGCCACGCCCAGACCGCCGCCGGCCTCTTCGTACTCGGCCTCGGCTGGTCCGCGGGCCTGGTCTCGGGCTCCGCCCTGCTCACCGACTCGGTGCCGCAGCCCGCCCGCGCCGCCGTCCAGGGCCTGTCGGACCTGACCATGAACTCGGCGGCGGGCATCGGTGGCGCTGCCGCCGGCCTGATCGTCGCGCAGGCGGGCTACGGCTGGCTCAACGCGATCGGCGCCTGCCTTCTGCTGCCGATGGCCGCGCTCGCCCTGATGGCCACCCGCAACCGCCCTGCCGAGCCGGCGGGAGAGACCGAACCGGCCGCTAAAGGCTGATGTGGTAGGCCTTGCGCAGCGTCTCGTGCACGGTCCAGGTCGTACGGTCGCCCTCGCGCAGCACACACGCGTCACCGGGGCCGATCTCCAGGGTGTCGCTGCCCTCCACCTCGACCGTGGCGCGCCCGCTGACCACCACGAAGAGTTCGTTGGCCTCGGTGTCGGTGACCACACCGGGCGTGATCTGCCAGATCCCGCGCACCTGCTTGCCGTCGGGGGACTCCCACAGCACCTTGCCCGTCACCACCGGTTCGCCGGACACGATCTGGTCCGGGTCGAGCGGCTCCGGTTCCAGGTCGGCGTCCGGGATGTGCACGGAGAACGAGGCGGGAACTTGATCGATTGTCGTCATGGCGCGTCACCTTAGCGGGGGTCCCCGAAGGGCCCCACCGAGGCCCGTTGTCCGTGGTGACCGTTGGTCACTCGTCGTAGTGGCGGGCTTCGATGACGTTGCCGTCGGGATCGCGGAAGTAGAACGAGCGAGGGGCGGCGCCGCGGGCGCCGAAACTGTTGTGGGAGTACGGCGAGACAGCGACACCGCTGTCCTCCAGGCGCCCGCGCAGGGCTTCGAAGGCCTGTTTGTCCATGGCGAGGCAGACATGATTGACCGGCTGACCGGCCGTGGCCTCGGCGCCCGGGATGGCGTTCATGGACCCGGCCATGGTGAGCGGGACGAGGTCGAGCAGGGACCCGGCGGAGACGCGCACGGAGGGGAAGGACGCTTTGCCCTCCGCGTACTCGGCGGCTCGTACGCCCGTCAGGCCGACGGTCTTCTCGTAGAACTCCAGTGAGGCGAGGGGGTCGTTGACCCACAGTACGACGTGATCGAGATGTGTTTCTGTCATCCCCACAGGCTGCGGTGTGATCGCCACCGGGTGCAAGGGGCGCGCCGTGCGACGTTTGAGGGCCCGGCCGACGCGCCAGGAATGGGGGCATGCCTGACACCGCACTGCTGATGTCCGAAGAGGTACGGGAGGCGCTGGAGCGGCGCAGCCCCGTCGTGGCTCTCGAGTCGACGATCATCGCGCACGGTCTGCCTCGTCCACGCAATCTGCGGGTCGCGGAGGAGCTGGAGGAGGTGGTACGTACGGTCGGAGCCGTTCCCGCCACTATCGCCGTCCTCGACGGCAGAGCGCATATCGGCCTGGACAAAGCCCAGTTGGAGCGGGTCGCGAACGACGACTCGGTACGCAAGCTGGGTCATCGCGATCTCGCGCCGGCGCTGGCGGCGGGCGCGAGCGGGGCGACGACCGTGTCGGCGACGGCGTTCCTGGCCGCCCGGGCCGGTCTGCGGGTCTTCGCCACGGGCGGGCTCGGCGGCGTACACCGGGAGTGGACCGAGACGCAGGACGAGTCGGCGGACCTGGCGCTGCTGGCCAGGACGCGGATCACGGTGGTGTGCGCGGGGGTCAAGTCGATCCTCGACGTACCGGCGACCTTGCAGCGGCTGGAGACACTCGGAGTCGGGGTCCTCGGGTACGGCACGGGGCACTTTCCGGGGTTCTACCTGAGCAGCTCGGGAGAACCGGTCGACTGGACGGTGCGGACGCCTGGTGAGGTGGCGGCCGTGATGCGTGCCCAGGACGCGCTGGGCGGGCCGGAAGCGGCGCTGGTCGTCGCCAACCCCGTACCGGAGGCCGAGCAGCTCGATCCGGCGCTGCACGACCGGGTGCTGGCCGAAGCGCTGGAGGAGTGCGGGCGGCGCGGGATCGCGGGCCAAGGCGTCACGCCGTTCCTGCTGGACTACCTGGCCCGCCAGACGGACGGGGCTTCGCTGGAGGCCAACTTGGCTGCGGTGCGCGGCAACGTACGACTGGCGGCACGGATCTCGGCCGCGTGGGCGCAGGCATGAGCGAGGACACGAGAGGAGGGATGGGAGAGAGCGCAGGACGCGACGGAGGAGGCGCGAATGCGGGTGGGAACGGCGGCCCGGGCGGCGCGCTGCTGGTGGTCGGCGATGTGGTCACCGATGTCGTGGCCCGCCATCGCACGCCGCTGGCGCGGGCGACCGACACGGCGGCGGAGATCAGGACGCTGCCGGGCGGAGCCGGCGCCAACGTGGCCTGCTGGGCGGCGTACACGGGACTGGCGGACGTACGGCTTCTGGCGCGGGTCGGTACGGATGCGGGTGTCTGGCACGAGGAGCGGCTGCGGAGTGCGGGTGTGCGTCCGCAGGTGGTGCTCGACGAGGAGGCGGCGACCGCCACCGTGATCTCCCTGGTCGACGCCGCCGCCGAGCGCACGTTCCTCACCGACAGCGGCGCCGCCCTGCGCCTCTCCCCCGCCGACTGGTCCGCGTCCCTCCTGGACGGTGTCGCCCACCTCCATCTCTCCGGCTACCTCTTCTTCGCCGATACGAGCCGGGAGACGGCCCGACTGGCGCTGCGGGCTGCCCGGGAGCGGGCGGTGACGGTGAGCGTGGATCCGGCGTCGGCGGGGTTCATCACCGAGCTGGGGGTGGACCGTTTCCTGGAGGCCGTGTCGGGGGCGGATGTGCTGCTGCCCAATGAGGACGAGGCCCGGCTGCTCACCGGGCTGCCGGAGCCGGCTGACGCGGCGGCCAAGCTGAGCCGCCACTTTCCGCTCGTCGCCGCCACCCTGGGCGCGGGCGGAGCGCTGCTCGCCGCCGCCGGCAGCGTGCACGACCGCGTTCCGGCTGTTCCGGAGAAGCCGGTGGACACAACGGGTGCGGGCGACGCGTTCGCGGGTGCGTTCCTCGCGGCGCGCCTTGCCGGCGCGGACGATGCGCGGGCCGCGGCGGCGGGGTGCGGGGCGGGTGCGCGTGCGGTGACCGTGGTGGGCGGGCGGCCGCCGCCGCGGCGGTAACGGTGGGCAGGAAACGGGCCGGAACTTTCCCTTTCCCGCCGCTAGCTGTGGTGACCCGGCAGGCCCGTCCACGCCGGATGCCGTGGATCATCGGCCCGTACGAGCACATCGGCGGCCTCCCCCGGCTCCGCCTCCCGCTCGTAACGGGCGAGGGCAGGCAGCGTCCACTTCGCCCCCGCCTCCGTCCTGCGCTCCAACGCCCCTGCTGACAACCGCACATGCACGGTCAAGTCGAACGGGAACCAGTGCCGCAGGAGCATCGGGCCGTGCAGCAACAGCACACCGCCGGGCGGCAGGTGGACGTACGGACTGCGCGTCGCCCGGTCGGTGGCCGGATCCCACAGGTCGGGCAGCACGCGTCCGCTGCCGCCGGGCTCCAGTGGGCCGAAGACCTCGCGCCACAGGGCGCCGGTGTCGAACCAGCCGTCGTAGTAGGAGCCGGCGTCCTCCTTGCCGAACTCGTAGCGCAGCGAAGCGGGCCGCAGGAACCCCTCCGTACCGACGACCAGGACCGTTCGGCCACGTAGCCTCAGCTCTTCGGCGAGCCGCTCCGCGACCTCACCGGTACGGGCGGCAGGCGCGCCGTCGACAGCGACTTTGAGCCACGGCGACGACGGTTGCCCGTCGGCCTCCGCGCCGCCGAGATGGTCGGCGAGGGCGGCGGTGAGCCGTTCCCAGGTGATCGCTTCGAACCGCACAGTCACCTCATGAGGGCGAGCCGGACGAGCCGGGTTCCGATCGGCCGGCGAGCGCCGCACCGCGCTCCGCGATCAGGTCCTGGCAGGCGCGCAGCCCGGGCCTCGGCGTGACACCGGAGGAGCGGACGGCGAAGACGGCCTGGACCGACCGCCCCTCGACGACGAGTTCGTCGACTTTTTCGCGTACGGCGGCGGGCAGCGCGGCCCAGAGATCGGAAGTCATGAGACCGACCCTAGCCGCACCCCACTCACCGGCCCTCATAGTCACCGGCGCCGGTACGGGCATCGGCCGCGCCACGGCCCGGATGTCCGCCGCCGCAGGGGCCCCGCCCGCCGGTCGCGCACAGTGAGCGGCGGACCGCTCGGCGCGCTCGCGCGTGAGACCGCGGAGGCACAGCCCGCGACGAACCTCGTCGCCCCGCGTTGCTGGCCAGGGCCGCGCTCCTTACTCCCCCGCCTCTACTCCCCCGCCTCACAGCCGGGCGCTTCGGCGTCCACTGAGAGCGGGCTGCCGGCGGGCAGCATGTAGGTCACGTACAGCACGACCGGCTCGCTCCCGAGGTTGCGCCCTATGTGCCGGTGCTTGGCTCCGGACGGTTCGATGAAGGACTGGCCGGCGGTCGTCGTCTCGACAGAGCAGTCGTCGAGCGTCCGCGACAGCGTGCCCTTCTGTACGACGGCGATGAGCTGCCCGGGGTGGTGGTGCCAGCCGGTCGAGCCGCCTGGAGCGATGGTTATGGTGCGTACGACCACATCGGTGGCCCCTTTGGCCACCACCTTCATGGTCCCGGAGGACGTACCGGTGGCCAGCACCGTGCCGCTCACTCCACTGCCGGGCGTCGCGAGCGCGGCGGACGGCACCATCCCGAGCGCCGCCACACATCCGCCGAGGACCATGCCCTTGCGCCCCCACCTCTGCTCACCACTCCGCACGAGCGGCAGCCACCGCGGTGAACGCGATGACCGCAGTGACCGCAGCAACCCAAAGAACCTCATGGGTACCCTCCAACTTCCGGGCGTGGGGCCAGAATTCGACCGGTACCCCCGTCGCCTGAACCGCCGAAACGGCCTCACCGTATCCGAGACCCACCCCACGCCCCAGGGGTTGCGCACAACGGTTGCCCGAGAGATCCGCACCAGACCGCAAGCGCCTCCCGTACGCTGGCGCCCCTGATGCGGTGACCGGCCGCATCCGGCGCTTCCGGAGTGGATACGCCCCATGAACAGCCCAGCCGAATCCCCCTGCCCGACCTGCCGCGCCCCCGTCCACACGCAGTTCGCCTCCCCGGACCTGATCGAGCAGATCGTGTACGGCGGCCTGGACCCGGCGTCAGACCCGGCATGGGAGTCCTCGGGCGCGGCGACGGTGGAGGAGTACGCCCGGTGGTGCGGCCACCTCTGCGGCATGACATGCCTGCGCATGGCCCTCGGCCCTGACGCCCCCTCCCTCTTCGCGCTCCGCGACGGGGCGCTGAAGTACGGGGCGTACACCCAGGACGCACAGGGGACGATCCGCGGCCTGATCTACGCTCCCCTGGCGGCGTACGCCGAAGAGGCACTCACTCTGCCCACCACCGT
This sequence comes from Streptomyces sp. ISL-99, assembly GCF_018614005.1. Lineage (NCBI taxonomy): Bacteria > Bacillati > Actinomycetota > Actinomycetes > Kitasatosporales > Streptomycetaceae > Streptomyces > Streptomyces sp. ISL-99. Next base: position 54,644 of record NZ_JAGGPC010000045.1, read on the forward strand.
CCACCGCCACCTGACCGCGCCCGAGATCCTCGGACTGCTGGACCGGGGCCGGACGGTCATGGCGTCGGTCCACTACGAGATTCGCAACCCGGACCGCGGGGCGCCCGGCAGGGGCGGCCACTTGGTCCTGATCACGGCTCGTACGCCCGACGGCAAGGGCGTCCACTTCCACAACCCGTCCGGCACGACCGCGGCCACCCGGGCGGCGAACCTCCCCCTCGCCACCTTCGAACGCTTCTTCGCGGGCCGCGGAGTCTCGTTCCGGAGCGCGGAAGCGGGCCCGGGGGCGTAGCCGGCCCCCGAGCCCTGTTCAATGCCGCCCATCTGGCACGCCGTCCAGTTAGGGAACCAGGTCAGTCATTATGTCGCCGCGTCATGCCTTTAGACCACCGCAGACCGAGCTCCGCGGGCCGGAATTGAACCGGCATCTCGACGTGCATGGGCCTGGGCCCGGTTGAACCGGCGATCGGCGGCGAATGCTGAGTCTGGAGCGAGAGTCTGAGATTGATCGCGGCCCGTGTCCGGGTATCCGGCACGTACCGCGGCAGTCACGACAAACTTCAGTTTCAGCTTGCGCTCCTCGCGCACCCCGAGCGCACGATGGCGCCCGGGGAGTCATTGAAATTACCCGACCGGTTACCCGAACAGGTAGCCGAAGACAGCGTCTCCGACGCGCTGGTCGACGACCTCGGCGCCGTTCGCCTCTTCCCGCGCGAACTTCACGGCCTGCTGGAGCTTTTCCACCCGCTCCAGCAGCTCGTTCACGCGGCGGGCCGTCAGCGCCCCGGAGAACTTCACGGTCGTCCAGTAACCGACCGGAATGTCCTCGTAGTACACGTCGACCTGCGCCGGGTGCTTGTCGGTCGCCTCCGCCTTCACGTGGTTGCGCGGCACCTTCTTCGTACGGAGTGTCCGTACCGGATCCGTCTTCCAGTCGTCGGTCGACGGGTCCAGCGTCCACGCCTCGGAGGCGTCCAGCACCGGCAGCTTCCGCACGAAGGCGTTGATGTCCGCCAACTGCTTTTCCAGGAAGAGCAGATAGGACACCGGCGCCTCGCTCACCAGCACCCGCCCGTCGACGGTCACATCGGCGCGGGCGGTGCAGTTGGCCCAGTCCTTCGTGGCGGTCACGTCGAACAGCCTGGTCAGCGTCTTCGCGGTCTCGCGCAGCACGTCCTCGGCCCTGACCTGGACCCGCGTGGACTCGGGCGGAAGCTGCTCGCCCTCCTCGTCCTTCGCCTGGTACGTACGCGAAATGCCCGCGAGCAGGGCAGGCTTCTGAAGGCTGTGCTGAGCTGCCGTCAGGTCCTGCTGCGCCTTGGACTTGACGCCTTTCTCGACTGCGATGATCTGATTGAGTTTCGCCACGTCCATGACGCTAGCAACATCAACTGTCCCGACTCGAACGATTATTCACAATGCCCGGGAGAACACACCGCCATGGGGACAGCCCTGATCGCCGTCATAGGCACCCTGCTCGGCTCGGTCGCCACTCATTTCTTCCAGCGCCAGACAGCGGAACGGACCGCCGCGCTCGCCCGCGCCGAACAACTCCGCCAGGAGCGGATCTCCGCGTACAGTGCCTTCGCCGCCGCACTCGTGGACTACCGCCGCGCGCAGAACGACCGCTGGTACCGCAAGGCGGAAGCGCCGGACAGTGCCGACGCCAAGACCTCGCGCCTCGACTCGTATCCGCTGCGCTCGGCCGCCCGACAGGCTCTGATCCGCGTGCAGCTCGTCTGCGCGGACAGGGAAGCCGTACGACTGGCCGAGGCTGCCCTGGAGTTCACGCACAGCATGCACGGCGCGGGGGACGAGCCGGAACGCGCCCGCCGCTCGGATCAGGCGAAGGAAGCCCTGTCGAAGTTCATCGAAGCGGCGGCTCCGAGCGTGCGCTGACGACTGCTGACCACTGCTGGCAGCTGGGTACGCTCCCCGCATGGACCTGGTGGCGATCGAACCAGAACCACGGAAGCGACGGCACTGCGCCGAGTGCCGACAGGGCCCTCTCCGCTTCCACCTCCTCGAGTTCAACGCGGTCATCTGCCTCGACTGCACGGACCTGGCTCACCTGGTCTACCTCCCGCGAGGCAACGCGGCCCTGACGCGCAGAGCCCGCGAGGCGAGCTCGCTCTGGGCGGTGGTCATCCGCCACAACCGACGCCGCAAGCGTTACGAACGCCAGGGCCTCCTCGTCGAGTCACCGGCCCTGGCCCGCGCCGAGGCGGCCTGTCTGGCCGACGCCGAAGCCCGGGCCCGCCGCCGCGAACGCGACGCGGCCCGCCGAGCGGCCGAGGACGTACGCTTCACCGCCGCCCTGACCGCCGAGATCCTCCGCCTCTTCCCGTCCTGCCCACTCCCCCGTGCCCAGGCCATCGCCACCCACACCTCACAACGCGGCAGCGGCAGGGTGGGCCGCAGCGCGGCGGGCCGCTCACTGGCCGAGGACGCGGTGACGGCGGCGGTCAGGGCCGCCGTACGCCACGAGGACACGGCGTACGACAACCTGCTGATGAGCGGTATCCCGAGGAACACGGCGCGGGCGCGGGTAACACCTGCGATAGATGCGGTCCTGACCACCTGGCAGGCGGAGCCATAGGCCGGGGGCCGGGGACGGCAGGCAGCGCGACCAGCATGGTCCGTCTCGTGAACACGCCCTCCGCCAGGAACTGAACTCGACTCGCGGGTGGCGTCGCCAGAGGGCGCAGTCGTAGATCCGGCCATGGATACAAGCACCCTTCTTCTCTCGTACTCGAGCGTGCCGCCGAGACCATCGCTGACGAAGAGGGGCCAGGTTCCGTCGCCCTCCGTTACGGGACCTCGCCGGCCGCAAACTGATCGGGTTCGAGAAGCGGACCGGCCCTTACACCGCTGCCGAACTACGCATGCACGCGACACGAGTCAGAAGCTGTCCAACGCCCTGGGCCTGCTGGTGCAGGAGGAATCCACTCAACCGGACCGATTGGCGACCGTCTGCACCGGTGCACTCATCACGGTCGGTGACCTGACGGCTGCTGGTGTATTGCGCCCTGCCAGCAGCCCGGAAGCCCCTGAAGCACGGCTCTGGCGGCAAAGGGAGACTCTTCGACCTGTCAGTACGCGTCCGCCGATAACCTTGTCGGCGGAGCAGATGACCACAGAGCAGCCGCAGGTCGAGGAGCCAAGTGAACGCGACACCGCTGAGTCCTGAGGATCCGACCGAACTCGGCGGGTTCCGGCTGACCGGGCGGATCGGCCACGGCGGGATGGGCCAGGTCTACCTGGGCGAGTCCCCAGCCGGTGAGGCCGCGGCGGTCAAGGTGATCAAGCCGTCAGTCGTGGACTCGGAGACCCGGCAGCGGTTCGCGCAGGAGATCGAGATCCTCAAGACTGTCTGGGGCCCGCGCATCGCCGCGTTCATGGACGCCGACACGGAGGCGGAGCGGCCTTGGCTCGCCACGGAGTACGTCGAAGGCCCTGACCTGCGACGCCAGGTCGACGCACACGGCACGCTGTCCAGCGAGCTCGCCGCCTCCCTGGGGGCGACACTCGCAGAGGCATTGTCCGGTGTGCACAAACAGGGCCTGCTGCACCGGGACCTCAAGCCGGCGAACATCCTGCTCGGCCCCAACGGCCCGAAGATCATCGACTTCGGGCTCGCGGTGTTCGCCGAGTCCAGTGCATCACTCACCGCCCCGAACGTGGTGGTCGGCACGCCGGCCTGCATGTCCCCGGAGCAGGCGAACGGCGTCAAGCCTCTCTCACCCGCAGTGGACGTCTACGCGCTGGGCGCGGTGATGATGTACGTCGCTACTGGCCACTACCCATACCCGGCCGCCAACGTCCACGCAGTATTCAACAAGATCACTGACCCACATACGCAGCCCGACCTCTCCGGCGTCCCGGAGGAGCTGCTCCCACTCCTGACCGCGATGTTGTCGCAGTCGGCCGCGGACCGCCCGACACTGGCCGGGGTGGTCCAGCAGTGCGTCGCGGTCATCAAGGGACACGGTCTCGCGGTGGCTCAGGCCCGGCGCCGTCTGACGAGCCTCATCGCCGTCGAAGACGCTGCGCACACGGCCCCCGACCTCGGGCCAGTGGCCACCACCGTGACCGTTGCGAAGGCCGCTGCTCCCGAAGCACCCACCGTCCCGCTACCGGCCCCGGCCGTGTACATCCCCACGGTCAAGGAGTACGCCCCCGCGCCCCCCGGACCGGCACCGTCCGTACGGGAGGTCGTGCCCAGGCCCGCCGTCCGCTCCGCCGCCGCGCGCAGGGTTGCGGGTCAGCTGCGCGAGGCGTACGCACAGGGCGCACCCTTCTAGCCCGCGCTCCCGGGACCGGCCCCTGACCTTCACCCCTTGACCGGGGACATGACCACCAAGACGATCCAATATTCAGCATTCACTAGGAGGTACCGCGGGTGACCGACCAGCAGTCGGCGCAGCAGTTCGCGCAGGAGTCCACATACCCGCCGGGTGCGCAGATCGTCGTGCGCGACGAGGAGTGGCTGGTCAAGAACGTCACCCGCACCACGCACGACGGGGACCGCATCGAGGCTGTCGGCATCTCTGAGTTCGTGCGCGACCAGGAGGTGGTTTTCTTCACCGCTCTGGACGACGTCGAGCTGATGGACCCCCGCAAGACGACGCTGATCGACGACGACTCCCCGAACTTCCGCCGCAGCCGCCTCTTCCTGGAAGCCGTCCTGCGCAAGACCCCGCTTCCGCAGTCCGAGCGGGGCCTGGCCCTGGCCGACAGCTTCCTGCTCGACGCCCTCCCCTACCAGCAGCGCCCGGCCCAGCTGGCCCTCTCCGGCAAGAATCTGCGCCCGCGCATGCTGATCGCCGATGTCGTCGGCCTCGGCAAGACCCTCGAAATAGGCCTCACCCTGGCCGAGTTGATCCGCCGCGGCCGCGGCGAGCGCATCCTCGTCGTCACCCCACAGCATGTGCTGGAGCAGTTCCAGCACGAGCTGTGGACGCGTTTCGCGATCCCGCTGATCCGGCTCGACTCGGCGGGCATCGAAAAGGTGCAGCGCGAGATCCCGGCGGGCCGCAACCCCTTCACGTACTTCAAGCGGGTCATCGTCTCCATCGACACCCTGAAGAACACTGACCAGTACAAGCACCACCTGGAGCGCATCGCCTGGGACGCGGTCGTCATCGACGAGTCCCACAACCTCATCAACCGCGGCTCGCTCCGCAACCAGCTGGCCCAGCTCCTCGCCCCGCGCACCGACGCCCTCATCCTGGCCAGCGCGACCCCGCACAACGGCAACGCCCGGTCCTTCGCCGAGCTCATCGCACTGCTCGACCCGGCCGCGATCCGCGACCCCGAGCGGTACGAGGCCAAGGACATCGAGCACCTCTTCATCCGCCGTACGAAGGTCAGCCCCGAGGTCCGCGACCAGATGAAGGGCCAGTGGGCGGACCGTGGCCCGTCCGAGTCGGTTCACTGTGCGGCAACCCCGGTCGAGGAGAAGGTCTTCGAGGAACTGGCACAGGTGTGGCTGCCGGTCGAGGGCAAGTCGGTGAGCGACGTGCCGCTCTTCCCGTACACGCTGCTGAAATCCTTCCTCTCCTCGCACGTCGCGCTCAAAGCGACCGTCGAAGCGCGCATCAAGACCCTGGAGAAGAAGGACGCGCCGACCGCCACGGCCCCCGAGCTCGCTGCCCTGCACCGCCTCAGGGAACTCACGGCGGACATGTCCGAATCCGACTCGGCCAAGTTCGCCGCGCTGGTACACCAGTTGAAGGCGATCGGGGTCGGCCCGCGAAGCGAGACGCGGGTCGTCGTCTTCTCGGAGCGGGTGCAGACCCTGGAATGGCTGCGGGCGGCGGTCCCGGTCGCGCTCGGCTTCAAGGGCAAGGCGCTCCAAGAGGCCGCGCGCGTCATGCACGGCGGCCTCTCCGACGAGCAGCAGATGCAGTGCGTCGAGGACTTCGGTCTCGCGGACGCTCCCGTACGCATGCTGTTCACGGGCGATGTGGCGTCCGAGGGCGTCAACCTGCACCGCCAGTGCCACCAGCTCGTCCATTACGACGTGCCGTGGTCGCTGATCCGTATCGAGCAGCGCAATGGCCGTATCGACCGTTACGGGCAGGCTCACCCACCGCAGTTCCGCGCCTTGATCCTCACGAGCGAGACCGAGGGTGCGAAGGACGACCGCACGGTCGCGGAGCGGCTGCTGGAGCGCGAGGACGAGGCCCACCGCAGCCTGGGCACAGCGGAAGCCGTATCGGGCCTGTACCGGGCCGAGGCCGAGGAGAAGTCCCTGATCCACGACCTGTTGAAGGGCCGTACGGTCGACGAGTCCTTGCAGCAGACGGCCGAGGAAGCGGGCGGTACGGACGACTTCCTGGCGGACTTCTTCGGCTCGGTCGGCGAAGAAGTAGCCGCCGAGTCGACGCCGGCGGCGGACGTACCGCGCCTGTTCACCGGCACGCGCGAGTTCATCGACGAGGCGGTACGGGAGGTCTACCCGGACGCGCAGGCGCAGCTGGACATGGACCGCGACACCGAGACGGGCCTCATCTCCTTCAAGCCCCCGTCCGACCTGGTCCACCGCATGAAGGCCCTGCCACCGGACTACCGGCGCGAACAACGGCTCGGCGAGCGGCTGCTGGTGACCCTCAACCGCAAGCTGGCCGACCTCTCGCTCGTACGGGCCCGGGAGTCCTCCACCTCCAGCTGGCCGGAGATCTCGCTGCTCACCGACCTCCACCCGGTGGTGGAGTGGCTGACCGACAAGGTGCTCGTACGGCTCGGCCGCCAGGAGGCCCCGGTCATCACCGCCGATGTCCCGGCCCCGACGTATCTCGTCCAGGGCATCTACTCGAACGCGGTCGGCCGCCCGACGGTGGTGAAGTGGATGGCCGTCACCGGCGACGTGGTGGCGGACGACATGGTCGGCGTACTGCGCCGGGCCGGCGTCGGTCCGACCATGGCCAACCCCATGCAGCGTCACGACCTGGAGTCCCTGCGGGCCGGCATCCCGGCCGCACTGGAGGCGGCGGAGGCGTTCCTGTCCCGGCACAGCGCCGAGTGGGACAAGGCCCTCGTCGAACCCATCGAGCAGTACAAGCAGCGCCTGGGCAAGTGGGAACAGCCGACGCTCACCGGCGAGCAGACGAAGGCGAAGCTCGCCGACCTCGCCGACTCCCTGCTGACCACCGGCCGCCCGATGCTCCGGGTCCTGGCCGTCCTCAATTCCGCCGCCGCCCGCGCCTAGGAGATTCACGACCATGACGTACGACTCCCTGGTCAACCGCGGCGACTACTTCTCCGCGCACTACCTGGCCGAGGTCTTCCCGAAGGACCTCAAGTCCGGGCTTCTGGCGACCTGGAAGGAGCGCGAGGAGGCCGCTCGCGAGGCCGCCGCTCGCGAGGAGGAGCGACCGCGGCCTGAGGACGCCCTCCCCGTCACCCCGCGCCTCGGCCTGCGCGCGCTGCGCCGCGAGTACTTCAAGTCGCGGGCGTTCTTCGCGGAAGCAGCTCTCGACGACGCCACGACGTACGACTCTCCGGCGTGGCGCGAGGCGGCTGCCGCTCTGAACGCCTCCGTACTCCGCGCCCTGGGATACGACGCGAAGCACCGGACCCTGACGGTGGATCGCGCGGACCACACGTACGAGGTCCAGGTCGCCCACGCCGAGCCGGGCCTGGTGGCGTTGGACTGCGGCTGGTCCGCCGAACCGGACGCGGCCATGGACCCCGAGGGCCCGGGCCGCCTCCTCCACCCCGTCCAGCTCGACGCCCAGAACACCCTGGCCACGGGCTCCAAGCTGGCCTCCTTCCTCTTCGCGACGGAGGACTCCCCGCGGTACGTTCTGCTCCTGATCGGCGGCGTGATCGTGCTGGCGGACCGAGCCACGTGGGGCGAGGGCCGGTACCTCGCGGCCTCGCTGGACGCGGCGCTTGAGCGCAACAACACGAAGGACGGCCAGGAGCTCGACACCCTGGCGGCCCTCTTCGGCGCGGACTCACTCCGTACGCCGGAGGAGGGCGGCGAGAACCCGCTGGCCGGCCTGGTCGACAAGTCCACGAAACACGCGGTGGGTGTGTCCTCGGACCTGCGGGACGGACTGCGCCTGTCGATCGAGCTGATCGCGAACGAGGTCCTGGAGCGCATCCGCACGGCGGGCGTCCAACTGGCCGAGGTCAAGGAACTCCCGGATCTTGCTGAGCAGTTGACCCGCGAGTCCTTGCGCTACTTGTACCGCATCCTCTTCCTGCTGTACGCGGAAGCCCGACCGGAGCTGGGCATCCTCCCGTCCGACTACCCGGAGTACCACCAGGGGTACGGCCTGGGCCGCCTCGGCGAGCTGGTCGCGGAACGGGACCTGGTGGGCGAGAAGGCCCGCGAGGGTGTGTACCTCTACGAGTCCCTGGACCTGCTCTTCCAGAAGGTCCAGGAGGGCTACCGCCCACGCCGAACGCACGGCGCGCCCGCCTCGGCCTCTGTTTCCGACGTCTCGGAGGACATCGGCCTCCGATTCGAACCCCTCCACTCGAAGCTCTTCGAGCCGGAATCCATCCGCCTCATCGGCAAGGAGTCGGTCCGCGACCCCCGCCACGACGAGGACGCCACCGACGCTCCCCGCTACCTGGACACGCGTCTGCGTAACGCCACCCTCTACAAGGTGCTGCGCCTGCTGATGCTCACCAAGGGCAAGAAGGGCGAGCGCGGAGGCTTCATCTCGTACGCGCAGCTCGGCATCAACCAGCTGGGCGCGGTGTACGAGGGCCTGATGTCGTACTCGGGCTTCATCGCGGACGAGGAGCTGTACGAGGTCGCGAAGAACGGCGACCCGAAGGACGGCTCATGGCTGGTCCCGGCCTCCAAGATCGGGGAGTACGAGGACAAGGTCTTCGTCCACCGCCGCGACGAGGACACCGGCGACGACGTGCGAGTCCGGTACCGCCCGGGTGCGTTCGTCTACCGGTTGTCGGGCCGCGACCGTCAGACGTCGGCGTCGTACTACACGCCGGAGCCCCTGACGAAGGTCACCGTGCAGCTGGCGCTCCAGCACCGCCTGGACCAGGACGACACGATCACCCCCGCCCGGGAAATGCTGGACTGGAAGATCTGCGAGCCGGCGCTCGGCTCGGGCGCGTTCTTGAACGAGGCGATCAACCAGGTCGCCGCCGAGTACCTGCGCCGCCGGCAGGACGAGACGGGTGTCGCGATCGACACCGAGGCTTACCCGATCGAGTACCAGAAGGCCAAGGCGTACATCGCCCTCCACAACTCCTACGGCGTCGACCTCAACTCGACGGCGGTCGAGCTGGCGGAGGTGTCGCTGTGGCTGAACACAATGCACCCCGGCATGGAGGCCCCGTGGTTCGGGCTGCATCTGCGGCGGGGGAACTCACTGATCGGCGGTCGCCGCGAGATCTACCCGGCGGACAAGCTGAAGAAGGCGGCCTGGCTGGGCACGACCCCGGAACGCTTCCCCTTGACGGAGGCGGCGAGCGGCCTCCCGGAGGGCTCGGTCCACCACTTCCTGCTCCCGGCTAAGGAGTGGGGCGCGGTAGCGGCCGAGAAGGAAGCGAAGGCGCTGGCCCCGGAGGAGGCGAAGGCGCTGGCGGCCTGGCGCAGGGCGATCACGAAGACCCCGTCAGCCAGGCAGACGGTCCGGCTTCAGGGCCTGGCGCGCAGGGCGGAGTACCTGTGGCAGCTGGTCGTGCGCCGCCTGGAAATCTCCGAGCGGGACATCTCGCGCCGCATCGATGTGTGGGGCGCGGAGCCGGACTGGCTGCGTCAGCCGGTGGAGGCTGTGCAGCGCGAGGATGTCCTCGCCGACCTGGAGGCGGTCGACACCCCGTACTGGCGGCTGAAGACGCTGATGGACGCGTGGTGCGCTCTTTGGTTCTGGCCGGTCCAGGAGGCGGCGCTGCTGGACGGTACGCACCCGCGCTACCAGCAGGCGGCGCAGCTCGCCGAGCAGTCGGCGGCGTACGAGACCGCGCTCGCCTCTGCGGCGGAGGAGGGCGACGGCGTACTGATGGCCTGGGAGTCCGACGACCTCTTCGGCGGTGAAACGAAGGCGGGCGCGCTCACCCGCGACTCGGTGAGCAAGCGGCGCACTGGCCGCCGCAAGGAAGCGATCACGGAACAGCGCCGAGCGGTCATCGCGCTGGCGAACCTGGACGACTGGCTGGACTTCGCGGAGTCGCTGCTGGGCACGCAGGATGTTCCGGCGGAGTCGCTGGTCGGAGAGTTCGAGTCGTTGACGGAGCTGACTCCGTACGAGGACGCGCTGCCGGACTACATGGGAATGGACCGCAGCTACTGGCTGGAAAGTCGGTTCCCGTGGGCGGCCCAGGCGAAGGACATCGCGGGCCGGCAGGGCTTCTTCCACTGGGAGTTGGAGTACGCCCAGGTGTTTGATCGGGGCGGGTACGACTTGCAGGTGGGTAATCCGCCTTGGGTTCGGCCTCGATGGCAGGAGGATCTGGTTCTGGCGGAGTCGGAGCCTTGGTTCGTGCTCGCGGAGAAGCCAGGGGCGGCGGAGTGGCGGCTTCGCAAGGAGGAAGTGCTGGGCGCGCGGGCGGACGGCCCGGGTTATCTCCTCGGCGAGCTGGCCACCCATGCGGGAGCCGTCGCCGCGCTGGGCAGTCCGGCCACGTATCCGCTGCTTGTCGGTACCCAAGGCGACCTGTACCGGGCCTTCATGGCGCAGGTATGGCAGCACACCGTACCTCGCGGCAGTGCGGGCCTGATCCATCCGGACACACACTTCCGTGGCGTACGCGAGGGTGCAATCCGGGCTGCCGCATACCGGCATCTCCGTGTTCACGCGCATTTCGTCAACTCAGCCCAATGGGCGTTCGACGACCTGGACTGGGCCCAGCAATTCGGGATGCACATCTACGGAACGTCGCAGGATCCCGACTTCTTGCATCTCAGCGAACTCCGCGACGCCGAGGTCCTTCCAGCTTCTCTGATTCATGACGGGCGAGGCGCGGTGCCTGGCATCAAGCACAGCGGTTCGTGGGACATCAGGCCACACCGCGAGCGCGTGGTACATGTGAACTCGTCCTTGCTCGCCAGCTGGCAGGCCCTGACGGGCTCAACGGGTAAGGCGGCCGAGACCCCTCTGCTCTACCCCGTCCTCGTGAGCGAGCAAGGGGCAATCGAGGCACTGGCTGCTTTTGGCAAGAGCCTGGCCGATTACAGCCCGATGATCACAAGAGGATACGACGAAGCTGGGGCCAAGAAGCAGGGGCTGATCCGCTGGGGCAACCGGGCCGTCCATGAGTTGTCAGACGTCATTGTTCAGGGACCGCACTTCTCCTCGGCACTTCCCTTTTCGAAGGAGCCGAGAATTCCCTGCCGGAGTAACAGGGACTGGGTCTCGTTCGTGCCAACAGAACTGTCCGAAGCGAGCGTCCCCGTGACTAACTATGTCCGGGCCACCGACGAGGCAACGTATCGGGCGGCTCAGGACTCCTGGCAAGGAAGGCCGTTCACCACGTTCTTCCGGCTTGCCTGGCGAGTCATGATCCCCAGCAACAATAGCCGCAGTCTGCAGGCTGCCCTCATCCCGCCCGGTCCCGCACACATCCACAACGTGCACTCCGCAGCCCTGGAAAACAATCGGCTGACCGCCCTTAACGCGGGCTTCTGGGCGACTCTGCCGCTCGACTATCTGCTGCGCATCACCGGCCAGTCGCACCTCCAAGTCGGCGAGGCCCGCAAGATGCCAGCCCCGGACGCAAAGCACCCTCTCGCCCCCGCCCTTCTTCTCCGCGCGCTCCGATTGAACGCTCTCACCGCCCACTACGCACCGCTCTGGGAGGAGCTGTTCGATCCTCGCTGGGCGGGCTACGAGGACTGGGGCAATCCCCACTGGCCGTACCTGAGGCCCCTTGCCTCCGGCCTCAAGCCGACCTGGGAGTACACCACCCCGCTCCGCACCGAGCTTGAGCGCCGCGCCGCCGTCGTCGAGCTCGACGCCCTCGTAGCCGTCTGGCTCGGCATCACCGCCGACCAGCTCGTTGCGATCTTCAAGTCCCGCTACCCGCAGCTGTACAACTACGAGTCGGTGACCTACTTCGACGCCAACGGCCGCAAGGTCGCGGGAGACTTCAACACCTACGGCCACGGCCAGACCAAGGAGGACTACCTCACCCTCCTCGATCACCTGACCAGCCCCGCCACCACGCCACCCCCCGAGGGCTACACCGCCCCCTTCTACAAGGCCGACCGCGAATCCGAAATGCGCGCCGCCCACGCGCACTTCACAGCCCGCCTCGAAGCGGAGATCGCCGCCGGCCGCTGGACCCCGCCCACCCCGGCAGCACCCGCCGCCGTAACGGAAGACTGACGCGCATGAACGTGGGGCGGCTCCCGAAACCACCGGGAGCCGCCCCACGTCGTACTGCCTACACCCCTACGCTCTACGAACCTCCGCCGCGAACCCGACGAACGCCCCCCACGCCTGCGTCCCCAGCGTGAGCATCGGCCCAGCGGTAACTTTCGAATCACGGACATGCACCGCACTGGGGCACGTCGCGACCTCCACGCACTCACCACCGTTGCCGGCGCTGTAGCTGGACTTGCACCAAGTCATGGCCACCTCGATGCATTGACCACCTTCACCGCTGCTGTAACTACTCTTGAACCAGGCCCACTCAGGCACGGACCACACGGGTTCTTCGACACTCATGTCTCTCCCAGCAACTTTTCAACGAAGGTCAACGATTCGCGCGGAGTGAGCGCCTGGGCTCGCAGGAGCCCGTACTGCTCTTCGAGCTCCCGAACCGACTTCCGCTCCGTGTACAGACGACTGTCCTTATGGGCCTCAACGTAGGCGATCCTCCGCCCTTCCTTGGTCTCGATCAAGGTGAAGGGCCCTGCAAGTCCGGCATGTTCTCCCTGGACCGTCGGCATCACCTGAATCTCGACGTTCCGCCGATGACCATGCAGCAGCAGCTGCTCCAACTGGCCGTGCATGACAGAACGCCCGCCGACTGGACGCCTCAGCACCGATTCCTCGATGACGAAGCTAATCGTAGGCAAGGCCCTCCTGTCGAAGATCTTCTGCCTGTCCAAGCGTGCCGCGACTCGTTGCTCGATCGTCGCCTCGTCCAGCAGGGGCCGGCGGATCGCGAATACCGCCCGCGCGTATTCCTCCGTCTGCAACAGGCCGTTGACCACTTGGTTGTCGTACACATGCAGTTCAACTGCCTCCGCCTCCAGCCTGGCCGCGTCCCGAAAGAACGCCGGGTACTGCGCCCGAGCCACCTCCTCCTTCATCTCCTTCAGGATGCCGCGCGCGCCCAGCACCTCATCCGCCTTGTCGATGAACCTCGGCGGCGGGATCCGTACCCCCTGCTCGAACGCCGCGATGGTCGACGCCGAGTAACCGGTCAGCTTCCCGAACTCCGACCGCTCCAGCCCCGCCCACACTCGGAAGCCCTTCAGCTGCCGCCCGAACACCACCAAGATGCCCGACCCAACCTCATGTTCCGCTCCCGGCGACTGATCGTCCACGACCCGCACCTCCTGAACCCAAACCGACCCGAACCAACCCAAGCGAACGCACCCGCACCCTCTCCGGTCACGCCCCGCACCTCACACACCCGCGCCACAGCCGCACACACTCCGTGCCCGTCAGGGCGTCACTCCTGGTCAACGTTACTCACGCAGCGGGACCGTTTACCTCATGAAGCCAGCAACTCCCCACCCCACGATCGAACCCCAACACCTCGCCGACACACGTGAGTTCGATATGCGATTCACATCAACCCCACGCGGCGCACGACTCGCCCGCCGTCTCGTCTCGCACCGCCTCCACGAGTGGGGCCACCCCTACGGCGTCGACACCAACGACACCCTCACCCTCATCACCGCCGAGCTCACCTCCAACGCCGTGCGCCACGGCCATGTCCCCGGCCGCGATTTCCACCTGCGTCTCACGCAAACCGCCGCCACCCTCCGTATCGAAGTCACCGACACCCGCACCGAGAAGCAGCCCCTCCTCGCCCACACCCCCGCCGACGCCACCTCCGGACGCGGCCTCCTCCTCGTCGCCGCCCTCGCCACCCACTGGGGTGTCACCCGGCGCACCGCCGCCCCCGGCAAAACGGTCTGGGCCGAGCTGCACCTACGCAGCACCACAAGTGACAACAGGTCGTTGTCAGTGACGGGGTGCAGACTGCCCCCATCTCTGGAGCTCCAGCACCCGGCATTGTCAATTGACGTCGAGGAAAGCCACTTTGAGCAGGACCAAGAAGCGTGACCGGCGTATCCCTCGCCCTGCGTCGCGTTCAACCAACCTCACACCATCCGCTCGCTGGCGCGTCGGCTATCTGTTCGTCCATGGAGTCGGCAATCAACAGCCCGGGGACGCCCTCGCATGGGGCGAGACCGTTGCCGGGGCCCTGCGGGATGTGCACGGCCCGGACGCCGTGCAGTGGACGAACCAGCCGCTCGCGGCCACACGAGAAGACACCGCGACCCGCCACGCCGAAGTCGCCCTGAGGATCGGCGGAACCGTAAGCACCGCGTTGTTCGCCGAAGCGCTGTGGTCCGAGAAGTTCGCTTCCCTGGGGCGACCGTCCATGCGGCGGACACTCGCGTTCCTGCTGGCCAGCCTTCCCTTGCTGTTCTGGATCATCGGGCCGGACCACCGTGACTTACAGGCCCTCGGCTCGACCCCCGTCACCTGGCGCAGCGCACTGCGCGACGGGCTGACCAAGGCGGGGCGGACAATCACCGCGCCGGTCTCGTCGCTCGCCGCGCCAGAGACGCGCAGCATGGGAAGGCTTCTCTGGCGCGTCATGACCTTGACCGTCCTGGTGTGGATGGTGGTCTACAGCACCGCGCTGGCCCTCGGCGGCTCCGTAGGCTTCAGCGTCCTGCTGCTCATCCTTCTTGGCCTGCTCGGCTGGTTGGCGCGCTCGCACAAGAACGTCATCTGGCACGTCCGGGTCGCGGCCACGGACGAGGAACGTACGGAGCAGCTACTCGCGCACCTTCATCAGAAGCTGCGCTGGATGGAACAGCACTGCGACGAGGTGACGGTGGTCGCCCACTCCCAGGGCGGGTATCTCATGCATCGTGTCCTCTCCCCGGACTCGGGGCATCAGCACCCCAAGGTGCGGCGGTTCATCGGGGTCGGGTCGGGGCTGAAACCCATCACCCTCCTCAAGGCCTTTGCTCGCCCCGACCTCAAAGCCGCGGTCTGGCTCGCTGTCCTCGCCATGCCCTTTACCCTCTGGGGAATCGGCCCATTGACGTGGAAGTTGCTCGGCCCCGAGCTGAGCGCTCTCCTCCGCTCCTGTTACATGACGTTGCACGCCACGGTGATGCCGGCTGCGCTCGCCTCTGATCCCGAAGTCGTACGTCTCTGGTTGGCTGGCGTCGCCGCGGAGCTGTGGCAGCTCGCGTCAGTCGTCGCGGCCGGCTTCCGCCTGGACTTGGCGCACACGGCGGCCATCGCCGGTGGGATCAGCCTGTCCTGTCTGGCGGGGAGCGTCGCCCACGCTGCGTTGCGCGCCCAGCCGTCGGCCACGTTCTCCCTGGACCATCAGCGCCGGGGCATCGAGTGGCGTGAGTACACGAGCCCCCACGACATGGTGGGACGCATGCTGGGACCTGGCGTTCCCGAGGGTGTCGATCAACCGTGGATCTCCGCGACCGGGCAGCCGGTCGCGGACCACATCCTCTACTTCCACCACTCGGGGGTGCTGCCTCGCCGGCTCGCCGCAGACCTGCTGCGGGATCTGTCGGCCCGTACGCCGGAGAACGCCTTGCTGCGGACAGCGGAGGCATGGGACGGGACCGTTGCGGCGTTCGACCACACCCGGCGGCAGCAGGCGGCCCGCCGCCGCATGCTGCACGGGCTGCTGCTCGGTCTCGTCGCAGCCCTCCTGATGGCGCCCGCCCTCTACCGCCATGCTTCGCTTTCCCGAGCGCTCTTGGGCAGCTCATTGCTGCTGGCCATCGTGCTGTCGGCATTGGGCGGACTGTTCACTTGGATCGCCCACCGGTCTGCCGGAGCGAGTGCGAACGACTTCGCCGCCCGTATGAGCGGAACAGAGCTTGTCGGCGCCAAGCCATGGCGGGTACGCATCGTGCCGCCCGGCCTGCGCACCGCACCGGCCTTCGCAGCGGCGATGGGGGGAGTCGTCTCGCTGTTCGGCCTTGTGTGGTTCACGAAGGCAGCGCTTCGATACGGCGGCGACCGTGTCTGGTTCGGGTACCCCCTCTTGCTGCCGCTCTCCGTGGGACTGCTGGTGCTCGCCTGCGCCATTGCAGCCGGCTATCCGGTACGCAAGCGCTGGCCCACCCTGCTCACCATGACGTCTCTCCTCGCCCTGTGGTGCCCTCCCGCCGAACCGGCAGCCGGGATGCCATGGGACCTGCGCGCGGAGGTGTCCTTGAGCCTTTGTGTCACCCTGTGCGCTCTAATCAGTCTCCTCGGCACGCTTCATGCCCGCCGCAAGATCTCAGACCGTGGCCCGCGAGAGCCGCGTCAGGCAGAATCGGAGGCCAGGGGCTGAACGCCATTCCGACCAGGAAACGGGACACGAGGACATATGTCGCTGGAGGACAGCACCGGCAGCCGTACCGCAGCGGCGAAGGAACAGCTGTCGTTGTACGGCCGCTATCAGGACGAGACCTCGATCGAGGACAGCGGCGGTTTTCGGGTCGAAGTCGGTGCAGACGGTGGCGGGACGGATGTGGAGCTGGAACTTCCCGACACCAGTCCCGAGGGCAGTCCCGACCACATCACAGCTCCGTACGACCCCTCCAAGATCGAGATCCAGACTTCCAATCCCACGATCAACCTGCTCATGTCCCGGCTGAACAACAAGATGATCGACCTCGCTCCTGACTTCCAGCGCAAGGCCGGCATCTGGTCCGACGAACAGCAGAGCCGGTTGATCGAGTCGCTGCTGCTTCGCATCCCGATCCCTTCCTTCTACGCGGCCGAGCTCGACGACAGTTCCTGGGCGCAGGACAGCTCCTGGGCGATCGTCGACGGCATCCAGCGGCTGACAGCCATCGCACGGTTCATCGCCCCGGACGCCCTGGCGCAGATGGCCGGGATCGACGCCAGGCCACTCAGGCTGCGCGGGCTGGAGTATCTGAAGGAGGACTTCGAGGGCAAGGGGTACGCCGACCTCGCGGGGCGAATGCAGATCCGCCTCAATGAGACGCAGGTCGTCGTGCACGTCATCCGCCCCGGCACACCGGAGGCGGTCAAGTTCAATATCTTCGCCCGGATCAATACGGGCGGGCTTCCCCTCACCCGCCAGGAAATCCGGCACGCGCTCATCCCGGGGCCGGCTCGGCAGCTGCTGTCCTCGCTCGCCGAGTCGCCGGAATTCGCGTCGGCGACGAGTAACGGCGTCTACAGCGAGCGCATGGCGGACCGGGAAATGGTGCTCCGATTCCTCGCGTTCCGGCTGATGCCACCCAGCACCTTCAAGTCTCAGGACTTCGATCAGTTCCTCGCACTCACCATGCGGCAGGTCAACCGGCTCTCGCCCGAGGAGCGAGCCGTACACGCTCACGACTTCAAGCGGGCGATGGTGACGGCCGAGCGCATCTTCGACGGGCACGCTTTCCGGAAGCTGTATCTGGGCCAGGTGCGGCGCTCGCCGGTCAACAAGGCCATCTTCGAGTCGGTCGCGGTGAACCTCTCCGAGCTCACGGATTTCGAGCACGAGGTGCTGGTAGCGTCGCGCGAGCAGGTGATCGAGGGATTCCAACACCTCATGAGCAACCGGGATTTCGAGCGCGCGGTGTCCGTGGGTACCGGTGACCGGGCCAAGGTAGTCACACGCTTCGCCGAGGTGCGGAAGCTTTTCCGTACCGTCCTGGAACAGATCGGGAGCAGCGCACAGTGATCGAGCAATTGTCACTGACCAATTTCAAAGCCTTCAGGTCGGCCGACCTCCGGCTCGCCCCGATCACGCTGCTCACCGGTCTCAACTCGTCCGGCAAGAGCACGGTCCTCCAGTCGCTGGCCCTGCTGCGGCAGTCGTACGAGTCCGGCACCCTGCTCTCCACCGACGGCGACTCCGACAGCCGCGGCGGCTTCCTCCTCGACGGTGAACTCGTGGAGCTGGGGACAGGGCAGGACCTGCTGCACGAGGATTTCGTTCGCACAGAGCCGGACGAGCCGGACCCCACGATCAGCGTCGCGTTCCGCACTGACCAGGGGCGCACCTACTCATGGAGCGCCAAGTACTCCCCGGAAGACGATGTACTTCCTTTGACCCGGACCGCCTCCGATACGCCTCTCACTGACCTCCCTCTGTTCTCACGGCACTTCCAGTACCTGAAGGCCGATCGCATTGTCCCTGCGACGACGTACCCGCGATCGCATCACCAGGCGATCGGCCGCGGCTTCCTCGGGGCCCGAGGAGAACACACGGTCAACTTCCTCCGACACCATGCGCAGGACGTGGTGCCGGACGGGCCGCTGCGCCACCCGCAGGCCCGGGCCCACACCCTCATGGACCAGGTCGTCGCCTGGATGCAGAAGCTGTGTCCTGGAGTCAACCTGGCCGCGGAGGAGATCCCGGGCATCGACTCCGTACGGCTGAGTTACGGGTTCGGTGGCACGGCCGGGCTGGACTCCACTCGTCGGCGCCGGCCCACGAATGTCGGCTTCGGACTCACTTATGCGCTGCCGGTCGTCGTCGCCTGTCTCTCCGCGCAGCCGGGCTCGCTGATCCTGCTGGAGAACCCGGAGGCCCACCTCCACCCCCAGGGGCAAACCTGGCTGGCGTATCTCACGGTCGCGGCGGTGGCCGCGGGTGCACAGGTCATCATGGAGACCCACTCCGATCACGTACTCAACGGGCTGCGTATCGCAGTGAAGGACGGTCGGCTCCCGGCCGCCTCCACCGCTGTGCACTTCTTCCGTCGCCATGGCCAGGCCGCGGAGATCATCAGCCCGCGCATGGGCGAGGACGGCATGCTGTCCGACTGGCCCGAAGGCTTCTTCGACGAGTGGGAGAACTCGATCGAACAGCTGCTGGACTGACTGACAACACAGCCACTGGGGAGGGGGTGGGGGCCATGGCACTGCTGGTGTTTCTGAACGAGCGCTCCTGCGAGTCCGAGTCCACGCCGGCGGAAGTCGCCGACGCGATGGGCAAGTTCATCGACGTACTGAAACAGATAAAGACATGGCGGGAGCTGAAACTCGTCACGAAGAGCCCACTCCCGCAGTCCCAGCTCGCCTCCGGCTACTACTACGGCCAGTGGTGCGCCGACAACCGGAACAAGACCCGGCATCAATACATTCTGGCCCTGCGCAACCGGCAGCCGTCTTTCGCCGCCGCGCTTCGTGACGCGGCCGCACCCGACCAGGGCGAGGCAGAGCACCGCCTTGACGGGCGGACTGTTGAGGGCATTGGCGCGGCCCGCCTCGCAGGGGGATTAGCAGTCAGTCTGCCGCTCGACGTCGCGTGGAAGACCTCTTGGCTGGAGGTCGATGTCGAGCAGCTTTCCGAAGATGCGAACGGTGAACTCGTCGTCGAGAACCTCACGGACTCCGTCCGGCATGCTGCAGAAGTCGAGCATCTGGACGTACACGAGGCATGGGGTCGTTCGAACGGGCTGGATACCGTCGGGTCGCCGATCGAGATGTGGGAGAAGAGAGCGGACTTCTTCCCCAACCTCGAATTCCTGCCCCGCGTTCAGGAGGATCTCGAAGACCTGGATCCCAAGTGGTTCAGGCCGGCGCGGCGACTCCTCGCCGGACTCGAAGCATCGGCCGCCGGTTGGGATCCGGTCGCCTCCTACTTCCCCGACTGGCAGGCCCCTCGCATAACCCCCGAGCACGAAGGGGCAAAGCGGCATCGCTGGTGGGACGACTTGGACGGGGTCAGCCGCTGCTTCGACATGCACGGCCGGATGAACCGGGATGCGGGACGGATCTACTTCCGTCTCGTACCGGAGCTGAAGACCCTCCGCATCGCCTACATCGGCCCTCACCTCTGACGCTGGTTCGCCGCCGTACCCGCAGGCACTCTCGACGGGCGGCCCGCAAGTACCTACCGTGAATGCCCCGGATACCCAGAGTGTCCGGTGAACTTGCTGGGGGGCGAGCGGGACATGACGGCCGGAGTGTGG
Organism: Streptomyces sp. ISL-99; assembly: GCF_018614005.1. Taxonomy (NCBI): domain Bacteria; kingdom Bacillati; phylum Actinomycetota; class Actinomycetes; order Kitasatosporales; family Streptomycetaceae; genus Streptomyces; species Streptomyces sp. ISL-99. The sequence continues at coordinate 74,733 of NZ_JAGGPC010000045.1, forward strand.
ATCGAGCAGATCGTCGCCAGGTTCGGAACCGAGTGCAGACAGATCCTCGGCGAGGTCGCCGAGGACGAGGCAGCGATCCGCAGGCCGGTGGAGAATCTACTGTCGGCGGCTGCCACGCACCTCGGGCTCGAACTCCACCTCCATCCCGAGGCCAGGCGCCCCGACCTCGGAATCCGCCCCGATCTCGCGGCCAGAGTCGGACGGGACAGGCAGCACATCGTCGGCTACATCGAGCTGAAGAGCCCAGAGAAGCCGAACATCAGCCCGGGGGCTCTGCGCGGGAATGACCGCAAGCAGTGGGAGGGCATGTCGAGACTGCCGAATCTGATCTACACCAACGGTCAGACCTGGATCCTCTATCGCCTCGGGCAACAGCACGGCGAACCCGTGCACCTGGAAGGGGATCTCTACCGGGCAGGGCGCCGATTACGTGCCCCCGGCGCCGCGGGCACATCGTTCGAACGGCTGCTCCGGGAGTTCCTGATATGGCAGCCGGAACCACTGCGGACCGTAGCTCAACTGGTCGGCTCGGTAGCGCCACTGTGCAGACTGTTGCGCGAGGAAGTGCGGGACCGGCTCCAGGATGAGAGGCGAGGGCCGACAGACAGGCGTCGGGAACGTCCGTTCACGGAGCTGGCCGAGACCTGGGAGCTCATTCTCTTCCCGAAGACCGATGACCGTGACCCGCATATGGCGTTCGCCGATCGGTACGCACAAACCGTAACCTTCGCCCTGCTCCTGGCCCGCGCCGAGGGCATCTCCCTGACCGACCACAGCCTGCACGAGATCGGTGACATGCTCGGTGCCGATCACACCGTCATGGGCAGGGCCCTGCAAATCCTCACAGACCACGTCGGGAAGCAGTTCAGGAACAGCCTCGACATGATGGTCCGCGTCATCGGTGCCGTCGACTGGCCGGCCGTACTCAGCCGGGAACCCGAGGCCCACATCCATCTCTACGAGCACTTCCTGCAGGAATACGATCCCGACCTCAGGAAAGCTTCAGGGACGTACTACACACCGGCGCCTCTCGTCGACGAGATGGTGCGCCTCGTGGACGAGGTACTGCGGGAATCACTCAACTGCCCCGAGGGCTTCGCTGATTCACGCGTCGCCATCATTGACCCGGCCATGGGCACCGGCACTTTTCTCAGCGCGATCATCGATCTCGTGGCGAAGCGCCGCTCGTCGGGTGGAAACTTCGGATTCCGCGCCGAAGCCGTAGAGGAGCTCTCTCGTCGGCTCATCGGATTCGAAAAGCAGATGGCCGCCTACGCCGTTGCCCAAATGCGCATCGCGCATACTCTCCGTGCGCAAGACGCGGACATCGGGCTGCGAGATCTCCGGCTCCATCTCACCGATACGCTGGCCGACCCCTGGCGACCGTCCGCACTCTTCGGAATAGGAGGCGCCGCGATGGCCCCCCTCCGGGAGGACGCCGAGGCCGCGAACGAGATCAAGCGCGAAGAGCGGCTGACCGTGGTCATCGGGAACCCGCCCGACCGCGAACGGGCCCAGGGGGAGGGTGGATGGATCGAGCTGGGAGCGGTGGGCCATGGCCCGCCTCCCCTCGACCGCTTCCGTCTTGGTGGAAAGAACGGCAGGCACGAGAACAAGCTCAAGAACCTCTACGTCTACTTCTGGCGCTGGGCCACACACAAAGTCTTTGAGCAGCACTCCCCCGACCACCAGCAGGGCGTGGTGAGCTTCATCTCCACCGCCGGCTTTCTCCGCGGCCCCGCATTCCAGGGAATGCGCGAGTACCTGCGGAGCACATGCACCGAGGGCTGGATCATCGACCTCTCGCCAGAGGGCAAACAGCCCCCCATTTCAAGTCGGTTCTTTCCGGGGGTGCAGCGGGAACTCGCCATTGCGATCTTCGTACGCCATCGCGATCAGGACTCTCGCCAGGCAGCGCCGGTCCACTACGTCGCCCTGCAGGGCAGTCGGGAAGAGAAGCTCCAACAGCTGCGTGGACTGGCCGTCGGCGGAGCAGGCTGGCGGTCGACCCGGACGGAGTGGTTCGCCCCGTTTACTCCCGCACCCGAGAGCGGCTGGGACGACTTCCCCGCAGTCGGGACGCTGATGCCCTGGCACAAGCCGGGATTCAACCCGAACCGCACTTGGGTACTGAGTCCAGATCCCGACTTGCTGCGTCAGCGCTGGGAACGCCTCGTGTGCGAGCCTGACCTCGCGGCAAAGGAAAAGCTGCTCAAAGCAACGAGAGACCGGAAGCTGAACAGCTCGGCCCTACCGTTTCCGGGGCACCCCACCCCTCGAAAACCACTTGCCACAGAACACCATGCCTGCCCTGAGCCCGTGCGCATCGCGCGCCGGAGCTTCGACCGGCAGTGGCTCATACCCGACAGCCGCGTCGTCGACTACCCCCGGCCGGACCTCTGGAAAGCCCAGCAGGACAATCAGGTCTTTTTGGTCGAGCAGCACCGGCAGCCCATCACGTCAGGACCTGCCCTCGTCTTCACCTCGCTTGTGCCAGACGTGCATTACTTCAACAACAACGGCGGCCGGGTGCTGCCGCTGAGGCACCAGGACGGCACACCGAATGTCGCACCCGGTCTGTTGGAGCACTTGGCCAACTCCTATGGTCTGGCGTCAGTTTCGATCGACGACCTCGCCGCGTACATTGCCGGCCTCACCGCTCATCCCGGCTTCACCGCCACCTTCGCCGAGGATCTCAATTCCTTGGGCGTACGTGTCCCCCTCACCGCAGACCGCGGACTGTGGCGTGAAGGCGTCAGCATCGGTCGTCGTGTCATCTGGGCTTCCACCTTCGGAGAGCGGTACGCCGATCCCCGAAACGGGCGCCCGGCCGGCTCAGCCGGAGTGTGCCGACAGGCTCAGCCCGAAGTCACGTACACCCAGCGCGTTGCACCGGCCCCGCTGCCCGATTCCCTGTCGTACGACGCGGGGCGCCAGGCTCTCCTCATCGGCACGGGCATCTTCACGGGCGTCAGCGACCGCATGCGGAATTACACCGTCGGGCACCGGAAGGTCCTCGACAACTGGCTGGCGGCCCGCAGCAGTCGGCCGACCGGCCGCGTCGGCAGCCCGCTGGACGGGATACACAGCGAACGATGGCGCGCTGAGTGGAGTATCGAACTCGTCGAAGTCCTCAGCGCCCTCCGGCACCTCACCGAGGTGGAGCCGGTGCAGGCAGAATTGCTGACCGCTGTGGTGTCGGGACCACTGGTCAACGTCGCGGAACTGACTCGGCGCGGCATCCTCGAAGCCCCCGCCCACGCCGCTTCTCCTCGCCCTTCCGCCACAGCCAAGGACATGCTGCCGGGTATGGGAACCGTGGACGGCCTGGAAGCCCCGCCCGTCCAGCCGCTGGGCCCCCTGCCCGACGAATCGGCTCCACCTGCATCGACACGAGACAGGCGTACACCCTCTTCGAGAACAAGACCGCCGCAGCGTAAGCCATGAGCCATCAAACGATTCGCGACGCTATACGCCTGCCCGCTCCCTGTGCGGGAACTCGCAGGCGCTCCGACTGTCCTGCGCAGGAAGGAGCCGCACTTGTCCGGCCGGAAGTTTGAGCGGCTCCTCGGTGTCGGTGTTCCACAGACTGACCATGCCCCCGGCCACTCCGAAGGAGAGGTATGGGCGCTCCGCGCGGAGCTCGCCGCCCTGAACGTTCAGCCGCGTTACCAGGACGGTCGGCTCGACGCAGGTCCACTCGGGCTCGACTCCGAAGTACGGCGGTGGTTCCTCTCTCCGAACCGCCGCTGTCTTCACGGCATCCACCGCACGACCTGCAGAATCTGCCGCCAGGCCGGCGACCTGGACGATCACCATGGTCTGCGCCAGCACGTACAGCGGAACGCTGAGGTGCTCTCCAGGGCGCGCGAACGGGGCATGGACATGCTTGACGATGCCCCAGACGGCCGGCGCAAATAGCGCCAGGCTCAGGAACCCCAGCAACTTGGCCGCGGACAAGGCCTGCCAGATACCCGGTACGTCCAGATCTTCCGGCGTGAGGCCGAGCCCGTCCGCGTACAGCGCGTGCAGCACTGATCCGGACGCGACGACGAAGGAAACCACCGCGGTGAAAGCCAGCGGGGCCGCCCAGGCCAGCCACTCGCCCCATGTCCATTGCCGCACCAGGAGCCAGATCCCGACAACCGTGAGGGTGACAGCCCCGAGCACCACCATTTGCTCCGGGCTCCAGACTTGTGCGTCGGGTGAGATCCAGCCGAGTGCAGCACCCAGGAAGAGGACCGCTGCCACACAACTGACAAGGACACTGTGCGCACGACCACCGGACGCGAACATTGTGCTGCCGATGCGCAGACCGGCAGCGAAGCATGCAACCGCGACCGCCCCCCAAAGCCACCGGCGGAACCCCGTGTGGTGGTGGGCGAGAACGGCACAGAACGTCATCGCGAGCAGCCACGCCGCAAGGCGGTACACCCGTCGCGTCCCAGCCTCTTCACGGCGCTGCACGATCGAGCTGCGTTCCCGTCCATGAAGCGCGCGTACGTCGATGTCTGTACGGCCCGGAGCCCCCTCCGGCATGGCCATACGGGAGAGCCGCCGGGCCTCCGAGGCGGTGCCGGTCACGAGCGAGCCCGTGTCGTGGCGCCCCCGCCGCTCGGTGTACCGGGCACGCACCATGAGCCACCGTCGTCGCAGTCTCGCGGAGACCGTCATCGGTCCTGGCGCAGGGCGAAGCGATGGGCGGTGAGAGACGGTGTGGACCTGCCATTCGGTCAGCTGCTCCCGGTCCCGGTCCACCAGGTCGCAGCGTCTTACGTACATCTCCAGCCGCGCCGCCTTCGCCAGACGCTGCACACGCCAGGCAGCCGCACGCTCCGTCCTGCGGTTCCGGGCGCCGAACAGCCGTACTTCTACGCAGTAAAACCGTGAGGCAAGGGCAGCGCTCAGCACGCCCGCCGATGCGCCTTGCCCTCGGGGAAACGAGGTGACGACCGGCCAGCCACGATGCTCGAATTCCTGCTCCGCCTGGTCGTGGTCCCGTTGTTCGCCCCGCACTTCGACCAGCGCGAGCACCCTTTGGTCGTACCGCGCACGTTGCACGCGCGCCCCCGTTCCGGCTCCTTGAACCAATTCGCCCGTTTCTGGCAGTTACCCCTGGGGCAACCATCGAGCAGCCTGCTCGCGCGTGACCGTCGCCGCGTCGACGTGCCACAACTTTCCGTCCCACTTGGCCTTGAGCTGCTGCTTTGCCTCATCCTTTTCGTGGAAGGGCACATTGAGGTAGAGGCGTCCGTTGAGAACTACTCCGGGGGCGGGCCTTTCTCCTGGTTTGGGCTGCGCTGGGACCGCCTTCGCGGCTTCTGTGCGACGGGGATTCCAAGCGGGCTTCTCCAGCCGGGAGGAGTCCATCAGGCGCCGGACCCGGGTGCAGGAATCGGGGTCGGTGATGCGCATCATAATGTCGGTGGGCCCCGCATTCGCCAGGAGGTTTTTGGAACCGTGCCAGAGAACGGCATCGTCGAGAATCAGCACCTTCTCGTGCATACGGTCACGGAACTCCACCCGGCAACCGGCCGCCCTGAGCTGGTCGACCCGAAGCTTGTGGCGCGCTTCGGCAGCCGCTTCTTTTTGTTCTTCCGGCGGCCTTGTGAACACGGTGACGTTGACGCCTTGAGCGGCACGAGCGCCCAGCAGACTTGCCCACCTGGTGACCGGGCCCTGGTCAATGAAGGCGGAGTACAGCTCAATGCCACGTACCGCGCGTTCGATGTCCCAAGTCACCGCGCGCGGCACTTCGCTCTGGTCGAAGAAGGCGGGCCTTGACAGTTCCTCGTCGGAGAGCTCTGCCAGCTCTTCCGCGCCCCGGACCGGGATGAGCTGATCCGCGGAGATGGTTTGCGCATGGGCCTGGAGATGATCCAGCATCGCCAATGCCTCGCTGCCGGGCGGCAGATGCCTGCGCAGAAATGCCACATCGGCAACGACCACCAGGTGGTCCTGAGCACGGCTGAGTGCCACATTGAGCAGACGGCAGGTACTGGAGGACAGCCCAAGGCCGGAGTAGAAGAACCCAGGGTCCCTGCCGGCGCCGGCCACGGTGTCGACAACCATGACCGGTCGCTGGCTGCCCTGGAACCGGTGAACCGTATCGACGAGGCCTTCGTAGTCCTCGCCGAAGCGATAGGCCAGGCTGCCCTTGAGCGCCTTGACCTGATTCCGGTAGGGGGCGATCACTCCGAGCCGGTCGGTTGCTCTCTCGCCCTCCGGCACGTCCTGCCACTTGCGACCGGGCAGAACTTTCTCGTACTGCAGCCCGCGAGTGAGTTCGTGGATTACTGCCTCGTGGACGACATTCGACTTGTGCGCATCTCGGGTCGTGCTCCTGATGCACTTGCCGGATGTGTCGACCAGGATCACGGGTGCGTCTATGAGCGGAGCGAATGGAAGGCGGCTGTTGTCGTCCCTCCCTGTTTTCAAGGGCGAGTCGGGGTAGGCGACATCGTTGACGACCGCGCAGATCGCCTTCCTCATGCGGTACTGAGTGTCGAGCGCCACCAATCGAGGGTCCTGACGGACCGCTCCGGATGGTCCGACAAGCCCTGCGGCGTGGAAGGCATCCCTCGCCGCCCACTCCCGGGAATGAGACCGCTCCGCCGTACTGGCCTTGCGGTCCCCCTCGCCTTTGATCACCGCAGGCAACTGGCGAAAGTCACCGGCGACGACGAGGCGTTTGCCCGCCAGGCCGGCTGCGAACCATGCGGACGGGAGGTTGACCATTCCCGCTTCGTCGATCACCACGACATCGATCCGGTCGAGCAGCTTCCGGGATTGCACGGCCTTGGCAACGGTGGCTCCCAATACGCGGCACTGCGACCGGATGTCGTCCTGTATGCGCCTGCGTCGCTCGCTGAGCGTGTCGATCTCCTGCTGACATGCGGTGATGGTGAGTACCAGGTTCACGCGGGGCGGGACACCGGCTGCGGCGGCATGGGCGGCGGGAAGCGCGGCGCGGCTGCTCGTGAGAGTGCCCACGGCCTCCCGCTTTGTCCGTTGAGCCGAGCCGAGGGCCTGCTTGGCGGCCGACAACTTCCCGGTCTCTTCGCCAAGCGCCGCTTGAAGCTCGCGCAGCTTCGCGGCCTTGCGATCCGCGAAGATCCCGGTGGGTTGTCCAACTTTGCTGATCTTCAGCCGGAGCGGGGCTGCTTTCGCCTCAGCCTTCAAGATCGCGCCGTTGGCGTTCGTCTCCGCCGTCACGGCATTGGCATGCGCGGTAGTCGCGTCACTGATCGCCGCCTCCAGGTCGGTCACGGTGTCATGCAGCGCCACCGCTCCCCTGGCTTCCTTGACGCGGGCGGTGGCGGTGCTGAGAGCCGCATCGATGTCGTGCATCAGCCTGGCGGCGATCCGCGATGGATCAAGCTGCTCACCGTAACGGCTGCGCAGTGACGGCAGTTCGATCTCTCCGGCCCTCTGCACCAGTCCTTCGCCGAATCGCTCTTCCCGCGCGAGAAGGTCGCAGATGCGCTCCAGGGCCTGGTCCACCGCCACCTTCGTCGGGGCGAGGAAGAGAACGTTCAAGCCTTGGCGGTAACTGCCCTCGACGATGTGGGCGACGACATCCGTCTTCCCGGTGCCGGGCGGCCCCCAGAGGAAGAGAGCTTCGCTGGCGAGAGCCTGAGTGACGGCCTGACGCTGGCGTGGATTGAGGCGGAGCTTTGGCCAGTTCGCGACCCATCGGCCCGGGTTCGCCTCTTGCGCGACGCGCGGGGTCCCCTGCCCGACCAGCCAACCGGCGCGCTGGGCATTGACGGGGCTGCTCTTCTCGCCAACCGCTTCAATGCGTTCCGCGAGCGCAGCCCAGTTGGCCGCTTCATCGAGGCGAAGCTGAACATTTCCCGGATTCGCGCCGAGATCGGCCTTGGTGGCGAGCCGCACGCTCCCATCCGGTGCCCGGGACGCTTCCGCCGACGCCCAGGCGCCCCGTGACCGGGACCCCCGGACGACTACCGGGTGGCCGTCCAGGGAATCGTGCCACCTTCGGCACTCGAAAACGTACTCATGGGTTTCGCCGGCCCGTGACGTACGCCGCCCCTTGGAGAGCGAGACTTTTACAGCGCCCTCGGCATCGCTGCGGTACTCCGCGGCTATCTCGGCACGGACCGCGGCCAGAAGTTCTTCCGCCGGATAGGGCAGTCCTGCCTGAGCCATACGCACCGCTTCCCCCGAGACTCCGTATCCGGTCAGCGTATATATCAGCCCACATCCGTCGGGAGTCTTTGTCGGAGGTCGGCTATACGGTTGATCCAGTTCGTTGATCTGACACAGCACCCCACAGCACGAAGGAGATCGCCGTGAGGCCGACGCTGGCAGCCGCGCAGCTGCAGGGCAGTCTGACGCAGTACCTCACGACGACGTACGCGCTCACGGACGAGGACACCCGGGTCGCGCTGGAACGGTTTCTCGAGGACCCGGAAGGGGGGATCTTCCGGGGTCCGTATCTGCGGATCAGGACACCGTTCCACCAGGCCGGGGACGCGTGGCGACAGCATCTGGAGTGGGCGCCGGACTTCACCCCCTATCGGCATCAGGCCAAGGCCTACGAGCGGCTGAGCACCTTGCGCGGAGCGGCTCAGCCGACGCTGATCACCACGGGCACGGGCTCCGGCAAGACCGAGTCCTTTCTGGTACCGGTGCTGGATCACTGCCGGCGGGAGCGCGCCAAGGGGCGCAGCGGCGTCAAGGCAGTACTGCTCTATCCGATGAACGCTCTGGCAACCGACCAGGCGGGGCGCATCGGGGAGTACCTGGCGCAGCCTGAACTGGCACAGGTCACAGCGGGGCTGTACATCGGCGACCGGCCGGACACGGACTTCCGGCGCGTGATGACCCGGCGCGAGGAGATGCGGGTATCGCCTCCCGATGTGCTGGTGACGAACTACAAGATGCTCGATCTGCTGTTGCAGCGGAGCGAGGACCGGGCGCTGTGGGCGGACGCCGAGATCTCCTACGTCGTACTGGACGAGTTCCACACCTACGACGGTGCGCAGGGCACGGATGTTGCGATGCTGCTGCGCAGGCTCGCGTCGGCCACCGGGCAGAGCCGGCCGGGGAAACCGCTCGGGTCGATCTGCCCCGTGGCGACTTCGGCGACACTCGGCGAAGGTCGGCCGGGGAGCAGCTCGGGCGGGCTCCTGGAGGTCGCGGCGCAGGTCTTCGGGATGCCGTTCCCGGCGGATGCGGTGATCGGTGAAGAGCGGATGACCGCCGAGCAGTTCACCGGTGAGGTGGACTACGAGCTGCCGGAGCCGCCGTCGCCCAAGGAGGTCATCGAGTGCTCGGGCGGCCCTGGGGTGGAGTCGCATCCCGACCGGCTGGACATGGACGGGCTGGCGGCCCGGCTGCTGGGCAAGCGGGGGCTGACCGCATTCCAGATCGGCCGGATGCTGAAGCGGCACGACTTCACACAAGGCGTTCTGTCGCTGCTGAACGGTGAGCCGCTGAGCGAGTGGGAACTGCGAGATCGCATGGGGCGGTTCGGGTACGCGTGGGGGCGGACCGCGCGGGAGAATCCCCGCCTGGCGCTCCGGGCACTGTCTCGTTTCGTGGCGCTGCTGTCGGCGGCTCGCGACCCGGAGTCGGACGAGAGGCGGCCAAGGCCGCTGCTGCATATCGAAGCCCATCTGTGGGTTCGTCCGGTGGGACGCATCCTGCGCGGTGTGGGCCCCAAGCCCGAGTTCTGGTGGTTCGAGGACGACCGTACGGCGGCCCGCCGAGCCGCGCTGGCTGCCGCACCCGCCGGTGGAAGCGAAGACGAAGAGGGGGCATCGAGCGGGTGGACTTCGGGCGATTCACGGCGGCCGCAGCCCTTCCCCGGCACGGACACCACAGTGCGCGAAGCCTCTGTCCGGCTTCCGGCCGTGTACTGCCGCAACTGCGGACGCTCGGGATGGGCAACGATCTCTCCGGAGGCGGACCCGCAGCAGCTGGTCATGGGCCAGGACAAGATCTGGCGGGCCGGCGTGGGCCGGGACAAGAGGCGCATCCGGTATTTCATCGCCGCGACAGCCGCGGAGGCGCAGAACGCGCTGGACGCAGTCACCTCGGCGAAGCCCTCGCCCGGGACGGACGCGCCACCGGTTGTGGTCCTGGACGGGGCGAACGGGACGTACCGGCTCCCCGTTGCCTCCGATGCGGAAGAGCTTCAGGACGCCTGGTTCGCCCTCGCCATCACGGAGAAGAAGTCCGCGGACAAGGCGGCGCTGGACGACCGCTGCCCGGCATGCAACAGCGACAACGCGGTGCGCTTTCTCGGTACGCGGCTGGCGGCGCTGGCCGCTGCCACCGTCACTCAGCTGTTCACCGGCGGCGACATCGCGCTCGTACCGGAAGAGCGCAAGACGCTGCTGTTCAACGACTCGACGCAGGACGCGGCACATCGGGCCGGATATGTGGCAAACCGGTCGTACACGTTCTCATTGCGCTCTCTACTCGCGCACAACCTGGAGGATTCCGGGGAGCCCATCGCGCTCAACGACCTGATCGGGAACATCCTCGACTCGGTCGACGACCCACAGGCGCTGGCCGCCGTCGTTCCGCCGGATCTGCATGACGAGCCCGGCGTGGACCGGCTGTTGTCCGGGCGAGGCACGGGAGACGTACGTACGTGGAAGCTCATCGGTGAGCGGCTCGCGTTCGCCACGGTGATGGAGTTCGGACTCCGGTCCCGCCAGGGACGGACGCTGGAGCTGACGCGCACGGCGGCGGCCGAGGTACTCATCGAGAATCCGGACCGGATCACCAGCCTCGCACGGGATCTGCATCTCTCACTGCCTGGGCAGCTTCTCGCGGTGGGCGGTCTGCCGACCGCTGAGCGTTATCTGGCCTTCGTACGCGGGCTGCTGGAACGCATCCGTCAGCGCGGAGGGATTCGCCATCGCTGGCTGGAGCCCTGGATGAAGGATGCGGGAGTCACCCGCTTCAAGATCTGGGGCGGCCGCCCCGACGGTATGCCCGCCTTTCCGGATGGGATCGCCGCGCCGCGATTTCTGCTGGACGGGCAGAAGGACCGGTCGGCTTTCGACACGATCACCGGGCGCCTCGGCTGGTACCAGGACTGGACCAGCCGATGCCTGGAGCTCGACGCGGCCGGGGCCACCGAGTACCTGCGACGGCTCCTTCCCGTACTCGCCGAGGAGGGCGCACTCGCGGTGCGTACGGCTCAGGACCGTACGACCAGGGTGTACGGGCTCCAGCCGGGTCACATCCAGGTGCGGCCACTGGCCGACACCGCGGTGAACAAGGCTTTTGTCAGTTGTGAGGACTGCGGCTGGCAGCAAGTCGTGGACCCCGCGCAGCGCACCCGCTGGTACGGACATCCGTGCCCGCGATACCGCTGCCGGGGCTACATGACAGCTCCACAGCCGGGGTCTCCCGTAACCGGCAGTAGCAGCTTCGGCGGCTCCAAGGCACGTGACTACCGAGACGACTACTACCGCCACCTGTACATCACTGGCGGCACATTCCGTGTTGCCACCGCAGAACACACAGGCATGCTCACGCGGCCGCAGCGTGAGCGGGTCGAGCGGACGTTCCGCGACGGCACCCACTACACGGACCCCAATGTGCTGTCCTGCACGCCGACGCTCGAACTGGGCATCGACATCGGTGATCTGTCAGCCGTACTCCTGGGGTCTCTCCCGAAGGGCCCCGCAAATTATGTCCAGCGAGCGGGCCGCGCCGGCCGCAAGACGGGGAACACTCTGGTAGTGGCCTTCGGTGGCAGGCGCGCTCGAGACCTGTACTACTTGGACGAGCCTCGGGAAATGATCGCCGGGGAGATCGTGCCGCCAGGCTGCTATGTCTCAGCGGTCGAGATTCTGCGTCGTCAGTACACGGCGCACCTCCTCGACCTTGCCGCACGTGGGGCGCTGACAACGGCTGACGGTGAGCGTATGCAGCCCGTCCCCCGCATGGTGTCCGCACTGTTCGGTACGTCCGGCTGGTGTCAGGACCTTGCCGACGCCGCGCTCACCCACGGCACCGCACTGGCTGAGGACTTCCTCGCGCTCTTCCCGTCCATTGCGGGCGCGGAGGAGAGCGGCGTATCCGATCATGCCGCTGCGGAGCTGAGGGCTTACGCGGTCTCCGGCATCGCCCGCGCACTGCAGGAGGCTGAGGAGGACTGGACCGCGCGCGGCGAGGAGCTGCGCCGTCGTATCAAGGCCATCGATTCAGCCATGGACAGCCTGGTGCGCAGCGATCCCGAACAGGACCGTGAGCGAAGGGAGCTGCTGGCCGAGCGCCGTGCGACCGGCAACCTGCTGCGCGACCTGAGCCAGTCGAGTGCGCATGGCGCTCTGGTTGAGCTGGGCCTGCTTCCGAACTACAGCCTCGCCGACACCACAACCCAGCTCGAAGCCACGCTGTACTGGACCGAGGAGCCGGCCGGCGGCAGCGACGAAGGCGCCAAGAAGGCGTACCGGAGCGAAGTGCGGGACTACGAGCGGTCCCGCAAGCTCGCCCTCTCCGAGCTCGCCCCCGGCAACACCTTCTATGTCAACGGCTACAAGCATGTGGTGCGTGCGCTGGACATCGGGAGCCCCGAGCGACGCGCGTGGTCGGTCTGGCGGCTGTGCCCGGCCTGCGGCTACGCCCGTACGGAGAACGCCCAGGCCGATACGTCCGCCTGTCCGCGCTGTGGTGGCCGGGAAATCGCCGACGCCGGCTGCGTTCAGTACGTGCTGGAGCCCAAGCGCGTCATCGCGCGCGACAAGCGGGATGACGCGAGAGTACGGGACGACAAGGAAGAGCGGGACCGTAAACGATTCGCCATGCTCACGACCGTCGACATCGACCCGGTGCACCTCGTGCCTGGCTCCTGGCGGCATGACACAGCTATCTTCGGTGTCGACTTCACCCGCCGGGCCGTCATCAGGACCCTCAACCTCGGCCTGGACCGGCAGGACGGCAGCAGCACCGTCCCGGTCGCGGGGGACGACGTCCGGCTCAATCCCTTCTACGTCTGTACGAGTTGTGGTGGCGCCACGGCAGACGGGCGCCCGGTCGTGGACCAGCCGCAGGGGGCGCTCACCGAGTCCCTGGCAGCCAGCACGAAGGCCAGCACGCACCACCTGCTGTGGTGTCCCCGGCGCAGGACCGCACCGGCCGATGCCGGGAGCCAGGGCAAGGGGCAGGATGTGCCGTTGCTGCTCGCCCATGAACTGGTGACGGAGGCCGTACGCATCCTCCTGCCCGCGTCTGTCGCGCGCGCCAAGGAACGTCTCGCCTCCTTTACCGCGGCCATGTTCGCAGGGATTGCCGCTCGCTACGGCGGCGACCCGGACCACATCGACATCGCCCCTGCCTCTATGCCGGACGGCGGCGACTCCGACTGGCCGCGCCGCTTCCTCGTCGTGTACGACCGGCTGCCCGGCGGCACGGGATACCTGCACCGGCTCGCCAGCGCCGAAGGCTTCCGTGAGGTGCTGCTCAAGGCCCGGGAGGTCATCGAGAGTTGCCCTTGTATCGAGAAGGGCCTGGACGGCTGCCACCGCTGTCTGCTGCGCCGGGTTCCGGCCGGAGACTACGACAAGGTCAGCCGCAACGAAGTACGGCAGATGCTGGACGAGCTGCTCGGCGAGCACGGCGAGGCGTGGCAGACGTCCACGGTCGCGGCAACCCATGACATCCCGATGGACCGACAGGCCGAGAGCGACCTCGAGGTCATGTTCATCGACACGCTCAAGGACTGGGCCGGGCTGGCCGACTCGCGAGCGAGCGCGGACGCCTACACGACCACGGCCGGCACCTACTCCCTCGACCTACGCCTGACCGGCGTCGACGGGGCAACCCTGAGCTGGCGTGTGTCCCAGCAGCGTGTGCTGGACGGCACACGCCCAGATGTGTTGTTCGAGCGCCTCGACGCTCCTGGGCCCCGCCTCGCCCTCTACCTGGACGGCTTCGAGTTCCACGCGAGCCAGAAACACAACAGGCTCGCCGATGACGCCGCGAAGCGGACCAGGCTGCGGGCCGAGGGCCTGCGGGTATTCCAGCTCACGTACCACGACGTCAAGGAGTGGCGTACGCGGGTACGCGACACGGGCTACGCCGGTGCCGGACCGGCCGATCCGGTCTGGCGGCCGTACGGGGACAGCGGGCAGGCCCGCGCCCGCTCGTACTACGCGAGTGCCCGCGGCGGCCTCCCGGGCGAACTGGCAGAGACGGTGTGGGTCAACCCGGCGGACCTGCTTCTCTCCTATCTGCGTGCGCCCGATGCCGATCGCTGGCTGTGGCGTGCGGAGGCTGCCGTCGCCGGGCTCACCGGGGCCGGCGCCCGTGCGGTGGCGCTCTCCCCGGAAGTGGTCGGCGCACAGCTTTCCGCCGTGCTGCGCGGCTCAGACCCGACCGGGCCGAGAGGTCCCGTACAGGTGCTGACAGCAGCCGACCTGTCCGGGTGCCCGGTGGCTGCCGCAGCCGACGGACGTCACAAGCCACCCGCTTGGACAGCACTCACGGTGCTGGACGACAGTGCCCGTGCGCTCGCCGACGAAGCACACAAGCGCCGTTGGCAGGCGTGGCTGTACTGGAGCAATCTGCTGCAATTCCTGGAGCGAGGAGGTGGCGACAGCGCTCAGCTGACAACAAGCCAGCTTGACGGTTTTTCCACCGAGGTGCTGGCCGTGACCGGGGGTTCCGGCTGGCTGACCTCCACGCGTATCGAGCTTCCGGGGCCGGAGACTCAGAGTGCCCCCGCCGAGATGGCCCCCGCCCCGGAACCGGCCCCGGCACCCTTCACGGTCGTACGTGAAGGAGCTTGGACCAAGGTGCTTGAGTATCTCGACCCGGACGAGCCCGGACTGTCCGAACTCGCCCAAGACCTGGCCATGCTGGGGGTGCCCGTACCAGCTGCCGGCTACGAGCTCGATGACCGGGGGTGGATGGCCGAGCTCGCCTGGCCCGGTGCCAGGATTGGCATCGTCACAGCACCCAGGCCGGCGAGCGACGAGCCCGACTACGAAGCCGAAGACCGGGACAAGGCCTTCGCCACCGCCGGCTGGGAGGTACGTCCGGCTCCCGCATGGACTGTCACCGAGCTCTCAGAAGTCCTCGGCGTGAAACCATTCGGCCGCGCCGAGCATCGTGATCCACAGGACAACGCGTCAACCCACGGGGAAGCACAGTCATGACCTATTCCGCCATTTCTCTGCGTCTCCTCGACAAGGCCGACAAGGAGATCCTGAAGCTCCCCCGCTCGGTCAAGGGCGCGATCTACGACTTCCAGCACAAGTTCAAGGACAACCCCGGGGCAACCGGTCTGCAGTTGAAGCAGCTCAAGGGACATGACCGCCTGTGGTCGGCGCGGGTCAATGACGAGTACCGGGCCCTTCTCCTGCGTCTCGCGGACGGCGACTGGCTGATTGTCGCGGTGAAACACCGCAAGGATGTCTACGACAATCTCGGCCGGTTGAGCTACGGCATCAACCAGATCACCGGTGGTATTGAGTACGTCGATCTCCAGATCGTTGAAGAAAGTGTGCTGCGCCGGGCTGCTCCCGCGCGGCCGGAGCCTGCTCGGACCCCCACCCAGCCGCCGCAGCCGGAACCGCTGTTCGCACTCTTCTCCGACGAGCAACTCACCGACCTCGGTGTGGCCGAGCCGCTCGTCCCGGTCGTCCGCACGCTCACCACCGAGGATCAGCTCCTCGGCCTCGTCGAATATGCACCGCAGCTGACCGGCGAAGTCCTGCTCGCCCTCGCCGACGGAAAGTCGTACGAGGACGTACTGGACCAGGTCACCGCACCGGTGGCGGCGCCGGAAGCCGTGGACCCTGAGGACTTCCAGGTGGCGGCCGAGCGGCCGGCCACCATGGTCACGACCACGGACGAAGCGCTGCGCGAAGCCCTGGAAGGCGGCAATTTCGGCCGCTGGAAGGTCTTCCTGCACCCGACGCAGGCAAAGCTCGTGGGACGTGATTACTCGGGGCCCGCCCGTGTGGGCGGTGGCCCTGGCACGGGCAAGACCATCGTCGCCCTGCACCGCGTCAAACACCTCGTGGAGCAGCTCCCACCGGGACGCGACAAGCCCGTACTGCTCACCACGTACAACAAGAACCTGGCTGCGGACCTCCGGGCGCGACTGCTGGAACTCGGCGGCGAGCGGCTTCTCTCCCGAGTGGAGATCAGCCACGTCGACCAGGTCGCTCTGCGTATCGTCCGCGAGGCCGAGCCGGGCAGCAAGAAGCAGACTCTCGACGACAGCCAGGCGCTGCGTGAGTGGCGGTCGCTGCTTGACGAGCTGGATGAGACGGGCTGGGACGCGCAGTTCTTGCACGACGAGTGGACCCAGGTCATTCTCGGTCAGGCCGTGACCTCGCGTACTGAGTACTTCCGGGCCCGACGTGCGGGTCGTGGCAAGAGCATCGGTCGGGCCGAGCGGGCCGAGATCTGGCAGCTGGCCGAGCGCTTCACACAGCGCCTGGACCGCCTTGGCCGACAGACCTGGGAGCAGGTGGCCGAGCGGGCCGCCCGTCTCGAACTGGAAAGAGAACAGCGAATCCAGGCCATCGACCGGCAGCGTGAGGAGGCCGGGGGCTTGGACAACATCCATCTTCAAGCCGGTTCCGGGGGGTGGCTGCGGTACCGCTACCAGCACGTCGTGGTCGACGAAGCCCAGGACCTCAAAGCCGCGCACTGGAAGATGCTCAGAGCCATGGTGCCGCGTGGGCGCAATGACATCTTTCTGGTCGGTGACACGCATCAGAGGATTTACAACAACCATGTGACGCTGGGCAGTCTCGGCGTCAATATCCGCGGCCGCTCTGCCAAACTCATGCTCAGCTACCGGACCACACGTCAGATCCTGGGGTCCGCGATCGGCCTGCTCAGCGGAGAGCAGTTCGATGACCTGGACGGCAACGAGGAGACGCTGGCCGGATACCGCTCGATCCTGAGCGGTGGCCTCCCCGAACTGCATGCCACTTCCGACTGGGATGCCGAGCGAGAAGCCGTCGCCGAGCGCATCTCCGACTGGGACGACATTCCCCTCGAACAGATCGCCATCTGCGTTCCTACGAACGCGATGGCTCAGCAGGTCGCCTACACCTTGGCCCAACACGGCATCAAAGCAGTTGAGATCGGCCCGGACGGGACACGTGACGGCGGCGGCGTGCACATTGGCACCATGTTCCGATTCAAAGGGCTTGAATATCAACGCATGATCATCGCCGGTGTCCGCGACGGTTTGGTCCCCCGGGATGCGGTGACACACCTGGAGCATACGGATGCGATGCGCTACCGCAGGGAACTGCAACGGGCTCGCTCCCTACTGTTCGTCGCGGCAACCCGCTCGCGGGACACGCTCGCCATTTTCTGGCACGGTACCCCGAGCCGCTTCTTGCGGCCTCTGCTGACAGGGTGACAGGAGACGCGCCGAACCCTGGTGCCCGGCCCGTACGTGATCCCGTGTGCCAGAAGCCTCGTTCCGAGGTCGACCGGCTCATCTTGAGCAAGAGCCACCTGCCGGGGGACGCTGGGGTTGATGCGGAAGCGGAGTCCCCGTCACTTCACAGCCAGTAATCTCATCTGTACGCGCGACATCCGGCGCCACGCCCCCGGAGTACGTACGCAACCGACCGCACCCGGCGGCGAGTCCCTCAAGGAGGCAATGTGGCCGACGAGGCATTCAGCATCGACAAGCGACCGCTGCGAGATCTGCTTCGGCAGGTCGAGGACGGGCGAGCCCAACTGCCCGAATTCCAGAGGGGCTGGGTTTGGCCACACCCGAACATCACCAGTCTGCTGGCGTCGATCTCGCTGAGCTACCCCGTCGGAACGGTGATGCTGCTCCAGGCCGGCGGCGACGTCCGGTTCAAGTGCCGGCCGATCGAGGGCGCGACACCCCCTGACAGGACCGAGCCGGACACCCTCGTTCTCGACGGTCAGCAGCGGCTCACCTCCTTGTACCAGTCGCTGAAGCTTGGCGAACCCGTCGTCACGCAGGATCTCCGCAAGCACCGGGTGTCCGGCTGGTTCTACGTGGACATGCTCGCGGCGGTCGACGAGACCGCC
Source organism: Streptomyces sp. ISL-99 (assembly GCF_018614005.1). NCBI lineage: Bacteria > Bacillati > Actinomycetota > Actinomycetes > Kitasatosporales > Streptomycetaceae > Streptomyces > Streptomyces sp. ISL-99. The sequence continues at coordinate 92,760 of NZ_JAGGPC010000045.1, forward strand.
GATCGCGAGGAGGCGATCCGGTTCCTTCCTGCGGATCGCGTCGTACGCAACTTCCGCAGCGAGGTGGTCGAGGACTACACGACGCCGGAAAGGGAGTACGCGGCTCACCTCTTTCCGCTGAGCTCTGTATTCGACTACGACGACTGGGAGACCGGGTTCGAGGACTACTGGGAGGACGACAGGTCCAAGAGGAAGCTCTGGAAGGCCTTCTACAGTGCATTCGTCAAGCCTTTCGACCGATACCACGTTCCCGTCATCGAACTCGGGAAGGCCACTCCGCGTCAGGCCGTCTGCCAGGTATTCGAGAAGGTCAACACCGGGGGTGTCACTCTCACGGTCTTCGAGTTGCTGACCGCCACATTCGCGGCGGACGAATTCGACCTGAGACGGCACTGGGAGGAGCAGTGCAAAGCCGCCTGGAACGCACCCGGGTACCGCATCCTCAAGGACGTCTCCAATACGGACTTCCTCCAGGCAGTCACCCTGCTCGCCACCGCCGAGCGGCGCAACGCGGCCGCCGCGCGGGGCGAGGATGCCGAGCGTCTGCCCCGCATCGGCTGCAAGCGCAAGGACATGCTCGCGCTGTCGCTGGATGAGTACCGACGGTTCGCCCCTGCCGTGGTCACGGGTTTCAAGGCCGCGGCGAAGTTTCTGCACCAGCAGTACCTCTTCGACACCAAATTTCTTCCGTACGGCACTCAGTTGATCCCCCTCGCTGCTGTCTTCGCACTCGTCGGCGTCGACGCGCAGAGCGCGGGAGCTCAGCAGAAGATCGCCCGCTGGTACTGGCGCGGGGTGTTCGGCGAGCTCTACGGGGGCTCCACCGAGACCCGGTTCAGCCAGGACCTGCCTGATGTCACCGAATGGGTCCGCGGTTCGGCAACCGAACCCCGCACGGTCACCGCCGCACAGTTTGCCCCGGCCCGGCTCCTCACGCTACGGACTCGCAACAGCGCGGCGTACAAGGGCATCTACGCCTTGCTGCTCAAGGCCGGGGCCGTCGACTGGCGCACGGGTGAGAAGGCCGAAGTGACCGGGTACTTCGACGAGTCGATCGACATCCACCACATCTTCCCCAAGGCGTGGTGCCTGAATGCCGGATACGCGCCGGCCATGTTCAACTCCATTGTCAACAAGACGCCGTTGACCGCTCGCACCAACAGGGTCATCGGGGGCGCGGCTCCCTCCGAATACCTGGTCCGGCTGGCAAAGAGCGCCGAAACCGGAGCGGACGTGGTGGCGGAGCATATCCGGTCCCACCTCGGCGACCCGGAGTTGATGGAGGCTGATGACTTCGACGGGTTCTTCGCGGGACGAAAGGCGGCGCTGCTCGGCAGGATCTCGGCAGAGATGGGCAAAGTCATTGTGGACGATGCTCCCGGAGCTTCGGAAGCGCCCATAAGTCTCGACGAGGCGGATGACACCGACGATCTGTGACCCCGGACCATGTGCGAGCCTGCCCGCCTGTCAGCCCTGCCAGATGCAGGTGTTGCGGTGGCGGGTCGGAGGGTGATCCAGATCCTCGGCGGGCGCGCCGCGGAGCTGTTTGCACGCGCGGGTGGTGAAGAAGGGGAGGGCGGTGCGGGCTCAGGCCTCGTGTTCGCGTTGACGACGGATCGGGGTGCCTGACGCGCGTGGGAATGCGTACGACGCGAAGGTGCGCTTCAGGCAGGCCGGTGTGGGGTGGCGGCCCTCGCGGTGAGCTCGCGCCGACTCGGTGCCGGGGTAGCGCAGGTCTACGAGCGTGTGCGATGACCACGGACTTCGGCCGGTGGACCACCAGCTCGTGTCGCGGTGCTTCAGCGGTACGTGGTGGAGAGTGCGGGACATGGGGAACTCTGGCAATGGGCTTGCATGTGCGCAGCGTGTCGCGCGCCACCGGTTGTTGTCGAGCGCTTTTCCGCGCGCCCGGCTGCGGTTCGCGGATGCTCAGTGGGATCCGGTCACTGTCCAAGTGTCAGGCGTCCAGCAGTGCCGTCAGTGCGCCTACCGGGTCTTCGTCCGGGGGGCCCGTTGGCCACCAGTCTTCTGTGCCCGGGTCCGATTCGTAGGGGTACCAGCGGTCGTCGTGGCCCAGGCGGAGCTGGATGCCGCGGGTCGCGTCGCTGAGGCGGTTGCGGTGGGGGCGCAGGCGGGGGAGGTCGGCGGCGGCCAGGGCGGGGCGGGCCCGGTCGAAGGGGCCGGCCGGAGGGTCCCAGGGGGTTTCGAGGACGGACAGGCCGGTGAGGCCGCCCTGTTGCCAGGCGGCCACCGCGCGGGCCAGGTCGGTGGGGGTGCGGCCGGTCGCGCGGGCCAGGGCGGCGTACAGGGTGCGCGTGGCCGCTGTCAGGCCGGAGCCGGGCTGGACGGCGGCCAGGCGGACCGCGTCCTGCCAGGGGGTGAGCGTGGCGATGGGGTCGGTGCCGGTGGTCAGGAGCGTGTGGGCGCGGGCCGCCGCGTCCGTTACGAGGAGGTCGAGGGAGAGGGGGTCCGGGGCGCCTCGTGTGCCTGGGTACGCGCCTGAGGCGTGGCCCGGGTGCGGGGGTACGGGCAGGGTGCCGGGGAGGGGCGGCAGCGTACGCGGGGTCAGGGCCGTGGTGGCCGGTACGCCCGGGAAGGGCGGGGGTGCGGGCTTTTCGCGGGCGGAGTGGGCGGCGTTACGGCGGGCGAGTTCGTCGAGCAGGTCGCGCTCGGCCCGGCCTCGCATGAGGAGCAGGACGAAGGGGTCCGCGTCGAGGAGGCGGGCGGTCTCGTAGCAGAGGGCTGCCGCGTGCTTGCAGGGGTGGCCGCGGTCCGGGCACGAGCAGGACGGGACCAGGTCGCCGGGGGCCGGCAGCAGGTCCACGCCCACCTCGGCGGCCGAATCGACCAGGGAGTGCGGCATGTCCTTGTCGAGCAGGGCCGCCATGTGGGACGGGTTGGCCGCCGCCATGGCCAGGAAACGGTCCCAGTCGTCGTCGGAGAGCGTGCGCAGACGGATCTCCGTACGGTACGGGCGCGGGCGGCTGCCTCGTACGTACGTGATGATCCGGCCCGGCGTCACGCTGATCGCGCCGACGTTGCCCTCACTGGCGTACGTATGGCCACGGGCCAGCCGGGCCGGGTCGAGTGAGAGTGCTTCCAGGGCCTCTACCCACGCGTTGCCCCACCAACTGCTGCTGGTCGCGCTCATGCCGGCCTCCGCAGTGAGACCAGGTCGGCCAGTTCACGGTCGGTGAGTTCCGTCAGGGCCGCTTCCCCGCCGCCCAGGATCGCGTCCGCCAACGCCCGCTTGGACGCGATCAGTTCGGCGATACGGTCCTCCACCGTGCCCTCCGCGACCAGGCGGTGCACCTGCACCGGCTGCGTCTGGCCGATGCGGTACGCGCGGTCGGTCGCCTGGTCCTCGACCGCCGGGTTCCACCAGCGGTCGTAGTGGATGACGTGGGCGGCCCGGGTGAGGTTCAGGCCGGTGCCGGCCGCCTTGAGGGAGAGCAGGAAGACGGGGACCTCGGCGGACTGGAAGCGGTCCACCATCTCCTCGCGCTGCGCGATGGGCGTTCCGCCGTGCAGGAGCTGGGACGGCACCGCGCGGGCCGTCAGGTGGTCGGCGAGGAGTCGGGCCATGGTCACGTACTGCGTGAAGACCAGGACCGAGCCGCCCTCCGACAGGATCGTGTCGAGAAGCTCGTCGAGGAGCTCCAGCTTGCCGGAACGGCCGGTGAGGCGCCGCGTGTCCTCCTTCAGATACTGCGCGGGGTGGTTGCAGATCTGCTTGAGGGAGGAGAGGAGCTTCATGACGAGGCCTCGGCGCGCGATGCCCTCCGATTCCTCGATGGCCGCCATGGATTCCCGTACGGACGCTTCGTAGAGGGAGGCCTGTTCGCGGGTGAGCGAGACGGGGTGGTCGGTCTCCGTCTTGGGCGGCAGCTCCGGCACGATGCCCGGATCGGACTTCTTGCGGCGCAGGAGGAAAGGGCGTACGAGACGGGCCAGGCGCTCGGAGGCCTCGTCGTCCTCGCCGCTCTCGACCAGCCGCGCGTGGCGGGCGCGGAAGGACTTCAGCGGGCCGAGCAGGCCCGGCGTCGTCCAGTCCAGGAGCGCCCACAGCTCGGAGAGGTTGTTCTCCACGGGGGTTCCGGTCAGGGCGATGCGCGCGGGGGCCGGGATGGTGCGCAGCGCCTTCGCCGTGGAGGAGTACGGGTTCTTGACGTGCTGCGCCTCGTCGGCGACGACCATCCCCCAGGTGTGGGCGGCCAGTTCGGGTGCGCTGGTGCGCATCGTGCCGTACGTCGTCAGGATGAAGCCGCCGTCGGGTTCGCCGGCGTCGTCGAGGGTACGGGCCGCGCCGTGGAAGCGGCGGACGGGGACGCCGGGCGCGAATCGCGTGATCTCGCGCTGCCAGTTGCCGAGGAGGGACGCGGGGCAGACGACGAGGGTGGGGGCGGTGCGGGCGCGGCGGAGGTGGAGGGCGATGACCGTGATCGTCTTGCCGAGGCCCATGTCGTCGGCGAGGCAGCCGCCGAGGCCGAGGGAGGTCATCTGGTCCAGCCAGGCGAGCCCGCGCAGCTGGTAGTCGCGCAGGGTGGCGTCGAGGCCGGGCGGCTGGGCGACGAGCGCGCCCGCGCCGGTGCCGGCCGTGAGGCGGTCCCGGAGTGCGGCCAGGGCGCCCACCGGAACGGCTTCGACCTGCTCGCCGTCGACCTCCGCACTGCCGGTGAGGGCCACCGCCAGTGCGTCCACCGGCTGCAGCAGGCCCAGTTCACGCTTGCGCGCCTTGCGTACGAGCGCCGGGTCGACCACCACCCACTGGTCCCGGAGCCGGACGATCGGGCGGTGCGCCTCGGCGAGTGCGTCCATGTCCGCCTCGCTGAGCGGCTCGCCGCCGACCGCCAGCTGCCAGCTGAACGCGAAGAGTTCCTGCGCGTCGAAGAAGGGGGTGCCGTCGGTCGCGGACCCGGGCGCGGAGCGTACGACCGCGGTCGCCGTGAGCGTACGGGCCAGCTCTCTGGGCCAGTGGACCGCGACACCCGCCGCACCGAGCCTGGCGGCCGCCGGGCCGAGCAGCTCGTACAACTCGTCCTCGGACAGAGGCAGTACGTCGGGGACCGGTCGTTCGAGGAGACGGCCGAGTGGTTCCCAGACGCGCGCCGCGCGGCGCAGCGCCAGCACCGCGTCGATGCGGGCGCGCGGGCCGAAGCCCTCGCTGCCGCCGCCCGACCACAGGGCGGCCGCGTCGATGACGTGTGTGGGGTCGGCCAGGCTGTGCACCTGGACCAGGGCGGTGCCGGCTCGGCGCTCCACGCGGCCCTCCCCGCTCTCGCGCGTCTGTCCAGTCTCTGCCGGCTGTTCAGACTTTTCCGTCTCTGCCGTCTCTTCGTCCCGCGTCTCATTCGCCGCGCTGTCGAAGAGCTCGAACTGGGACAGGTCGAGGCGCAGCGATACGCGCACCCCCGCGTCCATCCCGGCCGCGACCTCCGCCGCCCACTCCCGCAGGCCCGGAAGGTGCTGCGCGGTGCGTGCCGCGAAGGGCGCGCCCACCGCGTACGCCGCTGACGGCGTGCGGGGCAGGGTGTCCACGACCGCGTCGAGGAACGCCCTCACCAGGGCCTCGGGGGCGGGCAGCTCGAGGGGCGTACGTCCCGGTAGCGGGACGGCGTGCGCCTCGGGGGGCATGGCCGCGGCGATCGCGCGTACCTGCGCGATGTCGTCGGCGTCGAGCGGCCCGGCCCGCCAGGCGTCGTGGTCCCCGGCGGTGAGCCCGGGCAGCAGCCGGCCCCGCGCGGCCAGATGCAGGGCGTGCAGCGCCGCCGCGCCCCAGCAGCGGGTGGCGGCGTGGGCGGCGGGGTCATGGCGGGCTCGGGCCAGCAGCGGCAGGGCTTCGGAGAGGGGCAGGAGGACGGCCGGCACAGTGTGGTTGCGTACGGCGGTTGTGCCGGCGCCCTGGCGACGTACGACCGTGATCTCGGTGGAGGCGTCGGGCAGTGCGCCGCCGTCGGGATCCCACAGGGCGATCCGGCCTTCACGCGGCAGCTCGGCAGGAAGAAAAACCGCGGCGCGACATCCCGTGCCCGTCATGGCTTCACCCCCGTCCCCGCTGGTCGCATGGTCGTACTCGTGCGCTCGTGGCGCCTGTGTCCCTGTCCACGTGCGAGTCTACGGGCGGGGTCTGACACTGGTCCCGGGTGACGCCGCGCAGGCGGGGGCGGCGGCGTACGCATAACGCACGCATGAACATCACGCCATGAGGCACCCGGCCCGGACCGGCACAGTCACCGAGGAAGACAGGCACCGGGACGGGGACGGGGACGCGTAACAGAGCCGACGCCGGGCTGACGAGGAACGCCGCGCCGCGCTGCCATCATCCGCCGAACGCCCGGCGTCCCCCGCGCCGGATTCGCGGGGGACGCCGGTTCCGTGGCCGGTCGGGCCCCGGTTACGCGCGACGGCGTATCCGCGCGACCAGCTCCGCGTTGTGGTGCCGGTGGGTCCACGCGATGGCCATGAGGAGCACCAGGAGAATCAGCGGCGTCGCGGCGTACTGGCCGTCGAACACCAGGAGTTGGGTGACGAACGCCCCGACCATCAGCCCACCGAGAGCGCGCGCCGCCACCCCGGACAGAACGGGGATCAGCAGCGCGATCGCGCCCGCCAGCTCCAGGCCCCCGACGACGTACATGAACCAGTCCCCGAAACCGATCTTGTCGAAGCTCTCCGACGCCGATGAGTGACCGACCAGCTTGGGAGACGCGCTCGGTACGGCGAAGAACACGGCCAGCAGGATCTGAAGGACGCGCACGGCAATACGCGCCGCCCGAGAGGATTCACTGGCGGTCGTGACGGTGCTGACGGTCGTTGCCTCGGACATCGTGGTCTCCCTGGGAAGCGGTGCGCCTTGTGCTTTCACAGATACAGACCGTGCCGCGTCCCGGAACTCATCGCCGGGTACATGTCCCACGGGAAGAGGCGATTCGTCATGATCATGCGTACTGGGAGTGAACCGAAGACCGCACGCAGTCCCCTGCGGCTCCGGCTCGTGCTGGGCCTGTGGGGCCTGCTCTGGGCCGTCGGCGGAACGCTCGCCTTCGCCGCCACCGGCCGCACCGGCTGGGCCATCGCCTGCGGCATCCTCGCCGTCGTGATCATCGCCGACCTGGTGATGGTCGTACGCCACATCCGTCAGGGCCCGCACTACCAGCCCGGCCGCGACGTCCCGCCGTACGATCCGCCGCGCCGGTGAGCCCCGCCCGGTCAGTCGTCCGCGTCGTCCGGTCAGTCGTCCGCGTCGAACCCAGCCGCCGCCAGGTACTCCGGCTTCGGGTCAAGGGCCGCCGCCAGCCGGAAGTGCCGCTTCGCCCGGTCCGCGCGCAAGGCACGCTCGTACGTACGCGCAAGGGCGAAGTGAGCGAAGGCGTTGTCGGGCTCGCGCTCCAGCACGAGCTGGAATTCGAGCTCCGCCGAGCGCAATTGGGCAGCCGCGAAAAAGGCGCGGGCCCGCAGGAGCCGGGCTGCCGTGTTCTCCGGGTGGGCCGCTATGACCGAGTCCAGGAGCTTCACGGCTCCGCGCGGATCCCGCGCGGCCAGCAGATGCTCCGCCGCGCGGTAGTCGATGATGTGGGTCTCCGGGCTGCTTTCGGGCACGCCTGCATCCTTCCGCTCACCTGATTCTTTCCAACGGCCCCGGCAACATGCCGTATTCCGCCAGAGGCCGCCGGTCAAGCAGGACACCGGTCGAGCAGGACGCCGGCCAAGCAGGCGCCGGCCAAGAAGGGCGCCACCCAGGAAGCCCGCCGTCAGGACGTCGCCGACGCGGCCCGCTCCGTCAGTTCCGCCCACACCTTGCGTACCTGCGGCTCCAGGGCCTCCAACGGCCTGTCGTTGTCGATCACCAGGTCCGCGATGGCCAGCCGCTGCTCCCGGCTCGCCTGCGCCGCCATCCTGGCGCGCGCCTCGTCCTCGGTCATGCCGCGCAACCGCACGAGCCGGTCCAGCTGTGTCTGCGGTGACGCGTCCACCACGACTACCAGGTCGTACACGGGCGCGAGACCGTTCTCGGTGAGCAGCGGTACGTCGTGGACGACGACGGCGTCCGCTCCCGCCCCGCCCTCCAGCTCGGCCGAGCGCGCGCCCACCAGCGGGTGGACGATCGCGTTCAGCGTCGCCAGCCGGGCGGCGTCCGCGAAGACGATCGAGCCGAGTTTCGGCCGGTCCAGAGTGCCGTCCGCGGCGAGGATGCCCTCCCCGAAGGCTTCGACGACGGCCGCGAGCCCTGGCGTTCCGGGCTCGACGACCTCCCTCGCGATCTTGTCGGCGTCGATCAGTACGGCTCCGTACGAGACGAGCAGCCGTGACACTTCGCTCTTGCCGGCACCGATTCCGCCGGTCAGGCCCACCTTCAGCATGCGCGGAAGCCTAGACGAGGGGCCCGGAGGGACCTAGGGCCTGTCGTCAAACTCCCGCCTGCCCCGCGACGCCTGGCACGCACTCTCGCCGCACCGGGCGAAAGCCCAAGTACGTCCAGTACGAGGGCTTCCGCCCGGCACGCCGAGAGCACGCACCAGACGCCGCAGGACCCGCCCTTCGGGCGGACGGCGGGAGTTTGACGACAGGCCCTAGACGTCGCCCTCCCGCTCCGCGAGAAAGCGTTCGAATTCGAGACCGATCTCGTCGGCCGACGGCAGCTCGACGGGCTCAGCGACCAGATTGCCCCGCGTCGCCGCGCCCGCCACCGCGTCGTACTGGTGCTCAAGGCCCCGTACGAGCGAGACGAGCTCCTCGTCGCCCTCACCGACCTGCCGGTCGATCTCGTCCTGGGTACGCCTGGCCTCCGTGCGCAGCGCGTGCGCGACGCCCGGCAGCACCAGGCCGGTCGCCGCCGTGATCGCCTCAAGGACGGTCAGCGCGGCGTCAGGGTACGAGGAACGGGCTACGTAGTGCGGCACGTGCGCCGCGACACCGAGCACGTCGCGCCCCGACTCTGCGAGCCGGAACTCGACGAGTGACTCCGCGCTGCCCGGCACCTGAGCCTCGTCGAAGGGGCTGCGGTGGCCCGGCATGAGGTCGGTGCGGTTGCCGTGCGGGGTGATGCCGACGGGGCGGGTGTGCGGGACTCCCATCGGGATGCCGTGGAAGTTCACCGAGAGGCGCACACCGAGCCGCTCGACGATCTGCCGTACGGCGAGGGCGAACCGCTCCCACTCCACGTCCGGCTCGGGTCCCGAGAGCAGCAGGAAGGGCGCTCCGGTCGCGTCCTGGACGAGCCGGACGTCGATCTCGGGCGCCTCGTACTCCGACCACTTGTCGCGCCGGAAGGTCAGGAGCGGGCGGCGGGCGCGGTAGTCCACCAGCCTGTCGTGGTCGAAGCGTGCCACGACCTGGTGGGGCAGCGTGTCCAGCAGCTTCCCGACGATCTGCTCGCCGGTCTCACCCGCGTCGATGTAGCCGTCGAAGTGGTAGAGCATGACCAGTCCGGCCGATTCCTGCGCGAGCGCCATGTCGACGACGGCGAGGCCCTTCGGCTCCCACTCATACAAATCCTGCGGATCAAGCACGATTACCGCTCCTCCTCGTGTTCGTACGGAAGAACGTGCCGTGGGGCGCGGGCATTCCCGGCCCGCGCCCCTTCTGTGATCAAGCGGTGCGGGCATGAGTAAGGCCCGCACCCCCAATGGGGAGCGGGCCTTACTTTCAGCCGGTTACCAGCTGGTGGTCAGAGCGTCAGCTCTGGCCGCCCGCCAGCTTCTCGCGGAGCGCGGCCAGGGCCTCGTCCGACGCCAGGGCGCCGGAGTTGTCCGCCGACTCCGAGGAGTAGGAGCCGCCACCGCTGCCGCCGGAGGCAGCCGGGGCGCCGGCGGCCGGGGCAGCAGCACCCTCGGCAGCGGCGGCCTCGTCGGCCTCGCGGGACTTGATGACCTGGGCCTGGTGCTGCTCGAAGCGCTGCTGCGCCTCGGCGTACTGGGTCTCCCACGCCTCGCGCTGGGTCTCGAAGCCCTCGAGCCAGTCGTTGGTCTCGGGGTCGAAGCCCTCGGGGTAGATGTAGTTCCCCTGGTCGTCGTACGACGCGGCCATGCCGTACAGCGTCGGGTCGAACTCGACCGAGGCCGGGTCGGAACCGAACGACTCGTTGGCCTGCTTCAGCGAGAGGCTGATGCGACGGCGCTCGAGGTCGATGTCGATGACCTTGACGAAGATCTCGTCGTTGACCTGGACGACCTGCTCCGGGATCTCCACGTGGCGCTCGGCCAGCTCGGAGATGTGGACCAGACCCTCGATGCCCTCGTCGACGCGCACGAACGCACCGAACGGAACGAGCTTCGTGACCTTACCGGGAACAACCTGCCCGATCTGGTGCGTACGGGCGAACTGCTGCCACGGGTCTTCCTGCGTCGCCTTGAGCGACAGCGAGACGCGCTCGCGGTCCATGTCGACGTCGAGAACCTCGACGGTGACTTCCTGGCCGACCTCGACAACCTCGGAGGGGTGGTCGATGTGCTTCCAGGAGAGCTCGGAGACGTGCACGAGACCGTCGACGCCACCGAGGTCCACGAACGCACCGAAGTTGACGATCGAGGAAACGACGCCGGAGCGGACCTGGCCCTTCTGCAGGGTCGTGAGGAAGGTCTGACGGACCTCGCTCTGGGTCTGCTCGAGCCAGGCACGGCGGGACAGGACCACGTTGTTGCGGTTCTTGTCCAGCTCGATGATCTTGGCCTCGAGCTCCTTGCCCACGTAGGGCTGGAGGTCGCGGACACGACGCATCTCGACGAGGGAGGCCGGCAGGAAGCCACGGAGGCCGATGTCGAGGATGAGACCACCCTTGACCACCTCGATGACGGTGCCGGTGACGATCCCGTCCTCTTCCTTGATCTTCTCGATCGTGCCCCAGGCGCGCTCGTACTGTGCGCGCTTCTTGGACAGGATGAGGCGACCTTCCTTGTCCTCCTTCTGGAGAACAAGGGCTTCGATCTCGTCGCCGACCTTGACGACCTCATTGGGGTCGACGTCGTGCTTGATCGAAAGCTCGCGGGAGGGGATGACGCCTTCGGTCTTGTAACCGATGTCGAGGAGAACCTCGTCCCGGTCGACCTTCACGATGACGCCGTCGACGATGTCGCCGTCGTTGAAGTACTTGATCGTCTCGTCGATCGCGGCGAGGAATGCTTCCTCGTCACCGATGTCGTTGACCGCAACCTGCGGGGTGGTGGGCGCGGTGGTCTCGGTGCTGCTCGTCATGTGGGTAAGGGCTCCGGTACGGACAGTAAGTCGTAGGTACTGCTACGCCGGGAGCCCGTATCGGCACCTGCTGACGCCGGGCAGCCTAGGAGGCGCGATTCCCGGGAACGGAAACGCCTCGACAACCGAGGGGACATACAACCGGTGCAAGCGCAGCCTGCTCTGTCTGAGGTGCGCAGGCTCGCAGCGCAACTTGTAGCATACGGGGGCAGCCGGGCAGGGTCAATGCACGAAGGCGCACACCCGGGGCGGAACGTCCCATACCCGGCACAATCAATGTTTGGCGAGGCCACAACGGCCGCACCGCACTCTGCAGCTACCGGTTCGAGCGGAGCCTACGCAGACGAGACAGACGGGCGCAATGAGCCACAGTAAGTACACCAGCAGCCCTGAAGACGCCTTCGAGGCCCTCGACACCTACGTGCCGGACGACCCCGAAGAGGGGGAGGCGACCCGCCGCGAGGCCGGCGAGGCGGAGAGCAGCAGGGCCAGCCGGGGCTGGTGGGACCGGAACGCGGACGAGTACCAGAGCGAGCACGGCGCGTTCCTCGGTGACGACCGTTTCGTGTGGGGCCCGGAGGGGCTGGACGAGGCGGAGGCCGGCCTGCTGGGCCCGGCGGCGTCCCTGAAGGGACTCGACGTTCTGGAGATCGGCGCGGGCGCCGCGCAGTGCTCGCGCTGGCTCGCGGCGCAGGGCGCCCGCCCCGTGGCCCTGGACCTTTCCCACCGGCAGCTTCAGCACGCACTGCGGATCGGCGGCGACGTGCCTCTGGTGCAGGCGGACGCAGGAACGCTGCCTTTCAGGGACGCGTCCTTCGACCTGGCGTGCTCGGCTTACGGCGCGGTGCCGTTCGTCGCCGATCCGGCGGAGGTCTTCCGCGAGGTACGGCGTGTCCTGCGGCCCGGCGGGCGCTGGGTCTTCTCCGTCACGCACCCGATCCGCTGGGCCTTCCCCGACGAGCCGGGTCCCGAGGGCCTGTCGGTCGCCGCCTCCTACTTCGACCGCACCCCGTACGTCGAGCAGGACGAACAGGGACGCGCGGTCTACGTGGAGCACCACAGAACGATCGGGGACCGCGTACGGGACGTGGTGGCCGGGGGTTTCCGCCTGATCGACCTCGTCGAGCCGGAATGGCCCGCCTGGAACACGCAGGAGTGGGGCGGCTGGTCCCCGTTGCGCGGAAACCTGATCCCGGGAACGGCGATTTTCGTCTGCGTACGGGACTAGGGGCGTGATCCGCACCGACGCCCTCGGGCAGCTTCCCGTACGCACCGCGGTGCCCTCCCTGGAGCGCGCTCTGGACGCGCACGGGACAGCGGTGCTGTGCGCGCCGCCGGGGACGGGCAAGACGACGCTCGTTCCGCTGGTGCTGGCCGGGTTGCTCGACGAGGGGCGGCCGCTGCGGAAGGTGGTCGTCGCGGAACCGCGACGGATCGCGGCGCGAGCCGCGGCGCGCCGCATGGCGTGGCTTCTGGGCGAGAAGGCCGGCGGGCGCGTGGGCTTCACCGTGCGCGGAGAACGCGTGGTGGGGCGCGACACGGTGGTGGAGGTGGTGACCACCGGTGTACTGCTCCAGCGTCTCCAGCGCGACCAGGAACTCGCCGGGGTCGATGTCGTCGTCCTCGACGAGTGTCATGAGCGGCACCTGGACGCGGACACCGTCGCCGCGTTCCTCCTCGACGTACGGGCCGCCCTGCGGCCGGAGCTGCGGCTCCTCGCCGCCTCCGCGACGACGGACGCGCAGGGCTGGGCGCGGCTGCTGGGCGACGCGCCGGTGATCGAGGCACAGGGCGTCTCGCATCCCGTGGAGACGGTGTGGGCGCCGCCTACGCGTCCGGTGCGGCCGCCGCACGGCATGCGCGTCGATCCGGCGCTGCTGACGCATGTGGCCGCCGTGGTGCGCAGAGCTATCGCCGAGCGGGAGGGCGATGTGCTGTGCTTCCTCCCCGGCGTGGGCGAGATCGCGCGTGTCGCCGGCCAGTTGTCCGGGGTGGGCGCCGAGGTGCTCCAGGTGCACGGGCGCGCGCCGGCGGCGGTGCAGGACGCGGTGCTGGCCGGCTCCGCCGGTCCGCGCAGGGTGGTGCTGGCGACCTCGGTGGCCGAGTCGAGCCTGACGGTGCCGGGTGTACGGGTCGTCGTGGACGCGGGGCTCGCGCGTGAGCCCCGTACGGACCATGCGCGGGGGCTGAGCGCGCTCACGACCGTACGGGCCTCGCAGGCCGCTTCACGGCAGCGCGCGGGACGTGCCGGGCGGGAGGCGCCGGGCACGGTCTACCGGTGCTGGGACCAGGCCGACGACGTACGGCTGCAGCGCTTCCCCTCCCCCGAGATCAAGGTCGCGGACCTGACCGCGTTCGCTCTCCAGGCGGCGTGCTGGGGCGACCCCGACGCGAGCGGACTCGCCCTGCTGGATCCGCCGCCGGGCGGTGCGATGGCGGCGGCCCGTGCGGTGCTGACCGCGATCGGGGCCGTGGACGAATCCGGCCGGGCTACCGACAGGGGCGTACGGATGGCCCGCCTCGGCCTGCACCCCCGGCTCGCGCGGGCGCTCCTCGACGGGGCACGGGAGGTCGGCGTACGCCGTGCGGCGGAGGTGGTCGCCCTGCTGAGCGAGGAGCCCCCGAGGGAGTACGGCGACGACCTGGCCGCGGCCTGGCGGGCGGCCCGTCGGGGGAACGACGCGTACGGGGCGCGCTGGCGCCAGGAGGCGAGGCGACTGGCTTCGGCGGCGGAAGGCTCCGGCGCGGAGCCCCGCAGCGGGCAGAGCACCGGTCACCCCGCCGGAGCCGACGACGCCGCAGGGCCGGCCGGCATGGGAGCCGGGAGCCCAGTGGCCGCGAGCCCCGGCAGCAGGAGCAACCGCGCAGCCGGTGGCACGGGTGTCGGGAGCGGTCCCGTGGGCGGCCGGGGGGCCACCGAAACCGGCGCCGCAGCAGGCGCCGGTGGCACCGGTGCCGGGAGTGACGACGCCGTTGCCGGACTCGTGGCCGCCCTCGCGTTCCCCGAGCGGGTCGCCAGGGCCCGTGGTGAGGGCGCCTTCCTCATGGCTTCCGGGACCGGGGCCGAGCTCGGCGACGGGTCCCGGCTGCGCAGTGCGCCGTGGCTGGCGGTCGCCGTCGCCGACCGTTCCGTCCATGCCGCCTCCGCGCGCGTACGCCTCGCCGCCGTCATCGACGAGGACACCGCGAAGCTGGCCGCCGAGCATCTGCTCGTGTCCGGCGAAGAGGTGCGCTGGGAGGACGGGGATGTCGTGGCGCGCCACGTGCGGCGCCTCGGCGCGGTCGAACTGGCCGTACGGGCGCTCAAGAAGCCGGATGCGGAACGCGTACGGGAAGCGCTGCTCGACGGGCTGCGGCGCGAGGGCCTGGGGCTGCTGCGCTGGACGCGCGACGCGCAGGCGTTGCGGGAGCGCCTCGCCTTCCTGCACCGGGTGCTGGGCGCCCCGTGGCCCGACGTTTCCGACGCGGCGCTGACGGAACGTACCGACGAATGGCTGGAGCCGGAGCTGTCACGGGCGCGGCGAAGGGCCGACCTGGGCCGGATCGAGGCGGGCCAGGCGCTGAACCGGCTGCTGCCGTGGGCGTCCGGCGACGCGGCGCGGCTGGACGAACTGGCGCCGGAACGGATCGAGGTGCCGAGCGGGTCGCGGATCCGGGTGGAGTACGGCGGGGAGCAGCCCGTACTGGCGGTGAAGCTCCAGGAGATGTTCGGGCTGGCCGAGACGCCGCGGGTGGCGGGGGTGCCAGTGCTGGTGCACCTGCTGTCGCCGGCCGGGCGCCCGGCGGCCGTCACCGCGGATCTCGCGTCGTTCTGGCGGGACGGGTACCGCGCGGTGCGGGCGGAGTTGCGGGGCCGCTATCCGAAGCACCCGTGGCCGGAGGACCCGGCGGCGGCTGTCGCGACGAAGTACACGAAGGCGCGCCTCGGGCGGGGCTGAGTCCGGGGAGCGTCTCGGGACCCGTCACGTGCCGACCGGCTCCGGCCGCAAGGTGGTGTTTTCGGCCAAGTCCCCCGGTCTGCGACCGCGCGCCTCCAGGTACAGGGCGAGCGCGAACAGGGAGCCGCCGAGGAGCAGGAAGCCCCAGGGGAGGTACGACGTGAGCATGAGTACGGCGACGCGGTTGGTCCTGACGAGTTCGACGGTGGAGTCGATGTAGTCCTCGCGCATCTTCACGTGACCGGCGAAAGCGGTGACCTTGTCACGGCCGCCCAGCAGGCTGCCGCCGCGCAGCTCTTCCCGGTGAATCTCCTCGCCGTTCACGGGAGCGCCCGTAACGGGGTCCACCCAGAACATCCGTCGGGTGGTGTACCAGCGCGTCGTACCGGTCTGCTGCTCCAGCTTCGTCGCGTCGATCCCCGGCATGGGCATCTTCTTCGGGTACTTGACCTTGGTCCAGGGGATGGTCTGCTCGAAGTAGTAGACGTCCATTCCACGGAACGTCCGCTCGCCCTTGAAGTGGATCGGGGCGGAGGTGCGGGTCTGCGCGTCGAAGTACTCGTAGTCGCGCTTCTCGGTGAGGAAGGGCCACTTGAATTCGATGCCTTCGCGCCTGACCCGGTCGCCGTCGACCATCTCGCCGGTGGCGTGCACCGGGTCCTGGCTGTGGGCGTCGAAGATGTAGCGCTCGGGAATGGCCGAAACCATCTTGCCGTCCGGGCCCTGTACGTACGAGAGCGAGTCCCACACGACCACGTCGCGGCCGGCGCTCCGCTCGATCTTCTCGGACTCCTCGACGTTGCCCTTGAGGGTCTGGACGATGGTGACCTTCTCGACCTCCTTCGCCTTCATGGAGCCGTACTCGAGAAGCGTCGCGGGTTTCGCCTCCAGCACCATCTCCTGGTACTGGCCGGCCGGGATCTTGGCTAGGCGCGGGAAGGCGTACCAGCGAAGCAGCGGTGCCAGGGCGACGAGGAAGACCGCGAAGGCGAGCAGGACCAGGCTGGCTTTACGGCGCACGGCGGGCCCCTCTACTTCTTCGGCCCGGGAACGGTCGTGAGCAGGGGCCTGGGCGAGGTCTCCCCCTGCGAGGCGCCGACGGCCGTGACGGTGAGGACGAGCGCGAGGGCGGCGGCGAGCCCGATGGCGGCGGCGACGAGAGCACGCATGCTCGGCCTCCCGGAATCTGATACTGCGTCAGGCGGATGGGCGGTGGCACCGTAGCAATGGAGCCGCGAGATGAGAACACGTCGCACCGACATGCCGCTGCCCCGCACATGCCGCTGCCGCTTCACATGCCGCTGCCCCGTCCGGAACGGCGTCCGGGCGGAGCAGCGGCGGCAGAGCCGAGGAGCGGGAGTCCTATTCGGTGGGCGTGCTGGAGGGAGTCGTCGACGGGTCGGTCGACGGGTCGGTGGTGGCCGCCGTGACGGTCAGTTCGACGGTGAGGACGACTCCGTCGGCGGTCGTGAGACGCAGCTTGTACGTTCCCGCGTTGCCGTCGGTGAAGATCTCGGGAAGCTTCAAAAGGCCGTTGGCGTCGGTCTTGAGAGCGGTCAGAGTACGGACCGTCTTGCCGTCGGCGTCCTTGAAGTACGGGCCCTTGTCGTTCTCCACGGGCTGGTCGGCATCGTCCGTGACCATCGTCGCGCTCACTCCGACGCCCGCCGCGGCCTTGCCCTTGTACGTCGCCTTCACCTCGACCGCGTCGGCGAAGGAGCCGCCGGTCCCGGCCTTGAGCTCCTTGTCGGACGTACGGACCAGCGCGTCGGACCGCGGCGCGGGCGCGGGCTTGGCCGCGACACTGGCGGCGAAGTCCACGGCGGGGGCGGTGGTGCCGAGCGCCTTGGCGCGCACCATGAACTTTCCGGGCCGGCCGCCCGCGCCGATGGTGGGCGCGGTGGCGATGCCATCGGTGCCGGTGGTGACGACGATGCGGGTCTCGGCGCCCGGGAAGCGCGCCGCCGTGTCGCCGATGATCTGGAACTGGACCCTGGCGCCCGCGACCACCTTGCCCGCGGAGGTCTTGGCCCGTACACGCAGCCGGTCGGTGAACTTCTCGCCCTCGGTGGCGGTCACGCTCGCGCTGCCGAGACGCTCCAGGGCGGTGACGGGTGCCGGGGCCGGGGCCGGGGGCTGTGTGGCGGGCGGAGGCGTGGTGGGCGGCTTGGTGCCCGGGGGCGTGGTGGGCGGCTTGACCGGCGGGGTGGTGGGCGGGTTGGTCGGGGGCTTGGTGCCGTCGCCGCCGCCCGGCCTTCCGGGTGTGGAGGGTTTGCCGGGGCCGGGGGTTTCCGGGGTCGACGGCGGAGTCGTAACCGGAGCGTTGGGAAGGCCGTTGCCGCTGCCGCGTCCCTCGCCGTGGCTGTCGGGTTCGCCGCTGCCCGGCAGGACTCCCGTACCGTCTGGCACTTCGTGGTTGCCGCGCCGGTAGTAGTCGAACCACGACATGACCGTACGCAGGTACTCCCGCGAACGGTTGTAGCCGAGGATCGCCTGGTCGAGATCGCCCTGCGCCGAAAGGTCACGGTCGTGGGCGCAGAGGTAACGGCCGGCGGCGAGCGCCGCGTCGTAGATGTTGTTCGGGTTCTTCCGGCCGTCGGCGTTGCCGTCCTGGCCCCAGACCGCCCAGGTGGACGGGATGAACTGCATCGGGCCGACCGCGCGGTCGTGCGTCGTGTCGCCGTCGTACGCACCGTCGTCGGTGTCGGAGATGTTGGCGAAGCCGACGCCGTTGAGCTGCGGGCCGAGGATCGGTGTCAGCGTCGTGCCGTTGGCGTCGACACGGCCGCCGCGCGCCTGGCCCGACTCGACCTTGCCGATGGCGGCGAGCAGTTGCCACGGGAGGCGGCAGCCGGGTTTGGTGTCCCTGATCGTCTCTTCCGCCCGCTTGTACGCGTCCAGGACGGTGGCGGGTATGCCGGCTTCGGCCGGGCCGGCCACCACCGGGAGGTCGATGGAAGTGCCCGGCTTGTTCGGTTTGTTCGGCGTGTTCAGGGGTGGAAGGTCCGTGAAGTACGGCGAGTTGCCCGTCACCGGCGTACCGGGCGGCTCGGTCGCCTCGCCGGCTCTCTCGCCGGCCGGCACCGAAGTGCTGCCCGGCGCCTGAGAGGCGGAGAGCGCTGCCACTACGAGCGCTGCCACCGTGGTGGCTGTCGCCCCCTTGCGCAGCCTGCGACCGAATTGCGCTGCCATACGTCTGGCCCCTCCCGTCAACGGCTGTTCGCGCTCCCCAGCGCGAGGACTCAGGTGACACTACGACAACTAGCGGTGCCGGGACACCGGCCGCTGTCGTCTTATTGCCGCTTGTTCACCGAAATTCAACTCGGAACCATGGGCGGCATACTGATCGTCATTGATCGAAAGAGGACCAAGGGGGACTTTTGCCGTTCACACTCAGCCATGCGGCGGCGGTACTGCCAGGCATTGGACGAGACGGTACCGGGCGCGGACCGCTGCTCGCATCGGCCCTCGTCGCAGGGTCGTTCGCGCCTGACATGACCTACTTCGCGGCCACCGCCGTTCCGGCCGCGATGGCCTTCGGGGATGTCACGCACTCCCTGCCGGGTCTCGTCACCGTCGACGTACTGATCACGGCGGCGCTCGTCGGCCTGTGGCTGCTGATGCGCGAACCCCTGCTCGCGCTGGTGCCGCGGCGCCGGCAGGCCCGCTTCCACGGCTTCGTACGCGGCCAGGACTGGAAGGGGATCCAACTCCCCGCACTGGCCTGGCGGTTCTTCCTCTCGGCCGCCATCGGCAGCTGCACGCACGTCTTCTGGGACAGCTTCACGCATCTCGACCGGTGGGGCATGAAGGTCCTCCCGGTGCTCGGCGAGATCGTCGCCGGCTTCCCGATGTACATGTACGCGCAGTACGGCGGCTCGGCGGTGGCCCTCGTGGTGATCGTGTGGTTCACGGTCTCGGCGCTGCGGCGCCGGCCGGACGGGCCCGCCCCCGGCTCCGTACCGCTGCTGGACGCGCGCGGGCGGTGGGCGGCCTGGGGGCTGCTCACACTGTGCGTGGCGGCCGGCGCCGTACACCGGTGCGTGCGCTGGTACGCCGCGCAGACCGTGCCGCTGACGCCGCTCGACTTCGTCCCGACCGCATGCTTCGGCGCCGGCGCGGGGCTCGCCGTGGGGCTCGTCCTGTACGCCGTGGGGGTGCGGCTGTGGCTGCGCGGCAGCCCGCAGCGCGACGCCGCCGCCGCAGACGTCGGCCCTCAGTCACCGGACAGGCACGAATCACCTGTCCCGGCCGGAAACGCCGGCCGGTCCGGCGACTGAGGGCACTCCCCCACTCCGCAAGGAGGCAGGGACGCGTATCAGTTACGCCTATCAGGTACGCGTATCAGTGCGCGGCGGACTCCCAGTCGGTTCCCACGCCCACCGAGACATCGAGCGGGGCGCGCAGGCTGACGGCGCCGGCCATCTCGCGGCGGACGATCTCCTCCACCCGCTCGCGCTCCCCCGGGGCCAGCTCCAGGACGATTTCGTCGTGGACCTGGAGCAGCATCCGGGTGTTCAGGCCCGCCTCCGTCAGCGCCCGGTCGACGTTCAGCATGGCGACCTTCACGATGTCGGCGGCCGTGCCCTGGATCGGGGCGTTCAGCGCCATCCGCTCGGCCGCCTCGCGGCGCTGGCGGTTGTCGCTGTTGAGGTCCGGCAGGTAGCGGCGGCGGCCGAGCATCGTCGCCGTGTACCCGGTGGCGCGCGCCTCGTCGACGGCACGCCGCAGGTAGTCGCGCACCCCGCCGAACCGCTCGAAGTACGTGTCCATCAGGACCCGCGCCTCGCCCGCCTCGATGTTCAGCTGCTGCGCCAGGCCGAAGGCGGACAGGCCGTAGGCAAGACCGTACGACATGGCCTTGATCTTGCGCCGCATCTCCGCGTCGACCGCGGACCGCTCCACACCGAACACCTGGGAGGCGACGGTGGTGTGCAGGTCCTCGCCGGAGGTGAACGCCTCGATCAGGCCCTCGTCCTCCGACAGGTGCGCCATCACCCGCAGCTCGATCTGGCTGTAGTCGGCGGTCATCAGCGACTCGAAGCCCTCGCCGACGACGAACCCGCGGCGGATGGCACGGCCCTCGTCCGTGCGCACCGGCACGTTCTGCAGGTTCGGGTCGGTGGAGGACAGGCGTCCGGTCGCCGCGACCGTCTGGCTGAACGTGGTGTGGATCCGGCCGTCACCGGCGATCGTCTTGATCAGACCCTCGACCGTGGACCGCAGCCGGGCCTGCTCACGGTGACGCAGCATGATCACCGGCAGTTCGTGCTCGGTCTGCGCGGCCAGCCACGCCAGTGCGTCCGCGTCCGTGGTGTAACCGGTCTTGGTCTTCTTCGTCTTGGGGAGGTTCAGCTCACCGAAGAAGACCTCCTGGAGCTGCTTGGGCGAGCCGAGATTGAACTCGTGGCCCACCGACGCGTGCGCCTCCTTGACCGCCTGCTGCACCGCGCCGGCGAACTGCTGCTCCATCGCCTCCAGATGGGCGCGGTCGGCCGAGATGCCGTACCGCTCCATCCGGGCCAGCAGCAGCGACGTGGGCAGCTCCACCTCGTGCAGCAGCTCGGTCGCGCCGACCTCCTTCAGCTTCACGGCGAACGCGTCGCCCAGGTCGAGGACCGCGCGGGCCTGCGCCATCAGGGCGTCGGCCTCGGCCTGCTCGTCCTCGTCGGAGCCGAAGGACAGCTGACCGTCGGCGGCGGCCGGGGCCAGCTCACGGTGGAGGTACTCGACGGACAGGGCGTCCAGGGCGAAGGACCGGCGGCCGGGCTTGACCAGATAGGCGGCGAGCGCCGTGTCCATCGTGATGCCCTCGATGTGCCAGCCGTGCTCGGGGAAGACCCGCAGCGCGTCCTTGGCGTTGTGCATGACCTTCGGCCGGGCCGGGTCCGCGAGCCAGGCGGCGAAGGCCCGCTCGTCCGACTCGTCCAGCTCGGTCGTGTCGAACCAGGCCGCCTTGCCGTCGGCGGCCGCCAGCGCGACCTCGCTGACATTGCCGACACCCAGAGCCCAGGACGCGACGGTCGCCACGCCGAGCGGCTGCCCGCCGTGCTGCTCCAGCCAGGTGGCCAGCTCGCCGGCGCGCAGCACCGAGCCGTCCAGCTGAACACCGGCGTCCGGGGCCGGCGCCTCTTCCTCCTCCGCGCCCGGGTCGACAGCGAGCAGCCGCTCCCGCAGGCTCGGGTTACGGATCTCCAGGACCTCCAGGAAGCCCTTCAGCGCGGACCGGTCGTACGGCACGCGCTCCAGGTCCGCCACGGCCTTGGGCAGCTCCACGTCACGCACCAGCTCGGTCAGGTGCCGGTTGAGCTTGACCGACTCCAGGTGGTCGCGCAGGGCCTGCCCGACCTTGCCCTTGACCTCGTCGGCACGCTCGACCAGCTCCGCGAACGAACCGAACTGGTTGATCCACTTCGTGGCGGTCTTCTCGCCGACGCCGGGGATGCCCGGCAGGTTGTCCGACGGGTCGCCGCGCAGCGCGGCGAAGTCCGGGTACTGCGACGGGGTCAGCCCGTACTTCTCCTGGACCTTCTCCGGCGTGAACCGGGTCAGCTCGGAGACGCCCTTGGTCGGGTACAGCACGGTCACATGGTCGGAGACCAGCTGGAACGAGTCCCGGTCGCCGGTGACGATCAGCACGTCGAAGCCGGCGGCCTCCGCCTGGGTGGCGAGCGTGGCGATGATGTCGTCGGCCTCGAAGCCGTCCACCGCGAACCGCTGCGCGTTCATGGTGTCCAGCAGCTCGCCGATCAGCTCGACCTGCCCCTTGAACTCGTCGGGGGTCGTCGAGCGGTTTGCCTTGTACTCCGGGAAGTCGGCCGAGCGCCACGTCTTGCGCGACACGTCGAAGGCCACCGCGAAGTGCGTGGGCGCCTCGTCGCGCAGCGTGTTCGCCAGCATCGACGCGAAGCCGTAGATGGCGTTCGTCGGCTGGCCGCTCGCGGTGGTGAAATTCTCCGCGGGCAGCGCGAAGAACGCTCGGTACGCCAGGGAGTGCCCGTCCATGAGGAGCAGGCGGGGACGGTTGTCTGCGGTCTTCTTCGATGCTGTCTCTGACACGCCCACGATCCTAGGCCGCACCACTGACAATCGGGGCCCGCGGCCTCTCACTGTCAGCGCAGCGTGACAGGATCGGAGATGTACGTAACAGAACCGCACGCTCAAAGGGGAGCGCCATGGCTGCCAAGCCGCCCACAGGTGACCCGGTCCAGGACGCGCCGCAGGTCGCGGCCCCCCAGCACGCCGCGGCAGGGCTCCCCGCCATCGGACACACGCTGAAGATGGCCCAGCAGCAGATGGGCGTGCGCCGTACCGCGCAGACGCTCCTCAAGGTCAACCAGAAGGACGGCTTCGACTGCCCCGGCTGCGCCTGGCCCGAGGAGGACAAGCGGCACAGGGCGGAGTTCTGTGAGAACGGCGCGAAGGCCGTCGCCGAGGAGGCGACACTGCGCCGTGTCACCCCCGACTTCTTCGCCGCCCATCCCGTCGCCGACCTCGCCACGCGCAGCGGGTACTGGCTGGGCCAGCAAGGACGCATCACACAGCCGATGTATCTGGCGGAGGGCGCCGACCGGTACGACGCGGTGACCTGGGAGCGGGCCTTCGAGATCATCGCGGAGGAGCTCAAGGCACTCGGCTCCCCCGACGAGGCCGTCTTCTACACCTCGGGCCGCACCAGCAACGAAGCGGCGTTCCTGCTCCAGCTCTTCGCCCGCGAATTCGGCACCAACAACCTGCCGGACTGCTCCAACATGTGCCACGAGTCGTCGGGCTCGGCCCTGGTGGAGACCATCGGCATCGGCAAGGGCAGCGTCTCGCTCGAAGACCTGCACCAGGCCGACCTGATCATCGTCGCCGGCCAGAACCCGGGCACCAACCACCCGCGGATGCTCAGCGCCCTGGAGAAGGCCAAGGCAACGGGCGCCAAGATCATCTCGGTGAATCCGCTGCCCGAAGCCGGACTCGAACGCTTCAAGAACCCGCAGACCCCCCAGGGCATGATCAAGGGCGCCGCCCTCACCGACCTCTTCCTCCAGATCCGCCTCGGCGGCGACCAGGCCCTGTTCCGCCTGCTCAACAAGCTGATCATCGAAGCGGACGGCGCCGTCGACGAAGAGTTCGTACGCGAACACACCCACGGGTACGAGGAGTTCGCGGCCACCGCGCGCGGTGCCGACTGGGACGAGACCCTCGCCGCCACCGGCCTGGAGCGCGCGAAGATCGAGCAGGCCCTCGCCATGGTCCTCACCTCCCGGCGCACCATCGTGTGCTGGGCCATGGGCCTGACCCAGCACAAGCACGCCGTGCCGACCATCCGCGAAGTCGTCAACTTCCTGCTGCTGCGCGGCAACATCGGCCGCCCCGGCGCCGGAGTGTGCCCCGTGCGCGGCCACTCCAACGTGCAGGGCGACCGCACCATGGGCATCTTCGAACGCCCCGCCCCCGCCTTCCTCGACGCGCTCGACAAGGAATTCGGGATCACCTCACCGCGCCACCACGGATTCGACGTCGTACGGTCCATCCAGGCCCTGCGCGACGGCGAGGCGAAGGTCTTCTTCGCCATGGGCGGCAACTTCGTCGGCGCGACCCCCGACACCGACGTCACCGAAGCCGCGATGCGCCGGGCCCGCCTGACCGTCCACGTGTCGACGAAGCTCAACCGCTCGCACGCCGTCACCGGCGCCCGCGCGCTGATCCTGCCCACCCTCGGACGTACCGACAAGGACGTACAGGCGGCAGGGAAGCAGTTCGTCACCGTCGAGGACTCCATGGGCATGGTGCACGCCTCGCGCGGCAACCTCGCCCCCGCGAGCCCGCACCTGCTGTCCGAGCCGGCCATCGTCGCCCGCCTGGCACGGGCCGTCCTCGGCCCCGCTTCGGCCACGCCGTGGGAGGACTTCGAGAAGGACTACGGCACGATCCGCGACCGGATCTCCCGCGTCGTTCCCGGCTTCGAAGACTTCAACGCCCGTGTAGCCCGTCCCGGCGGCTTCACCCTGCCGCACGGCCCGCGCGACGAACTCCGCTTCACCACCCCCACTGGCAAGGCCAACTTCACCGCCGCGCCCGTCGAGTACCCCAAGCTTCCCGAAGGCCGGCTACTGCTCCAGACGCTGCGCTCGCACGACCAGTACAACACCACGATCTACGGCCTCGACGACCGCTACCGGGGCATCAAGGGCGGCCGCCGCGTCGTGCTTGTCAACCCGGACGACGCCCGCGAGCTGGGCCTCGCCGACGGGACGTACACCGACCTGGTCAGCGAATGGAAGGACGGCGTCGAGCGGCGCGCCCCCGGCTTCCGCGTCGTGCACTACCCCACCGCGCGCGGCTGCGCCGCCGCCTACTACCCCGAAACCAACGTACTGGTGCCGCTCGACGCCACCGCGGACACCAGTAACACCCCCGCGAGCAAGTCCGTCATCGTCCGTCTGGAACAATCACGCACCGCCTAAGCGTTCGCTTAAGGACGATGGACGCCGTACGACGATCGGAGCCGGGCCCCATGGGCGAGCAGACCGCAGCTGTGAAGTTCCCGCAAGAGGTCATCGACGAGTACGCCCAGCTGGGCGTCGACCTGCCCGCCCTGTTCTCCGCCGGAGACCTCGGCACCCGCATGGGCGTACAGATCGTCGAGGCCTCCGCGGAGCGCGTCGTCGGCACCATGCCCGTCGAGGGCAACACCCAGCCGTACGGCCTGCTGCACGGCGGCGCCTCCGCCGTACTCGCCGAGACCCTCGGCTCCATCGGCTCGATGCTGCACGGCGGCGCCGCCAAGATCGCCGTCGGCGTGGACCTCAACTGCACGCACCACAGGGGCGCCCGCGGTGGCCTGGTGACCGGTGTGGCCACCCCCGTCCACCGCGGACGCTCCACCGCGACCTACGAAATCGTCATCACCGACGAGCAGGACAAGCGGGTCTGCACGGCCCGCCTGACCTGCCTGCTGCGCAACGCGGACGGCAGCAAGGGCTGAAGCGCGTACGGCCGGGTGATCAGCGAGCAGGGACACGGTCAGCGAGCCGTCACGCGACCTCAACACCCTTGCCCCCCAGCCCCCTTGTCCCACCACCGGCACAACCGGTTCACTGTCCCCCACCCCCACAGGAGAGCGCCGCCGGTCCCATCACACACATCACACGTCACCCAAGGGGTTCTCTTGACCGCAGTACGCATACGCCTCACCGCCGTCACCGCCGGAGCCTGCGCACTCGTGCTGGCGGCGGCCCTGCCGTCCTCCGCGATCAACTCCTACAACGCCACGCCCGCACCCGAGCGCACCGAAGTCGGAGCCCTCGTCGCGACGTGGGACAACGACGCGAACCCCACCACGCCCGACCGCGTCGACTGGGTCTGTTCCGGCACCATGATCGACGCGGATACGTTCCTGACCGCCGCGCACTGCACCACCGACTGGCCCGACAACGTGAGGTTCTACGTCTCCCTCGACCAGGACGTGCAGGCCGGCCTCGACAAGGCCGCGGCCCAGCACCCCGGCAACCCGGCGGCCGTCGCCGAAGCGGTCGCCGTCCAGGGCACCGCCCACAACCACCCCGCCTACCCGGGCCCCGCCTCCGACACCCACGACATCTCCGTCGTCGAAGTGCCGGCAGCCCAGCTCAAGGCCCGGTGGACCTTCACGCCCGCCTCCCTCCCCAAGGCCGGCGCCCTGACCGCCCTCGGCCCCCAAGGTCTCGACGACACCTCCTTCACCGTCGCCGGGTACGGCACCCAGGAAGCCCGGCGCGGACCCGGCGGCCACACCCACCCCGGCGGCGGCGTACGCATGAAGGCCCCCGTCACGTACAACGCGCTCAACGACGCCTGGCTGCGGCTCTCCATGACCGCACCGCAGGGCAACGGCGGTGCCTGCTACGGCGATTCGGGCGGCCCCAACTTCGCCACCCTCGCCGGCAAGCGCACCCTGGTCGCCACCACGATCACCGGCGACACCCCCTGCTACGCCACGAACGTCACCTACCGGCTGGACACGCCGGGCGCCCGCGCGTTCCTCTCCCCGTACACAAAACTGCCGTAAGGGCGACGCTCTGCCTGTTGTGTCACACATCGTGACGACCTAGCGTCTCCTCATGGGGACCGGACCGCACACGCATGCCGGATACGCCGCCTGCGCGTTCCTGGCCGCACTGGTTGTCGCGGGCTGTACGGGGCCTCCTCAGGCCCCCCGGCCCGCGACATCGAGCCCCGCTCCGCAGAGCCCCTCCGCCGAGGAGACATGCACGAAACTCGTCTCCTACTGGGCGAAAGAGACACTCAAGGGCAGCAAATGGTCGGGCCTCGACTGGGAACAAAAGGGGCTGTCCAACGAGCAGTACGCCCTGCACGAAGAGATCATCGCCGCAGGTCGCGCCGAGGTGAAGCGCCACGGGCGCGCCGCGGGCCTCAGGCTGGCCGACCGCCTGGCCCGGCAGAAATGCACCGCCCGCAACGGCGCCACCGGCAGCTCGGAGAACTGGCGTCCACCTGGATGACAGGCCGCCCAGCCGGAACGTAACGCGCGGCGCGAAGCGACTCCCCCCGGGTGTAACACTCCGTAACAATGATGCAATCAAGCATTCGGTCGCCGCGCGCATCAGCCGCGCCGGTACTCCGGCCAGTGCCCTTTCAGCCACGCGGGCGCCGCCGACACCAAGATCACCTCAAGCGCCGTAGCGGAACTGGGGGTTCTCAGCATGTGGGATCTTCCGGCGGTGAAGTTATCGGCGGATGTGTCCACACTGCCCCACCCAGCGTTGGCCTTGGCATAACAAGAGAGTCACATCCTGACTTCACACCTCCACGACCCCTCCACCTCCGCCTAGAGTCACGGCCAGTCACCGCGCCGCCGGGCGTGTCTGCTGCAAGGCCCCTGTATCGACCAGTACGGCCCGGCGATCGTCACGGCACCTCAGCAGAGGAGGCCGCGCCAGGGAAAGGACCTTTCGTGCGACACCGTTCTTTGCTCATACTCACCACAGCGCTCACGACCGGAGCACTGACTCTCACGGCTTGTGGGTCGCGCGACGACAACAAGGGCGAGGGTGACAGCAGCAAGAAAACCACCGTCGTCATCGGTGTCGACGCACCGCTGACCGGCTCCCTCTCCGCGCTCGGCCAGGGAATCAAGAACTCCGTGGACCTCGCGGCCAAGACCGCGAACAAGAACAACGAAGTCCCCGGCATCGAGTTCAAGATCGAAGCACTCGACGACCAGGCCGTTCCCGCCTCCGGCAAGGCCAACGCCGCCAAGCTCGTCGGCAACAAGGACGTCATCGGAGCCGTCGGCCCACTGAACTCCGGCGTCGCCCAGTCCATGCAGGGCGACTTCGAGAGGGCCGGCGTCGTCCAGGTCTCCCCGGCCAACACCAACCCGGCGCTCAGCCAGGGAGACAACTGGGGCAAGGGCGAGCTGAAGCGTCCGTTCAAGACGTACTTCCGCACCGCTGCCACGGACGTCGTCCAGGGCAAGTTCGCCGCGCAGTACCTCTACAACGACGCGAAGAAGCGCAAGGTCTACGTCGTCGACGACAAGCAGACCTACGGCGCCGGCCTCGCCGCGATCTTCTCCGCCGAGTTCAAGCGGCTCGGCGGCAAGATCGCAGGCACCGACCACGTCACGGTGAAGGAGACCGACTTCTCCAGCACCGCCGACAAGGTCAAGTCGTCGAAGGCCGACTCCGTCTACTTCGGTGGCCAGTACCCCGAGGGCGGCCTGCTCTCCGACCAGATCAAGAAGACCGGCGCCAAGATCCCCACCATGGGCGGCGACGGCATCTACGACCCGGCCTTCATCAGCGCCTCCGGCGTGGCGAACGACGGTGACTTCGCCACCTCGATCGGCTACCCGGTCGAGAAGCTCCCGACCGCCAAGAAGTTCATCGCGGACTACGAGGCCGCCGGCTACAAGGACCCGTACGCCGCGTACGGCGGTTACTCCTACGACGCCGGCTGGGCCATCATCCAGGCCGTCAAGTCCGTCGTCGCCGCCAACGACGGCAAGCTCCCCGAGGACGCCCGTGCCAAGGTCGTCGAGGCCATGTCCAAGGTCTCCTTCGACGGCGTGACCGGCAAGGTCGCCTTCGACAAGTACGGCGACACCACGAACAAGCAGCTCACGGTCTACAAGGTCGAAGGCAAGGTCTGGAAGGACGTCAAGTCCGCCACCTTCAAGGACTGATCACCGCACCACCGCACCACCGCACCACCGCACCACCTGAACGCCCCGCGCCACCCGCCCCACTTGAAA
Source organism: Streptomyces sp. ISL-99 (assembly GCF_018614005.1). NCBI lineage: Bacteria > Bacillati > Actinomycetota > Actinomycetes > Kitasatosporales > Streptomycetaceae > Streptomyces > Streptomyces sp. ISL-99. The sequence continues at coordinate 121,134 of NZ_JAGGPC010000045.1, forward strand.
ACAACCGCGCGAGGGCGCAACAGCGCCCTCGCGCGGAGTCATATCCGACAAGCTCATCGGAGGCCCTGCGGTGCACGAACTGCCGCAACAGCTGGCCAACGGCCTTGCCCTCGGCGCCCTCTATGGCCTCATAGCCATCGGGTACACCATGGTGTACGGCATCGTCCAGCTCATCAACTTCGCCCACGGCGAGATCTTCATGATCGGGGGCTTCGGCGCCCTCACCGCCTACATCGCGCTCCCCAGCGGAACGTCGCTCCTCGTGGCCATTCCCCTCATGATCGTCGGTGGCGCCATCGCATCCGTCGCCGTCGCCACCGCCGCGGAACGCTTCGCCTACCGACCGCTGCGCGGCGCGCCCAGGCTGGCACCGCTCATCACCGCAATCGGCCTCTCGATCGTTCTCCAGCAGCTCGTCTGGGGCCTCTACCCCGACGCGAAGAAGCCGCGCAGCTTCCCCGAGTTCCAGGGCGAGTCGTTCAAGATCTTCGACAACCTGTACCTCCAGCGCGCCGACGCCTTCGTCCTCGTCCTCGCCCCCCTGTGCATGCTCGCCCTCGGCCTCTTCGTAGCCAAGAGCCGCAGCGGCCGCGCCATGCAGGCCACCGCGCAGGACCCCGACACAGCGAAGCTGATGGGCATCAACACCGACCGCATCATCGTCATGGCCTTCGCCATCGGTGCCGCGTTCGCAGCCGTCGCAGCCGTCGCATACGGCCTCGACAAGGGCCAGATCAACTTCGAGATGGGCTTCATTCTCGGTCTCAAGGCCTTCACCGCAGCCGTCCTCGGCGGCATCGGCAACATCTACGGCGCCATGGTCGGCGGAGTCGTCCTCGGCCTCGCGGAATCCCTCTCGATCGCCTACATCGAAGAGATTCCCGGAATGCAGCAGCTCGGCGGCGGCGCCTGGGCCAACGTCTGGGCATTCGTACTTCTCATCGTCGTGCTCCTCGTCAGGCCACAGGGCCTGCTCGGCGAGCGCGTCGCGGATCGGGCGTGAGAGCCATGACAACCGACACCACGCAGACAGCCGAGACCGCACCGGCCAACGGCAACTCCCGTGCCGGCATGTTCCGTTGGCTCACCGTCGCCGGCGGCCTCGCCACCACGGCCAGCACCTTCCTGGCCTGGACCTACACCGACGAGTTCCCCGGCGACCTCACCGTCTACGGATACCCCGGCGGCCTCCAGGTCCTCACCCTCGTCGCGGGCCTCCTCACCACCCTGTACGCCCTCGCCGCACTGGACATCAAGGGCCTGCGCTGGCTCGCGCCCACCGGCACCACCAAAGCCCTGCAGCTGCTCGCCCTCGGCGCCCTCGGCACCACCTGGTTCACCGTCATCGCCATCGCCGTCGAACTCGGCGGCATAGTGAACCTCGAACCCGGCGGCTTCGTCGCAGCCGTGGTCTCCGTCATCCCCGTCGCCGCCGCGTTCCAGTTGCCCGACGACACCCGCAAGGCCCAGCGCCCCAAGGAACTGCCCTCCTGGGCCGAAATCCTGATCATCGTCGCCGCCTTCGCGATCGGGCTGTTCGTCGTCACCTACGGCATCGACACCGAATACGCCGAACTCTTCACCGGCTACATGATCACCGCCGGCTTCGCCATCGCCGCGCTCTACAAGGCCGGCCTCATGGCACGACTCTCGGCACTCACCACCAAGTACCGCTCCATCGCCGTGGCAGCCGCCTTCGTCGCCGCAGCAGCCTTCCCCTTCACCCAGAACACCGACCAGTTCACCCTCATCGCGGTCAACATCCTCATCTTCGCGACCGTCGCACTCGGACTGAACATCGTCGTCGGCCTGGCAGGACTCCTCGACCTCGGATACGTCGCCTTCCTCGGCGTCGGCGCCTACACCGCCGCCCTCGTATCAGGCACCACCGCATCCGCCTTCGACGTCCAGTTCCCCTTCTGGGCATCCGTCCTCACCGGCGGCGCCGTCTCCCTGATCTTCGGCGTCGTCATCGGAGCCCCCACCCTGCGGCTCCGCGGCGACTACCTCGCCATCGTCACCCTCGGCTTCGGCGAGATCTTCCGCATCACCGTCGGCAACCTCGACGGCGTATCCGGACCACAGGTCACCAACGGCCCCAACGGCGTACCCAACGTCCCCGACCTCGTCTTCTTCGGATACGACTTCGGCGAGGCACACACCATCGCCGGCATCGAACTCGGGTCGTACGCCAACTACTACCTGCTGATGCTGCTCGCGATGATCCTCGTGGTCCTCGTCTTCAGCCGCGCCGGCAGCTCCCGCATCGGCCGCGCCTGGGTCGCCATCCGCGAAGACGAGACCGCCGCCACCGCCATGGGCATCAACGGCTTCCGGGTCAAGCTCATCGCCTTCGCCCTCGGCGCCACCCTCGCCGGCCTCGCCGGCACCGTCCAGGCACACGTCCAAAGCACCGTGGTCCCCGAGATGTACGTCTTCGCCGGGCCCGTACCGCCCAACTCCGCCTTCCTCCTCGCCGCCGTCATCCTCGGCGGCATGGGAACCATCAGCGGACCCCTCATCGGCGCCACGCTGCTCTACATGATCCCCGCCAAGCTGCAGTTCCTCCAGGACTACCAGCTGCTCGGCTTCGGCATCGCGCTGATCCTCCTCATGCGCTTCCGCCCCGAAGGCCTCATCGCCAACCGGCGCGCCCAGCTCGAGTACCACGAGACCGACCAACTCGACGTACCGGACAAGGGCCTGACCGACTCCGGCGTCGGCATCACGAAGGCGGGGGCGTGAACGACATGACGACCACCACCGAGAACACCGTCGAAAACACCACCGAGACCCCCGCGGTCCTCGACGCCAGCGGCGTCACCATGCGCTTCGGCGGCCTCACCGCCGTACGCTCGGTCGACCTCAAGGTGAACGCCGGCGAGATCGTCGGCCTCATCGGCCCCAACGGCGCCGGCAAAACCACCTTCTTCAACTGCCTCACCGGGCTCTACGTCCCCACCGAAGGCAAGGTCTCCTACAAGGGCACCGTCCTGCCGCCCAAGCCCCACCTCGTCACCCAGGCAGGCATCGCCCGTACCTTCCAGAACATCCGGCTCTTCGCCAACATGACCGTCCTGGAAAACGTCCTCGTCGGACGCCACACCAGGACCAAGGAAGGCCTCTGGTCGGCCCTCCTGCGCGGCCCCGGCTTCAAGAAGGCCGAAGCGGCCTCCCACAAGAGGGCCATGGAGCTGCTCGAGTTCATCGGTCTCGAACACAAGGCCGACCACCTCGCCCGCAACCTCCCCTACGGCGAACAGCGCAAGCTCGAAATCGCACGCGCCCTCGCCAGCGACCCCGGCCTGCTGCTCCTCGACGAGCCCACCGCCGGCATGAACCCGCAGGAAACCCGGGTCACCGAAGAACTCATCTTCGCCATCCGGGACCAGGGCATCGCCGTACTCGTCATCGAGCACGACATGCGCTTCATCTTCAACCTCTGCGACCGCGTCGCCTGCCTGGTCCAGGGCGAGAAGCTCGTCGAAGGCACACCCGCCGTCGTCCAGGGCGACGAGCGGGTCGTCGCCGCCTACCTCGGCACGCCCTTCGAAGGCGCACCGGGCGCGGAGGAGGCTGCGGAAGTCGAAGCGGCCGAAGAAGCGCAGAGCACCACCGGCAAGACCGGCACCACGGGCGAGACCAGCACCACCAGCACCACCAGCCCGGAAGGGGAAACCCAGTGACCGCTCTCCTCGAGGTCGAGGACCTCCGGGTCGCCTACGGCAAGATCGAAGCCGTCAAGGGCATCTCCTTCAGCGTCGAAGCAGGCCAGGTCGTCACCCTCATCGGCACCAACGGTGCGGGCAAGACCACCACCCTGCGGACACTGTCCGGACTGCTCAAGCCCTCCGGCGGCCGCATCACCTTCGACGGCAAACCGCTGGGCGGAGTCCCCGCGCACAAGATCGTGTCCCTGGGGCTGGCCCACTCCCCCGAGGGCCGGCACATCTTCCCCCGCCTCACGATCACGGAGAACCTCCAGCTCGGAGCGTTCCTCCGGACGGACAAAGCGGGCATCGAGAAGGACATCCAGCGCGCCTACGACCTCTTCCCCATCCTGGGAGAACGCCGGAAGCAGGCCGCGGGCACCCTCTCGGGCGGCGAACAGCAGATGCTGGCCATGGGACGCGCACTCATGTCCCAGCCCAAGCTCCTGATGCTCGACGAGCCGTCGATGGGCCTCTCCCCGATCATGATGCAGAAGATCATGGAGACCATCGTCGAGCTCAAGGCACAGGGCACCACCATCCTGCTCGTCGAACAGAACGCCCAGGCCGCGCTCTCGCTGGCGGACCAGGCCCACGTCATGGAAGTCGGCACCATCAAGCTCTCCGGTCCCGGCAGCGAACTGCTCCACGACGAGTCCGTCCGCAAGACGTACCTCGGCGAGGACTGACCGGCACGAGCACAAGGAGAGGCCGCCCCCACGCAGCGTGGGGGCGGCCTCTCCTCTATACGTACGCCGTACCGTGCTACTCGCCCTTCGCGGCCTTCTTCTCCTCGGCGTCCTCAATAACCGCCTCCGCCACCTGCTGCATGGACAGGCGACGATCCATCGACGTCTTCTGAATCCACCGGAACGCGGCCGGCTCCGTCAGCCCGTACTGCGTCTGCAGCACCGACTTCGCCCGGTCCACCAGCTTCCGCGTCTCCAGCCGCTGCGTGAGGTCCGCGACCTCGTTCTCCAGCGCCTTCAGCTCCGTGAACCGCGACACCGCCATCTCAATGGCCGGTACGACGTCACTCTTGCTGAACGGCTTCACGAGGTACGCCATCGCACCGGCATCCCGCGCCCGCTCCACCAGATCACGCTGCGAGAACGCGGTCAGCATGAGAACGGGGGCGATGGACTCTTCGGTGATCTTCTCAGCGGCGGAGATCCCGTCCAGGACTGGCATCTTCACGTCGAGGATGACGAGGTCGGGCCGGTGCTCCCGGGCGAGCTCGATGGCCTGCTGCCCGTCACCGGCCTCGCCCACGACCGCGTAGCCCTCTTCCTCCAGCATCTCTTTGAGGTCGAGGCGGATGAGGGCTTCGTCCTCGGCGATGACGACGCGGGTCGTCAGCGGCGGGACGTGCGACTTGTTGTCGTCGTCGGCGACAGGCTGGGGCGACTCGGGGGTGGTCACGGGGCTCCTCGTTCCGGGGCAGGTACTGCTCCCAGAGCCTACCTAGCTGCGGCCACCCGCAGTCACCCGGTACACTTCCGGCTGCGGGCCCGGTTGGAGGAATTGGCTATACTCGCGGTGCTCAAACCACCGTGCCTTCGGGCATGTGGGTTCGAATCCCACACCGGGCACTCCAGAAGCGGATGTTCACGTTCTCGTGAACATCCGCTTTTTGTCGCTCATCGCAACCGGCTGTCACGCAGAGTCTCGGTGTGAACTTCCACGGCACAGAGGTACGGCAGAAGGCTCTCACCCTCCTCAGAGGTGGAGCGAGGAATGCTGAGGTAGCCCATCAGCTGAACGTGCCGAAGGGCACCATCGGCTACTGGCTCCACATGGACCGCGCCAAGCGTGGCGAATGCCCAGGCAGGCAGGGCGCGAAGTGTCCGCGCTGCGATGGTCGTCCACTGGACCATGCGTCCTACTCGTACCTGCTCGGGCTCTATCTCGGCGACGGCCATATCAGTCACTACTCAAAGCACAGATCCCCAAGCCTCATGATCACGCTCGACGACTCCTGGCCTGGCGTACAGAACGAGGCCGAAGCCGCTCTGCGCGCAGTGTTCCCGGAGAACGCCACGTGCAGGGTCCGCAAGACGGGCTGCCACAACATCAAGGTGTACTCGAAGCACCTCCCCTGCCTGTTTCCGCAGCACGGCCCCGGCAGGAAGCACGCCCGTAAGATCGCGCTGGAGCACTGGCAGCAGGACATAGTCAATGAACACCCATGGGAGTTCGTCCGCGGGCTGATCCACTCCGACGGATGCCGGAACATGAACTGGACCACTCGCATGGTGCGCGGAGAGCGGAAGCGGTACGAGTACCCCCGCTACTGGTTCACCAACGTCTCGGACGACATCCGTCAGCTCTACACCGACACCCTCGACCGCCTCGGCGTCGAGTGGAAGCACTGCACTCGCCACGGGAAGCCCTACAACGTCTCGGTCGCCAAGCGCGCATCCGTCGCGTTGATGGACGCTCACGTCGGGCCGAAGCACTGAGGTGCGGGCCGGGCCCCCTGGGGGGTGTGGGGGCCCTTTGCCCGTGTCGCGGTCAGCGGTGTTACTTGGCGGTGGCCGTGACGGTGTCGTCCTCGCCGATGTGGTGGACGCGGACGAGGTTCGTGGAGCCCGCGATGCCGGGCGGGGAGCCGGCGGTGATGATCACGACGTCGCCCTTCTGGCAGCGGCCGATGCGCAGGAGGTGTTCGTCGACCTGGGCGACCATGGCGTCGGTCGAGTCGACGTGCGGGCCGAGGAAGGTCTCGACGCCCCAGGTGAGGTTGAGCTGGGAGCGGGTCGCGGGGTCGGGTGTGAAAGCGAGCAGCGGGATGGGTGAGCGGTAGCGGGACAGGCGCTTGACGGTGTCGCCGGACTGGGTGAAGGCGACGAGGAATTTGGCGCCGAGGAAGTCTCCGATGTCGGCTGCGGCGCGGGCGACGGCTCCGCCTTGGGTGCGCGGTTTGTTGCGTTCAGTGAGGGGCGGGAGGCCTTTGGCGAGGATGTCTTCCTCTGCGGCTTCGACGATGCGGCTCATGGTCCGGACCGTGTCGATGGGGTATTTGCCGACGCTGGTTTCGCCGGAGAGCATGACGGCGTCTGTGCCGTCGATGACGGCGTTGGCGACGTCGGAGGCTTCGGCGCGGGTGGGCCGGGAGTTGTCGATCATCGAGTCGAGCATTTGGGTGGCGACGATGACCGGTTTGGCGTTGCGCTTGGCGAGTTTGATGGCTCGCTTTTGGACGATCGGGACTTGTTCGAGGGGCATTTCGACGCCGAGGTCGCCGCGGGCGACCATGATGCCGTCGAAGGCGGCGACGATGTCGTCGATGTTTTCGACGGCTTGGGGCTTTTCGATCTTTGCGATGACGGGGAGGTGGCGGCCTTCTTCCTTCATGATGCGGTGGACGTCTTGGATGTCGCGTCCGCTGCGTACGAAGGAGAGGGCGATGATGTCGGCTCCAGTGCGCAGGGCCCAGCGGAGGTCGTCGATGTCTTTTTCGGAGAGGGCGGGTACGGAGACGGCGACTCCGGGGAGGTTGAGGCCTTTGTGGTCGGAGACCATGCCTCCTTCGATGACGAGGGTCTGGACGCGGGGTCCTTCGACGCCGGTGACTTCGAGGGTGACTTTGCCGTCGTCGACGAGGATGCGTTCGCCTGTGGTGACGTCGGTGGCGAGGCCTTGGTAGGTGGTGCCGCAGGTGTGGCGGTCGCCTTGGACGGGTTCGACGGTGATGGTGAACTCGTCGCCTCGTTCAAGGAGTACGGGTCCTTCGCGGAAGCGTCCGAGGCGGATCTTCGGGCCTTGAAGGTCGGCGAGTACGCCGACGCTGCGGCCTGTTTCGTCGGAGGCTTTGCGTACGCGCTGGTAGCGCTCCTCGTGTTCGGCGTAGGTGCCGTGGCTGAGGTTGAAGCGGGCGATGTCCATTCCGGCTTCGACCAGTGCCTTGATCTGGTCGTATGTGTCGGTGGCGGGCCCCAGGGTGCAAACGATTTTGGCTCGGCGCATACGTCGAGCCTAGGGCTTACCAGCCAGTAGGAAATTGGCTGTGCGTGACTGTCCAACAACCTTTGCATGAAAGGTTATTGACAAGTGTTGAATTGTGCGCGGGGGTGCTCTGATGAGCATTGGCCGGGCTTCAGAGTTGAGGCTTCAGAGTTGGGGCCTCAGAGTTGGGGCGGGGTCATGGTGAATCGCGCGTTCACGAGCGCGTGGAGGGTCTGGCGTTGAGGTTCGAGGTCGAGGGCGGGGGCGTCCTCGGCCATTTCGGAGGTCATGCCCCGGCGTGCGAAGCCGCCGGCGTAGGCGACGGGTACGGGGTGGCCGTCTTCCGCTCCGGGGTCGGCCAGTTCCACGAGGGCGGCGAGGTCGGCGCCGAGGGCCTGGGCGTATTCGCGGGCGCGTTTGACGGCTTCCCGTACGGCTTGGCGGCGTACTTCGCCGTGGGCGGGTGAGTCGGGCCGCATGGCCCACCAGGGGCCGTCGACCTGGGTGAGTTCGAGGTCGGCGAGGCGGGTGGTGAGTTCGCCGAGGGCGGTGAAGTCGGTGAGGACGGCGGTGATGTGGACGCGTCCGTGGTAGGAGCGGACGCGGTCGCCGCGGCCGTGTCTGGTGAGTTGGGGGCTGATGGAGAACGCGCCGGTTTCCAGCTTCTCGACAGCGTCGCCGTAGGTCTTGACGAGGTCGAGAGCGAGCGCGTTGCGCCGGGTGAGGTCTTCGAGTGCGGTGCGGCGGTCCGTACCGCGAGCGCTGACGGTGATGCCGATGTGGGCGGTTTCGGGGTCGAATTCGAGGCGTGCTTCGCCCTGGACGGCGAGGCGGGGCGCTTCGGGGGTGCCGTAGGGGGCTGGGGGGCTGACTCGGGGGTCGGGGTTCATCGGTTCGTCGGTCACGCTCTCCACTGTCGCACTCGGGTGTGACAGCGGGGGGTCATCAGATCGAAACGCGGTAGGGGTGTTGCTGGTGTGGCTCGTTGGGCCAGAATCTACGCGCGTCACGTTGTGCGAGAAGCACGGAAGCACGGAAGCACGGATCGAGGAGACAAGAGAATGCCGCTGAACCGTAGGACGTTCCTGGGCCGCTCGGCCGCCGCCGGGGCCGGTGTGGCCGTGGTCGGCGGGGCTGTGGCCACACCCGCTGGAGCACAGGACCACAGCCACGGCCACGGGCGTCCGCCCAAGCGGTACTCCTTCACCGTCATGGGGGCACGACGGACCTGCACGGCAATGTCTTCAACTGGGACTACTTCACGGACAAGGAGTTCGACGACAAGGCGCACAACGATGTGGGCCTGGCGAAGATCTCCACTCTGGTGAACCAGATCCGCGAGGAGAAGGGCCGCCGTAACACGCTGCTCATCGACGCGGGCGACACGATCCAGGGAACGCAGCTGTCGTACTACTACGCCAAGGTCGACCCGATCACCGCGCAGCACGGCCCTGTGCACCCGATGGCGCAGTCGATGAACGCCATCGGGTACGACGCGGCCGCTCTCGGGAACCACGAGTTCAACTACGGCATACCGGTGCTGCGCAAGTTCGAGGAGCAGTGTGACTTCCCGCTCCTCGGTGCGAACGCGCTGGACGCGAAGACGCTGCGTCCGGCGTTCCCTCCGTACTTCATGAAGAGGCTGCGTACGCCGCTCGGCCGTGATGTGCGGGTGGCGGTGCTCGGTCTGACGAACCCGGGTATCGCGATCTGGGACAAGCAGAACGTGCAGGGGAAGATGACGTTCCCGGGTCTGGAGGAGCAGGCGGCGAAGTGGGTGCCGAAGCTGCGTTCCATGGGTGCGGATGTAGTCATCGTTTCGGCGCACTCGGGTTCGAGTGGTACGTCTTCGTACGGTGACCAGCTTCCGTACGTCGAGAACGCGGCGGGTCTGGTGGCCGAGCAGGTCCCGGGCATCGACGCGATCCTGGTGGGGCACGCGCACACGGAGATTGCCGAGTACTTCGTGGAGAACAAGGAGACGGGCAAGCAGGTCGTCCTGTCGGAGCCGCTCAAGTGGGGTCAGCGGCTGACGCTGTTCGACTTCGATCTGGTGTGGTCGAAGGGCCGCTGGACGGTCGAGAAGGTGGGGGCGAAGGTCCTCAACTCCAATACGGTCGACGAGGACCCGGAGATCACGAAGCTGCTCGGTGACGAGCACGAGAAGGTCGTGGCGTACGTCAATCAGGTCATCGGTACGTCGACGGCGAGGATGACGACGGCGGAGGCGGCGTGGAAGGACGAGCCGCTGATCGACCTGATCAATCACGTGCAGGCCGAGACGGTGAAGGCGGCGCTGGCGGGCGGGGCGTACGGGGCGCTGCCGGTGCTGTCGCAGGCGTCGTGCTTCTCGCGGACGGCGGCGGTGCCCGCGGGCGAGGTGACGATCAGGGACGCGGCGGGTCTGTATCCGTTCGAGAACACCCTTGAGGCGCGGCTGCTGACCGGTGCGCAGCTGAAGGAGTACTTGGAGTTCTCGGCGCGGTACTACGCGCAGACCGCGGCGGGGGCTCCGGTGGACACGGCGAAGCTGACGAATGCGGGGAACATCCCCGACTACAACTACGACGTGGTGTCGGGTCTGACGTACGAGATCGACATCGCGAAGCCGGCCGGTTCGCGGATCGTGAATCTCGCGTTCGAGGGCAGGCCGGTCGATGCGGCGGCGGAGTTCGTGCTGGCGGTCAACAACTACCGGGCGAGTGGCGGCGGGGCGTTTCCGCATGTGGCGGGCGCGAAGCAGCTGTGGGCGAATTCGGAGGAGATCCGGAACACGATCATCACGTGGGTGAAGGCGAAGGGCACGCTGGACCCGGCGGAGTTCGCGGCGGTGGGGTGGAAGCTGACGCGCGACGGTGTGCCGGTGTTCTAGGCGGCGCGGGACCTTCGGGCGCGTTCCTCTGCCGCTGATTGTCGCTGTCTTCCGTTGTCCTCAATCACCGGACGGGCTTGATTTTTCCGGTGTACGGTCGTCGCGTCGTCAGCGTTTCGAAGGCTGGGGTGGGGGATGGGGAGCGGTATTCGCTACCGGGCCGAGCAGATCGCGCTTGCTGTCATGGCCACGGCGGGCATCGTGGTACTGCTCGCCGATCTCTTCGGCTGGCTCGACGAGCTGGCTCCCGGTGGGGCGCTCCCGAAGATCACGTTGCTCATTCTGAGTACGGTCACGTTGTTCCTCCTGCTGGAGGTCGACCGTCTGAAGGTGCTGGATCATGTCGACGCGCAGCTTTCGAAGCTCGATATCGACGCCATCGCCCGTGAGCTCAAGCAGGAGCACTACGGGGGCGTGATCCGGGTGCACCAGCGTTTCCCGGAAGCGACGTTCACCAGGTTCGTGGAGGCCGCCGCTCACGAGGTGACCATTCTGCAGACCTGGATTCCGAACCTTCACTGGTTCGACGGCGCGTTGCGGAAGGCGATCGTCGACCGGCGGGTGCAGGTGCGCATTCTGCTGCTGCACCCGTCGTCGCCGGTGGCGCGACTGCGCGACGAGGCGTTGCGCACCGTACGGGATCCCGCTCTTGAGGAGGACGTGCGGGCGAGCGTCGAGCGGTGCCTGTCCATCCTTGAGACGGTTTACCGGGATGTTCCGGAGGAGGACCGGTCGCGGCTCCAGGTGCGGGTGTACAACTCGCTGCCGTCGATCGCCGTGTACAAGGCGGACGAGCACTATCTGGTCAGCTCGTTCCTGCATGGCCGGCTTGCCATCGACTCCACCCAGATCGAGATCGACGGCGTCGACACCGTGATGAGCCGGGAGGTTCAGCAGGAGCTGGACATGTTGTGGAGGATCGGCTGCGATGTGGATCTGCGTGACTGGCGCGCATCGGTCAGCACCATCAGCCTGTGATCCGGGAGAGAGAGGTTGCGGTCATGCGTGAACTGGACGGGTTCGAGGACGGCCTGATCGAGCGGTTCAGGGAGCATCCGGTCCTGGCGAACATCACGCGGCTTCCGGAGGAGGATTTCGCCGCGATCCTGCTTCAGCGGCGGTTCCTGTCGCTCGCGTTCACCCCGGCGTATGACCTGGCGATTGATCTCCTGCGCGACGAGGCGGGGCTGCGGATCGCGCGCATCATCCTGCGCGAGGAGTATCCGGACACTCAGGGGCACACGCGTTCGCACCGCGAGGACATGAAGGACGATCTCCTCCAGCTCGGCATTCCGAGGAGTGCCGTGGTGGGGACGAGGCCGACGCCGGAGACGAAGAGGGCGATCGACGACACGTTCGAGGTGATCGCCGATGCGGGTGCCCAGGGTGACGCCGACGTGCGGCTGTTGACGATCCTGCGGTTCTGGGGCGAGGTGCTGGTGTCCGTCGAGTACGGGCGGTTGTGGGAGCGGATGGCGCCTGTGCTGACGCGCGGCGGTGAGAACCGCTCGCGCTTCTATTACCCGCATCATGTCCACGACGCCAAGGCGCACTCGCTCGCGACCGTGTCCCTGCTGTCCACCACGCACTCCGACCGGCTGGCGACACGGTTGAGCGAGCTTCTGGCGCGCGAGGATTCGACCGCCTGTTTCAAGGAAGCGGAGGAGCGGTCTCTTCAGCTCAAGATGAGCTTCTACGACCAGTTCCTGCCGGCGCTGGACCGCGTCGGGACCTGAGGACAGCGGGGCCCGGCGCCGACTCGTGCGCAGACTCGTGGCGCCGGCTCCTACCGGCCCTGGACCAGCGGGGTGAGGGCTGGTAGCTGGGCGGGGACCCGAGGGGCCTCGCGGCGTTCCAGGCCGAAGCTGGTAAACGCTGTGCGGCGCGGCATCGGGTAGGGGTCCTTGCCGGTGAGGGAGTTGAGGATCGTCGCGCTGCGCCACGCGGCGAGGCCGAGGTCGGGTGCGCCGACGCCGTGCGTGTGCCGCTCGGCGTTCTGTACGTACACCGATCCGGTCACCACGGGGTCGAGAACGATACGGAACTGGTCGTCGATCCGGGGCCGCTCCGCGGCGTCACGGCGGATGTAGGCGTCGAGTCCGGCGAGCAGCTGTCCCAGGGGGCGTTCGCGGTAGCCGGTGGCGAGGATGACGGCGTCGGTGGTGAGGCGGGAGCGGGTGCCCTGCTGGAGGTGTTCGAGGTGGAGTTCGACCTTGGTGGTGCCGACGCGGCCGGCGGTGCGGACGGAGACTCCAGGGGTGAGGACCGCGTCGGGCCAGCCGCCGTGGAGGGTGCGCCGGTAGAGCTCGTCGTGGATGGCGGCGATGGTGTCGGCGTCGATGCCTTTGTGCAGCTGCCATTGGCGCGGGCCGAGGTCGTCGCGTACGGACTCGGGCAGGGCGTGGAAGTAGCGGCTGTAGTCGGGCGTGAAGTGCTCCAGGCCGAGCTTGGAGTACTCCATGGGGGCGAAGGCCTCGGTCCTGGCCAGCCAGGTGATTTTCTCGCGGCCTGCGGGGCGGGCGCGCAGCAGGTCGAGGAAGACTTCCGCGCCGGACTGTCCTGAGCCGATGACGGTGATGTGTTCGGCGGCCAGGAGCCCTTCGCGGTGGGCGAGGTACTCGGAGGAGTGGATGACGGGGACGGTGGGGGCTTCGGCGAGTGGTTTGAGTGGTTCGGGGATGTAGGGCTGGGTGCCGACGCCGACGGCGACGTTACGGGCGTAGGCGCGGCCGAGGGCTTCGGCTTCGCCGTCGGCGTCGAGTTGGGTGAAGTCGACTTCGAAGGCGTCGCGTTCGGCGTTCCAGCGGACGGCGTCGACCTGGTGGCCGAAGTGGAGTCCGGGGAGGTTGTCGCTGACCCAGCGGCAGTAGGCGTCGTACTCGGCGCGCTGGATGTGGAAGCGCTCGGAGAAGTAGAAGGGGAAGAGCCGCTCGCGGGTGCGCAGGTAGTTGAGGAAGGACCAGGGGCTGGCGGGGTCGGCGAGGGTGACGAGGTCGGCGAGGAAGGGGACTTGGAGGGTGGCGCCTTCGATGAGGAGGCCGGGGTGCCAGTGGAAGGCGGGGCGTTGTTCGTAGAAAGCGGTGGCCAGGCCGCCGTGTACGCCGTCGGCGAGGGCGGCGAGGGACAGGTTGAACGGGCCGATGCCGATGCCCACCAAGTCGTGGGGCAGTTCGGGTTCTTGGGGCTGTGGGGCGGCGGTCATCGGTGGGTGCTGCCTTCCGGAAGTGAAAGGGGTGAGGGGAGAGAGGGATGTGAGAGGAGTGAGAGCAGTGCTTTTAGGTCGTTGTCGGTGGTGTGGGGGTTGAGGACGGTGGCTTTGAGCCAGAGTCGGTCGTCGGCGCGGGCCCGGCCGAGGACGGCGCGGCCTTCTGTGAGGAGGGTGCGGCGGACGGTGGCGATGTCGTCATCGCTGGCGCTGGTGGGGCGGAAGAGGACGGTGCTGATGGTGGGGCGGTCGTGGAGTTCGAGACCGGGGGTGTTCTCCACGAGGTCGGCGAGGTGCTGGGCGGCGGCACAGGTGTGGTCGACGAGGGCGGCGAGTCCCTGACGGCCGAGGGCGCGGAGCGTTACGGCGATCTTGAGGATGTCGGGGCGCCGGGTCGTACGCAGGGAGCGGCCGAGGAGGTCGGGGAGGCCGGCTTCGGTGTCGTCGTCGGCGTTGAGGTAGTCGGCCTGGTGGGCGAGGGGGGTCAGGGCGGCGGTGCCGGGCACGGCGAGGAGTCCGGCGGCGACGGGTTGCCAGCCGAGTTTGTGCAGGTCGAGGGTGACGGTGTGGGCGCGGTCGAGCCCGTCGAGGCGGTGTTTGTGTACGTCGCTGAAGAGGAGTGGGCCGCCGTACGAGGCGTCGATGTGGAGCTCGGCGTTGTGGCGTGCGCAGAGGTCGGCGATCTCGGGGAGCGGGTCGATGCGGCCGGTGTCGGTGGTGCCCGCGGTGGCGGCGACGAGGAGGGGGTGGTGCAGGTCGGTGAGGGCTTCGTCGAGTGCGGCGAGGTCGATGACGCCGGCGGGGGCGGGGACGGCGACCGGTTCGGGGAGGCCGAGGAGCCAGGCGGCGCGGGGCAGTGAGTGGTGGGCGTTGGCGCCGTGGACGAGTTGTACGGGGCCGTGGCGTTCGCGGGCGAGGAGGAGGGCGAGCTGGTTGGATTCCGTGCCGCCGGTGGTGACGAGGGCGTCGGGTGCGGGCCCGTGGGGGTAGACCTCGGCGGCGAGCGTACGGGTGACGTGCGCTTCGAGGGCGGAGGCCGCGGGTGCTTGGTCCCAGGAGTCCATGGACGGGTTGAGGGCGGACACGGCGAGGTCGGCGGCGACGGCGACGGCGAGCGGCGGCGTGTGGAGGTGCGCGACGCACAGGGGGTCGGCCGGGTCCGCGGCGCCGTGGGCGAGTGCCTGGACGAGGGTACGGAGGGCTTCTTCGGCTCCCGTGCCGGTGTCGGGCAGTGCGGTCGCGGTGGCGTCCAGGAGGCGTTGGGCGACGGTGTCGGGGCCGCCGGCGGGGATCGGTCCGCCGCGGGCGAGGGCGCCTTCGTGGAGCGCGTCGAGGACGGTGTCGAGCAGGGGCCGCAGGGCAGCGCGTCCGCCTGCGCCGCCGGCGAGGGGCGGGAGGGGGGTGCCGGGGGGCGGCGTACTCATGCGAGGTCCTTCGGGTGCGCTGGGCTGGCACACCAGCGTGTACAGGCATGAGCCGGTGCGTCCGGAGTGCTCAACGATCTCAACCCGAAAGTGGTACTCCCGCGCGGCTGGCGAGAGTTGGATTCGGCAGAGCTGATATGAGCCTGGTCGCGGGGGCGGGGCCGGCGGGGGGCCGTCATGGCGCGCGGTCGCCGGGACGGTCACGGTGGCCGTGCGGTGCCGTGCCATGCCCGTGGCGGATGACGGCTACAGCCGTAGGACGACACCGGGCCCCGGCGCAAGCGCCCGCCGTAGCCGCAGGCCTGCAACCGCACCCGCCCCGGGCCGTCACGCGCCGCCCGGGCGACAGCGGCAACAGCAGACGGGCGCCGGGCCCTGGGGGGGCAAGCGGCCATGGTGACGGGCAATGACCGCAATCAAGAGCCGACACCAGGCCCCGGCGCAAGTAGCCGCCGTAACCACACGCCTGCAAACCGCACCCGCCACCGCCCCGGCCGCGCGACAGCCGCAACCGCAGACCTGCACCGGCCCCTGGGGCCAAGCGGCCGCCGCAGGCGCAGGTCTGTAACCGCACCCGCCCCGCCCCTGGCCGGGCAGCGGCGCAACCGCAGGTCGGTGCCCGGCCGTCACGCGCCGCCGGCGTCTTCCGGCTGCTCAGTCGCCCCGTACCGCGATGGCGCGTCGCAGGTCGTCGAGTTGGTCGGTGAGTTTGCGGTGTAGGGCCGGGATCATTTCGGTGTCGTGCAGGACGTTCTCGCCGAGGCGCAGCGAGTCCTTGTCGATGGCGAAGTGGGGGAAGGCGTAGCGGCCCGCGGCTTCGGCGATGGCGGGGCCCCGGCGGTCGGCGACGGCCTTGGCGTCGCGGTAGTAGCGGGGGATGTAGTCGCGTACGAGAGCGGTCTGTTCGGGCTGCCAGAAGCCCTGGGCGGTGGCGGTGAAGAGGTAGTTGGAGAGGGTGTCGTCCTCGAACATGCGGGTCCAGGCGGCGGCTTTGGCCTCGGGTGTGGGCAGGGCGGCGCGGCAGCGGGCGGCGCCTTCCTGGCCGGTGGCGCTGGGGTCGCGGTCGAGTTCGGCGGCGATGGCGGTCTCGTCGGTGGCGCCGAGTACGGCGAGGCGGCGCAGGATGCGCCAGCGCAGTTCGGGGTCGAGTTCGGGGCCGCCGGAGACGCTGCCGGTGTGGAGCCAGTCCTGGATGGCGTCGGGCTGGGTGGCGGCGTCGATGAAGTGGCGTACGGCGGTGAGGCGCAGGCCGGTGCCGTTGCCGTCCTCGGTGCGGCGGATGAGGTCGCGGCAGATGGTGGTGAGGGTGGAGAGGGCGGCGGGGCGTTCGGCCGCGTGGAGGTAGCGGTCGGCGATCTGGGCGTGGGCGAAGGCGAGTACGCCCTGGACGATCGCGAGGTCCGTTTCGTACGGGAGGTGGACGCGGGCGGTTTTCAGGTACGCGGCGGGTTCGAGTTCGCCGTCGCGGACCATGTCGCGCAGGGAGTTCCACAGGACGGCGCGGGTGAGCGGGTCGGGGACGGCGGAGAGGTTGCGCAGTACGACGTCTTCGGACTCCTCGTCGAGGCGGATCTTGGCGTAGGTCAGGTCGCTGTCGTTGAGGACGACGAGTGCGGGGCGGCGGCCGGGGCGTACCGTCACGGCCTCGTCCTGCGGTACGTCGACTTCGAACCGCTCGCGCAGGACGAGGCTCCGGCCGTCGAGGGGGTCGCGGTCGTAGGCGCCGACGGCTAGGCGGTGGGGGCGGCTGCCTTTCCGGTCGACGGTGATGTGCCACATGCCTTCCGCTTGCCCGGTCGCGGGGGCGAGTGTGTCGACTCCGGTGGTGCGGAGCCACTGGTCGGCCCAGGCGTGGACGTCGCGGTCGGTGGCGGAGGCGAGGTTGTCGATGAAGTCGGCGAGGGTGGCGTTGGCGAACTTGTGGCGGGCGAAGTGGGTGTTGATGCCGGCCAGGAAGTCCTTCTCGCCGAGCCAGGCGACGAGTTGGCGCAGGGCGGAGGCGCCCTTGGCGTAGGAGATGCCGTCGAAGTTGAGCATGGCGGACGCGGTGTCGGGGACGGCGTCGGGGTCGGGGGCGACGGGGTGGGTGGAGGGGCGTTGGTCGGCGTCGTATCCCCAGCCCTTGCGGGCGACGGCGAAGTCGGTCCAGGTGTCGGTGAAGCGGGTGGCTTCGGTGAGGGTCTGGTAGCCCATGTACTCGGCGAAGGACTCGTTGAGCCAGATGTCGTCCCACCACTGGAGGGTGACGAGGTCGCCGAACCACATGTGGGCCATTTCGTGGGCGATGACCATGGCGCGGGTCTGGCGTTCGGTGTCGGTGACGGCGGAGCGGTAGATGAATTCGTCGCGGAAGGTGACGAGGCCGGGGTTTTCCATGGCGCCGGCGTTGAATTCGGGAACGAATGCCTGGTCGTAGGAGTCGAAGGGGTAGGGCTCTTCGAACTTCTCGTGGTAGCGGTCGTAGCAGGCGCGGGTGATGCCGAGGATTTCGTCGGCGTCGGTGTTGAGGTACGGCGCGAGGGAGCGGCGGCAGTGGATGCCGAAGGGCAGGCCGGCGTGTTCGGTGCGTACGGAGTGCCAGGGGCCCGCGGCGACGGCGACGAGGTAGGTGGAGATGAGGGGGGTGGGGGCGATGGTCCAGCGGCCGGCGCCCTGGTCGGGCCGGTGCTGGGCCACGCCGTTGCCGAGGACGGTCCAGCCCTCGGGGGCGGTGACGGTGAGGGCGAAGACGGCTTTGAGGTCGGGCTGGTCGAAGGCGGCGAAGACGCGCTGGACGTCTTCCAGGAAGAGCTGGGTGTAGACGTACGTTTCGCCGTCGGTGGGGTCGGTGAAGCGGTGCATGCCTTCGCCGGTGCGGGAGTACCGCATGTCGGCGTCGACGCGCAGTTCGTGTGCGCCGGTGGTGAGGCCGGTGAGGGGGAGGCGGTTGCCGGCGAGCGTTTCGGGATCGAGTGGCTGCCCGTCGAGCGTGACGGCGCGCAGGACGGCGGGCTTGAGCTCGACGAAGGTGTCCCCGGCGGTGCGGGCGGTGAAGTGGATGACGGTGCGGGAGTCGAAGGTCTCTTCGCCGCGGGTCAGATCGAGTTCGATCGTGTACCGGTGTACGTCGATGAGCTGGGCTCGGGTCTGCGCTTCGTCGCGCGTCAGTACGGGCATGGGGACATGCTGCCCGATGGTGTGAGGTGACACATGTGCCGAGGCACCGTAGTTGTCACCGGCGGAACGATCGGCGGAGCTCCCGCCACCGGCCACGCTGAGTCAGGCGCGGCAGACGCGGCCGTCGCCCTTCGTCCTGCTGACCGTCGTGACAGTCGTCGCGCTGCACCGGTTGCCATGGACACGCCCCCAGCGGGGCCTACTGGCCCGGCGTCCGCACGGGCAGGTCCCGGTCGGCGGCTGCCTCCGCCAGGCGTTTGTCGTAGGTGACGAACGCGGTGAGGGCTTGTTCCAGGTGTTCGGCGCTCGCGAGATGGATGGCGTCGAGGCTGCGCAGGTTGCGCTGCGGGAACATTCCGGCGGCGCGCAGAATGGGATCGGTAACGCGGATGCGCAGCACCCGGTCGAGCATGTCTTCGGCGGCCTCTCCCACTTCGGGGTCTGCTCCGGCGCGTACGAGCGTGCGTGCCACCTCTGTTTGGGTGAGGGCGGACGTCACATGTCCTTCTGCGGCGCGGGCGGCCAGGAATGTGCGCAGGGCGTCGCTCTCGGGTTCGGGTAGCAGGAGCTTGAGGAGGGCGCAGGAGTCGAGGTAGATCACCGGTCCTCTTCCTCGCGCATCGCGAGCAGTACCTCGGAGAGCCGGGCAGGGTGCCCGGTGCGGGGCGGCAGCGGCTGCCAGTCACCGAGCCCGCGCGCCGACTCGGCGTTCTCGGGGTCCACGCTGCCGGTCCGGACGAGGTCTTCCATGACGCGCTGCTCCGGGTCGGGTGGGCCGAGTACAGCGACAAGGCGGCCATTGCGGGTGATTTCAACCCGTTCCCCGGCGGCGACTCGCTCAATGAGTTCGCTCGCGTGCTGCTGCAACTGGCGGATGGGCACTCGTGTGGTCACGTCCCCACGCTAGAAGGAGCGTGCGGCACCTGCCAGTGACGTGCGGCGCTTCCACTCGTACGAAGTACGCCTGCTCGGGGTCGTCAGTGCGGCGCCCGGGTGGGCCGGCTAGGACTTGGCGATCGTTTCGTGGTGGCGGATGACCTCGGCGATGATGAAATTGAGCAGTTTTTCGGCGAATGCCGGGTCTAGTTTGGCGCTTTCTGCGAGTTCGCGCAGGCGGATGATCTGGCGGGCCTCGCGGGCCGGGTCGGCAGGGGGCAGCTGGTGCCGTGCCTTGAGGAGGCCGACCTGCTGGGTGCATTTGAAGCGCTCGGCGAGCATGTGGACGACGGCGGCGTCGATGTTGTCGATGCTGTCGCGCAGCCGGCTCAGTTCGGCGATGACGGACTCGTCGATTTCGCTGGATTCGCTGGAGGTCATGGTCAGCGAGCTTACGTCGGTCGGGTCGCGATGGTCGGTGGGTGTTCGGGATCTGGGATCTGGTGGCTCCAGCCGCCGTGGACGGCGCAGCCCTGCTGTTCCCGGAAGCGGACGGGGGCCATGCCGACGCGGCGGGTGAAGAGGCGGGAGAAGTAGGCGGGGTCGTCGTAGCCGACGCGGCGGGCGACGGCGGCCACGGGGAGTTCGGTGGCGGCGAGGAGTTCCTTGGCGCGGCCGAGGCGGATGCCGAGGAGGTAGTCCTTGGGGCTGCATCCGGCGCCGCGGCGTACGGCGGTGCGCAGCTCGGCGGGGGTCATGCCGTGGCGGGAAGCGTGTTCGGCGACGGACAGGGGCTGGAAGGCGTCGCGGGCGAGGGCCTGGAGTACGGGGTCTGTGTCGGCTCCCGCGTCGGCGCGGGCGCGGCGCAGGGCGACGAGGAGTTCGTGGACGGCGGCTCCGGTCTCGACTTCGAGGAGGGGGTTTCCGCGGCGTGCGGCACGGGCGATGCGGCCGACGGCGGCGCGGGCGGCGGCGGTGTCGGCGAGGGGGACGACGGGGCGGTCGGGTTCTATGTAGCCGAGTTCGGTGTACGTGGTGGTGGCGGGGCCGGTGAAGTCGACGAAGCTCTCGTCCCAGCCGGTGGCCGGGTCCGGTCCGTAATGGTGTGGTGTGCCGGGTATGAGCCAGATCAGGGCGGGTGCGGTTACGGCGACGCGCCGCCCGTCGGGGCTGCGGTACCAGCCGCTGCCGGCGCTGATGACGACGGCGACGTGGTGGTCGAGGGTGCGGGGGCCGACGGTGGGCAGTGTGCCGTGCTGGAGGCCGACTCCGAGGCAGACCAGTCCGAGCTTGTGGTGGGTGGGGCTGGGGGTGAAGTAGCGCATCCAGGTGTGGTACATCCGCTTCGTTTTCCTCCCCGCCTGCTCATGTGGCGTTCCGTTGGTGATGCCTTGGCGATCCCTTGGTGATTCCCTGTTGATCCCCTGGTGATCCCTTGCGTCCAAACAGCGCTGATCTTTGTCCATGGACCGTTCCACCGCCAGGGGTGAGGCTGAAGCCCTGGCAGTGGAGCGAGAGGCGGGGACCGTGGCTGACTTCACGGTGGGTGAGTCGGATTTCGAGCTGGACGGGCGGCCGGTGCGGCTACTGTCGGGCGCTTTGCACTATTTCCGGGTGCATGAGGGGCAGTGGGGGCACCGGCTCGCGATGCTGCGTGCCATGGGGCTGAACTGTGTGGAGACGTACGTCCCGTGGAATCTGCATGAGCCGGAGCCCGGGCGGCTGCGTGACGCGGGGGCGCTGGGCCGGTTCCTGGACGCGGCGCGGGAGGCGGGGCTGTGGGCGATCGTGCGTCCTGGGCCGTACATCTGTGCCGAGTGGGAGAACGGCGGGCTGCCGCACTGGCTGACGGGTGCGCTCGGCACGCGCGTGCGCACGCGCGATGAGCAGTACTTGGGGCATGTGGAGCGGTGGTTCGGGCAGTTGCTGCCGCAGGTGGTGGAGCGGCAGATCGACCGGGGCGGCCCGGTGCTCATGGTGCAGGTCGAGAACGAGTACGGCAGTTACGGCTCGGACCAGGTGTACCTGCGGCGTCTGGCCGAGTTCTTGCGGGAGTGCGGGGTGACCGTGCCGCTGTTCACTTCCGACGGGCCCGAGGAACACATGCTGACGGGTGGTTCGGTGCCGTGGGTGCTGGCGACGGCGAACTTCGGGTCGGGGGCGCGCGAGGGCTTCGAGGTCCTGCGGCGGTACCAGCCGTCGGGTCCGCTGATGTGCATGGAGTTCTGGTGCGGCTGGTTCGACCACTGGGGGGCGGAGCATGTCGTACGGGATCCCGCCGACGCGGCGGCGGCGCTGAACGAGATTCTTGAGTGCGGCGCCTCGGTGAACATCTACATGGCGCACGGGGGAACGAGCTTCGCGGGCTGGTCGGGTGCGAACCGTTCCGGGCAGCTCCGCGAGGGGGAGCTGGAGCCGACCGTGACGTCGTACGACTACGACGCGCCCGTCGACGAGTTCGGCCGCCCCACGGAGAAGTTCTGGCTGTTCCGCGACATTCTGGCGCGCTACCAGGGCGGCGGGGCTCCGCTGCCGGACGTACCGGCCGCGCCGGACACGCTGGGTGAGCCGGTGCGGGCGGAGATCGCGGAGTGGGCGCCGCTCGGCGACGTACTGGAGGTGCTCGGCGGGCCGGAGACGGAGCGCGCGATGCCGCCGACGTTCGAGGAGCTGGGTGTCGACCGGGGGCTGGTCCGCTACCGGGTGGACGTGCCGGGGCCGCGGCGGGCGTACCCGCTGGGCGTGAGGGGGCTGCGGGACCGGGCTGTGGTGTACGTCGACGGGGCGCGGGCGGGGGTGCTGAGCGGCGGGGCGGGCGAGTCCGCCGCGTACACAGCGCTGGACGAGCCGGTGGCGGGACCCGCTTCGGTGGAGCTGTGGGTGGAGTCGCTGGGGCGGGTCAATTACGGGCCGTGTCTCGCCGAGTCGAAGGGCATCACGGGCGGCGTACTGCATGAGCGGCAGTATCTGCACGGTGTACGGGCGCGGGGGCTGTCCCTGGACGCGTTCGAGGACGCGGACGCGGTCGGGAAGGTCGCGTACCGGTCCCCGAAAGCGGCGGCTGGGGCCTCGGGGCTGTTCCGGGGAACGTTCGAAGTCCGGGGTGCTGGCGACGCGTCGCTGCGGCTGCCGGGGTGGGAGCGGGGCTTCGTATGGGTGAACGGCTTCTGCCTGGGCCGGTACTGGGCGGCGGGGCCTCAGGAGGCTCTGTACGTTCCCGGGCCCGTGCTGCGGGAGGGTGCGAACGACGTGTGGGTGCTGGAGCTGGAGAGCGCCGGTGAGCGTTTCGTCGAGTTCGGCTGACGGGGAGCACACGTCCGGGAGCACCGGTCCCTCGTGCCGGTCCCTTGTGCTGGTCCCGTGTAAGCACCGGCGCTCTTGGAGCTATGCCCCTTACACCTGACAGAGGTGGGGCGGGTGTTGGACTGACGCGTCCAGCACCCGCCCGGTCGACGAACGTTCAAACGCTCAGAGGTGGTTCCCAGTCCGGGTCAGAGGCCCGCGGCAGCCGACTTGATTGCGGCGGCGAAGGTCGACACCTCGGTGTACACGCCGGGGTAGTTGGGACGCGCGCAGCCATTGCCCCAGCTGACTATCCCGACCTGTATCCAGGCGTTGGTGTTGTCCCGGCGGAACATCGGTCCGCCCGAGTCGCCCTGGCAGGTGTCGACACCGCCCTCGGTGAAGCCGGCGCAGATCTCCTCGCCCGCCACCAGCTCGGGGTACGAACGCTTGCAGCTGGTGTCGGAGACGAACGGGACCTGGGCCTTGAGGAGGTAGCGCTGCTGGCCGCCGCCCTCCCTGGCCGCTCCCCAGCCGGCGACCGTGAAGGTGCCGCTGTTGTACGCCGTCGTGTCGGCGATCTTCAGGGTGGGCAGGTCGATGGGCTTGGCGAGCTTGATCAGCGCCCAGTCCTTGCCCGTGCCGTTGTAGCCGGGGGCCTGGAGGACCTTGGTGGACTTGACCTTGATGGCGCTGGAGCTCTGCAGGTCGACGACACCGGCGGTGGCCGTGATGCTGGTGTTGTTGCCGGATCCGCTCACGCAGTGGGCGGCGGTCAGGACGATGTCCTTGGCGTAGAGCGAGCCGCCGCAGCCCATCGAGAGCCGGACCATGAACGGGAACTCGCCCTGGGCGGCGCGGGTTCCGCCGACGACGGGCGGCGTCGACGCGGAGGCCGCGGACGCGCCGGCGGGCTGGATGCTGACCGCGGCGAGGATCACTGCGCCGGCGGCGGCACATCTCTTGAAGGCACGCAGAAGGTTCTTCAACGAACTGCCTCTCGTGGGAAAACGTGGGGGGTCGCTGTGCACGCGCATGACGGACAGCGCGCACACCACCCGAAAAAGATGGCATGAGCCCGTCAATGCGTTGCTGGATTATGCGGAGCTGTCCGCCCTGCCGACAAGGGAGGCAATCCAGCCACACCCCGCGCAGCCGCCACACCGTCGGCACCCGTCCTGCGAATCCGCCTACAGTGGAGACCGGTTCACCGTCGTTGTGCAGACGTACGGAGGTGAGTGCGGACGTGACCAGCGGGAGCGAGGTCGTACACGGCTATCCGCATCTGACGACCGTGCGGTCCGCCCTCGCCGCGCTCCACAAACGGCTCTCGTACGACGGCGTGCACTCCTACGCCCCGAGCGTCTTCCCCGCCGACGTGGCCTTCTCCGACCAGGACGATCTCCACCTCGGCACCCAGCGCGTGGCCCGCGCCCTCGTCCAGCATCTGCGCCTGCCGGACGCCCGCATGATCGTGAGTTTCCGCGAGATGGAGCACGCCGCGAGCGTGGAGCTGGCCGCGGGCCCGGAGTACTTCATCGAGCTCAACGACCGCTTCAGGACCCACCGCGACGACATCGGGGCCGCCCTCGCCCACGAGATCACCCATGTGCTGCTGCACCGCCTCGGCCTGGCCTTCGCCGGCACCCGTGACAACGAGATCCTCACCGACACCGTGACGACGTACCTCGGGGCGGGCTGGCTGCTGCTCGACGCGTTCCGTGAGGACGGCGCGTCCAGCCAGAAACTCGGCTATCTCACCCCGGAGGAGTTCGGGTACGTCCTGGCGAAGCGCGCGATCGCCTTCGGTGAGGACCCCGCGCCCTGGTTCACCAGCGCGCAGGCCTACACGGCGTACACGAAAGGCCTCGCGCAGGCTCGTCGTGACGGGCAGCAGCCGCCGCTGACCGCCGCGGGCTGGGCGGGGCGCCGGAAGTACGCCAAGGAGCGGCGGTACGCCCAGGAGAACGGCAGCCGTACGGACCACGGTTCCTCGTCCTCGTCGGCGTCGTACGCCTTCGAGGGCGGCGGGCGCGACACGCTGCGCGTGTCGTTCCCGTGCCCCACGTGCCAGCAGCGCATCCGTGTTCCCGTGAGCGGCCGGGTACGGGCACGCTGCGCGCTGTGCCGCACGATTCTCGAATGCGACACCTGATCACGCGCACGTAGTGTCGGAACATGACGAACGATCCGGAAGCGGGTCCGAGGACCCTGTCCGAAGCGGTGTACGACGGCGGGGACGACGCCGTGGTACGGCTGCTGCGCTCCGGCGTACCGGCCGAGCAGACCGACGACGAAGGCGAGACCGCGCTCTACAGAGCGTCCGTGCAGAACCGCCCGGGCATGGTGCGGCTGCTGCTCGCGGCGGGCGCCGATCCCGACCGGGCGAGCGGCCAGGAGGGCGGTGACCTGCCGTTGTGCGGCGCCGCGGTCGGCGGCCACACGGAGGTGGTGGAGGCCCTCCTGTCGGCGGGCGCGACGCCCGACCTGCGTGAGGCGCTGGGGTTCACCGCGATGGCCTGGGCCGTCCGGCAGGGGCACGCGGACACCGTCGAGGCGCTTTTGGAGTACGGCGCCGATCCCGACCTCCCCGCTCCGGGTACGGAGCCGCCCCTGGTGCTCGCCGCGCGGCGCGGGTCCACGGAGACCGTACGGACCCTTCTGCGGCACGGCGCTTCCGCGCGGCGGGAGGCGCTGGAGGAGGCGCTGCGGTGGCTCGAAGTCGATGTGGAGGACGAGCTGCGGGCGGGCCTTCTGGAGACCTTCGCGGACGGTGTGGCGGAGGTCGAGACAGTCACCAGCCGCATCGTGGAGGACGGCGGGGAGACGGTCGTCGTCGAGCTGCTGCGGGACGGCACGTCGTCGGCCGGCGCCGAGCAGCAGACCGGGCACGCCGCGATCGCCACGCTCCTGGAGGAGCGGCTGGGCATCCGTACGCCCTTCGAGGAGCTCGCCGAGCGGGCCCTGAGCGGCGGTGATCCCGGCCGGGACGAGTGGATGGAGTCCGTGGCCGCGCTGTGGCGGCGCGGTGACGAGGAGACGTTCCGG
Organism: Streptomyces sp. ISL-99; assembly: GCF_018614005.1. Classification (NCBI taxonomy): domain Bacteria; kingdom Bacillati; phylum Actinomycetota; class Actinomycetes; order Kitasatosporales; family Streptomycetaceae; genus Streptomyces; species Streptomyces sp. ISL-99. Next base: position 146,655 of record NZ_JAGGPC010000045.1, read on the forward strand.
GCGGCGGCCGAGTGGTGCGCGAGCGGTGATCCTCTGCGGCAGACGTTCGCCGCCGACGTTCTGGCGCAGCTCGGCTTCGAGCAGGGCGGGAAGCCGTTCGCCGCGCGGTCCCTGCCGCTGCTGCGGGAGCTGGCGCGCGAGGCGCGGGAATCCGGTCCCGAGCCGGTTCAGGCGGCTGTGCTGGCGCTGGGGCACCACGGTGATCCTGCGGCCCTTCCCGAGATCCTGCGCCACGTCGACCACCCCGACGCCGATGTACGTCACCGGGTGGCCCTCGCCCTCATCGGTCTTGTGCCCGCCGGTCACCGGGAGGGTACGGCGGCGCTGATCACTCTCAGCGGTGACACCGACGAAGAGGTGCGCGACTGGGCGACGCTGGCGCTCGCCGGTCTCGACGCCGATACGCCGGAGATCCGCGAGGCGCTGGCGGACCGCCTGGAGGACCACGATCCCGACACCGTGGCGGAGGCGGCACGCGGTCTGGCGGCGCGCGGGGACGCCCGGGCGGTGGAGGCGCTGGGCCGGCTGCTGCGGGAGGAGGATCCGCAGGGGTACGCGTACGCGACGGCGGTCGAGGCGCTGGAGCACATCGAGGACGCGACGGTGAGGCGCCGGCTGCAACGCACGCCGCCGCGCTACCGGTGAGGGGTCCCGTAACCGGGTCTCCGGTCCTCAAGCGCCGGACGGGCCGGGCGAGGTGCCGCCCCGTGAAGGCAGGCCGGCAGGCTCAAGCCCGTCCGGCGCTTGAGGAGACACTGAAGACCACGCTGCGCGGACCCCTCAGCAGTCGTAGTCGACGAGGTCGAACGACGCGTAATGGTCGGCCGTGTAGTAGTCCTCCTGCGCCGCTTCGCCCGTGACGACGCGGCGGGCGCCGCGGTTCGGTGAGCCCGGTGTGACAACGGTGTACTCGTGGTAGTAGCCGGTGGTCCGGTCCGGCAGGATCTGCTCCCGGTTCTGGAAGACGGTCCCGTCCTGCTCGTACGGGTAGGGCCCGCCGGCCTCGATGAGGTCGAGCGTGTCGTGCGCCTGGGCGGGCAGGGCGGAGTAACAGATGTCACCGACCGCGGGGGCAGGGGCGGCGCTCGCCGCGACCGTGACCGGGCCGCCGACGAGGAGGGCGGAGACGAGGGCGGCGATGCCGCCGATGGCTGAGAGACGTGGGGGGATTCTCATGCGCATCATGATGACGCGCGTAGAGCGTGCCGCGTCAATGCCAACTGGACCTGGTTCTCCGTACGTTCACCTCCCCCACCGCCAACCTCCGGACACTCCACACGTTCTCGCGACCGGACCATCGGGGGCTGCCCGGCCGCACAGGCCGGCGCCCGCGACCGCGCCCCGTACACCCCGCCCGGTCGCCCACTACCGCGCCCCGTACACCCGGCCCGGTGTCGCGGACTCGGCCAGGAGCCGCGCCGCCGCACCGCCCGCCTCCGCCGGGGTCCATCGCGCGCCCTTGTCCGCCGTGGGGCCCGGGCGCCAGCCCTCCATGACCGTGATGCGGCCCGCCTCCGCTTCGAAGACGCGGCCGGTCACCCCCGCCGATGCCGCCGAGCCCAGCCACACGACCAGCGGCGAGACGTTCTCCGGGGCCATCGCGTCGAACTCGCCGTCCGTTCCCGGTGCCGCCATCGTCTCGGCGAAGGTCTGCTCCGTCATACGGGTACGGGCCGCCGGTGCGATCGCGTTGACCTGGACGCCGTACGGCCCCAGCTCCTGCGCCGCGACCAGCGTCAGCCCGACGATCCCCGCCTTCGCGGCCGAGTAGTTGCCCTGCCCCACGCTCCCCAACAGGCCCGCCCCCGAACTGGTGTTGACGACACGCGCCGCCACTTCCCGCCCCGCCTTCGCCTGCGCCCGCCAGTGCACGGCGGCGTACTTCAGCGGCAGGAAGTGGCCTTTCAGGTGTACGCGCACGACCGCGTCCCAGTCGTCCTCGTCCAGGTTGACCAGCATCCGGTCCCGCAGGAAACCTGCGTTGTTGACCAGGGTGTCGAGCCGCCCGAACGTCTCGACCGCCGTGGCGACCAGTGACGCCGCGCCCCCGGCCGTCGCGATGTCCCCGCCGTGGGCCACCGCCTCTCCCCCCGCCGCCGCGATCTCCTCGACCACGCGCTGCGCCGGGCCCGCCGACGCCCCCGCGCCGTCGGGCCCGGCCCCCAGGTCGTTGACGACCACCTGCGCGCCCTCCGCCGCGAAGGCCAGGGCGTGGGCCCGCCCCAGCCCCCGTCCGGCGCCCGTCACGACGACGACTCGCCCGGCGCAGATCCCCGTACCGGTCCCGGTCATTTACCTTCCCCTTTCGCGTGTCCCCGTTCTCCCCGTTCTCCCCGTTCTCCTCGTTCTCCCCGCGACTGCCCGCTGTTGACTGTCGCCGCGTCCAGGAACGCGGGGCGTTCCCCGCCGCCGTGGACGAGGAGGGACGCGCCGCTCACGTACGCCGCCCGCCCGGACGCGAGGAAGACGGCCGCGTCGCCGATCTCGCCGGGTTCCGCGAGGCGGCCCGCCGGGACCGTCCGGCCGACGGCCGCGACGCCGGCCTCGTCGCCGTAGTGCAGGTGCGAGAGTTCGGTGCGGACCATGCCGGGGACGAGCGTGTTCACCCGTACGCCGGGCGCCCACTCCACCGCCATCGATCTGGCCAGGTTCTCCAGCCCCGCCTTGGCCGCCCCGTACGCCGCCGTCCCCGGCGAGGGCCTGGTCCCGCTGACACTGCCGATCATGACGACCGATCCCCCGGTCGCCCGAAGGTGCTCGTACGCCGCCAGAGAGGCCGTCATCGGTGCGGTCAGGTTGAGCTCCACGACTCGCGCGTGACGGGCCGCCTCCCCCTCCCCGAGCAGCCGGTACGGCGTCCCACCCGCGTTGTTGACCAGTACGTCGAGCCGTCCGTACGTCGCCACGACGCCGGTGAAGAAGTCCTGGACGGCCGCCCGGTCCCGCAGGTCGAGCGGCCGGAACTCCGCCTCACGGCCGCTCGCTTCCACCACCTCGTCCGGCGGCCGGCGCGCGCAGATCACGACTCGCGCCCCCGCGGTCAGGAACGCCCGCGCGATGCCGGCGCCGACGCCGCGCGTGCCGCCCGTGACGACGGCGACCCTCCCGTTCAGTTCCATTCGCTGCTACCTTCCCCACCTAACAAATGTTTGGTGGAAAGGTAGCTGATCCGCCCATGGGTGTCTCCACCTCAAGCCCGGAAACCACGGACCCAGGCATTTCCGTCGTCACGGTCGACTTCCCGCCCGTCAACGCCCTCCCCGTACAGGGCTGGTACGACCTCGCCCACGCCGTCCGCGCCGCCGGCCGCAACCCCGCCGTCCGCTGCGTCGTACTCGCCGCCGAGGGCCGGGGCTTCAACGCCGGGGTCGACATCAAGGAGCTGCGGCGCGACGCGGGCCACGCCTCCCTCATCGGCGCCAACCGCGGCTGCGCCGAGGCGTTCGCCGCCGTCTACGAGTGCGAGGTCCCCGTCGTCGCGGCCGTGGGCGGCTTCTGTCTCGGCGGCGGCATCGGCCTCGCCGGCAACGCCGACGCGATCGTCGCCTCCGACGACGCCACCTTCGGCCTGCCCGAGCTGGACCGGGGCGCGCTCGGCGCCGCCACCCACCTCGCGCGCCTGGTCCCGCAGCACCTCATGCGCGCGCTGTACTACACCTCGCGCACCGCCACCGCCGCCGAACTGCACGCCCACGGGTCGGTCTGGAAGGTCGTCCCGCGCGCCGAGCTCCTCGGCGAAGCCCTTGCCCTGGCGCGCGAGATCGCGGGCAAGGACGGCACCCTCATCCGGCTGGCCAAGGCTGCCATCAACGGAATCGACCCTGTGGACGTACGCCGCAGCTACCGCTTCGAGCAGGGCTTCACCTTCGAGGCCAATCTCAGCGGCGTCGCCGACCGCGTCCGTAACACCTTCGGCAACGCCATCCCTGACACCTCGGGTCAGGAGGGCATACGTCCATGACCGACAAGACGATGACAGCGGAAGAAGCCGTCGGGCGGCTCGGCAGCGGTATGACCGTCGGCATCGGCGGCTGGGGCTCGCGCCGCAAGCCGATGGCCCTCGTCCGAGCACTGCTCCGTTCCGAGATCAGTGATCTCACAGTCGTCTCTTACGGCGGCCCCGACGTCGGCCTCCTCGCCGCCGCCGGCAAAATCCGCAAGCTCGTCACCGCCTTCGTCACCCTCGACTCGATCCCCCTGGAGCCGCATTTCCGTACGGCTCGCCAGAACGGCGCGATCGACCTCACCGAGATCGACGAGGCGATGTTCATGTGGGGGCTCCACGCGGCCGCCAACCGGCTCCCCTTCCTCCCCGTCCGGGCCGGCATCGGCTCCGACGTGATGCGCGTGAACCCCGCCCTGCGTACGGTCACTTCGCCGTACGACGACGGGGAGGAGTTCGTCGCCGTACCCGCCCTGCGCCTGGATGCCGCACTCGTCCACCTGAACCGCGCCGACCGGCTCGGCAACGGCCAGTACCTCGGACCCGACCCGTACTTCGACGACCTCTTCTGCGAGGCGGCCGACACGGCGTACGTCTCCTGCGAGCAGGTGGTCGAGACGGCGGAACTGACGAAGTCCGCGCCGCCGCAGAGCCTCCTCGTCAAGCGCCACTACGTCACCGGCGTCATCGAGACGCCGAACGGCGCGCATTTCACCTCGTGCGCCCCCGACTACGACCGCGACGAGGCCTTCCAGCGGGTGTACGCCGCCACCCCCTGGCCCGAGTTCGCCGGGCGCTTCCTGTCCGGCAGCGAGAAGGCCTATCAGTCCGCCGTACAGGCGTGGCACGAGGAGCAGCAGTGACCACCAAAGCCGCCACACCCCACACCGCCACCCGCGCCGAACACTGCGTCATCGCCTGCGCCGAAGCCTGGCGCGGCAACGGCGAGGTCCTCGCCAGTCCCATGGGCGCGATCCCCGCCATCGGTGCCCGCCTGGCGAAGCTCACCTTCTCCCCCGACCTCCTCCTCACCGACGGCGAGGCCCTGCTGGTCGGTCTCGACGGGGCGCCGGAGGGCTGGCTTCCGTACCGTCAGCACCTCGCCATGGTCACCGGTGGCAGGCGTCACGTGATGATGGGCGCGAGCCAGATCGACCGCTTCGGCAACCAGAACATCTCCTGCATCGGCGACTGGCGGCAGCCCGCGCGCCAGCTCCTCGGGGTACGCGGGGCGCCCGTCAACACCCTCAACAACCCGACGAGTTACTGGATCCCGAGGCACTCCACCCGCGTCTTCGTCGACAGGGTCGACATGGTGTCGGGCGTCGGCTACGACAGCGCGGCCGCCGCGGGCCCGAGCGCCACCCGCTACCACCGCATCCCACGTGTCGTCACCGACCTCGGCGTCCTCGACTTCGACACCCCCGACCACTCGATGCGCCTCGCCTCCCTGCACCCCGGCGTCACGGCCGCCCAGGTCCAGGAAGCGACAGGCTTCGCGCTCACCGTCCCCACGGACGTCCCGTACACCCGCGAGCCCTCTGCCGAGGAACTCCGCCTGATCCGCGAGGTCATCGATCCGGAGGGCTTGCGCGACCGCGAGGTCAGGGCCCGATGAAGACGGCGCTCACCGAGCTCACCGGCGTCGAACACCCCATCGTCCAGACCGGTATGGGCTGGGTCGCGGGCCCTCGCCTCGTATCGGCCTGCGCCAACGCGGGCGCGCTCGGCATCCTCGCGTCCGCGACGATGACCACCGAGCAGCTCCTGCGCGCCGTACGCGAGGTCAAGTCCCGTACGGACGCCCCCTTCGGGATCAACCTGCGGGCCGACGCGAGTGATGCGCGGAGTCGTGTACGGGTCATCATCGGCGAGGGCGTGAAGGTCGCCTCGTTCGCGCTCGCGCCCTCCAAGGACCTGATCGCGGAGCTGAAGGACGCGGGCGTCGTCGTCATCCCGTCCATCGGCGCGCGCCGGCACGCCGAGAAGGTCGCGGCGTGGGGCGCCGACGCCGTCATGGTGCAGGGCGGCGAGGGCGGCGGCCACACCGGAGAGGTGGCAACCACGGTGCTCCTCCCCCAGGTTGTCGACGCCGTGGACATCCCCGTGATCGCCGCGGGCGGCTTTTACGACGGCCGTGGCCTGGTCGCCGCGCTGGCGTACGGCGCGGCGGGCATCGGGATGGGCACGCGCTTCCTGCTCACCTCCGACTCGACGGTCCCGGACACGGTCAAGGCGCGGTACCTGGCGGCGAGCGTAAAGGACGTCACGCTCACGACGGCCGTCGACGGTCTCCCGCACCGCATGCTCCGTACGGACCTCGTCAACTCCCTCGAAGGGGCGGGCCGTACGAAGGCGCTGGCGCAGGCGGTGCGCCGTGCGGCCGGATTCAAGAGGATCTCGGGGCAGAGCTGGGCCGCGATGGTCCGCGACGGCCTGGCCATGAAACACGGCAGGGACCTGACCTGGAGTCAGGTGTTGCTGGCCGCCAACACCCCGATGCTGCTCAGGGCCTCCATGGTGGAGGGCCGCACCGATGTCGGTGTGATGGCGTCCGGGCAGGTGGCGGGGCTGATCGACGATCTGCCGTCCTGCGCGGAACTGGTGGCACGCGTCATGGCCGAAGCGAACGAAACGCTCGGACGATTCCCGGCACCCCCGACGTCACTCCGCACCTCGACCGGCGCGCTGCCGACACCGGAATGAATCCTTTTCCGCAAAACAATTGCGAGTTACGTACTGCTGCGGGCGCACGGCGGAGTGGAGCTGTCGGCGTCGAACGCTTATCGCGCGGCGTACGACGCCAACGTGCGTGAGTGGCTGAAGCAGTCCGATTGACACACCACCCGGATCTGCTGATTCCGCTCCAGGAGGTGAAAGTCCGGCCGCGCCGCCCGGCGGGGCGCAAGCCCGGCGGGGCGTAAGCCCGGCCGGGCGGCGCGAAGCGGAAAAGCGCCGCAGGGCAGCCGGTCGCCCCTACGCTGCCGCGCTGCGGCTACCGCCCTGGGCGCGGCCACCGCGCCCACGCCCACGACCGCCACTGCCCTGCGCACGCTCGCCCTGCGCCGCTCCCGCACGGCCACCGCCCTGTGCCCGCGCACCGGCACGCTCGCCCTGCGCACGGCCACCGGCGCCACCACGACCACCCGCACCGGCTCCGGCACGACTACCCGCGCCACCAGCACCAGCACCGGCACCCGCGCCCGCGCCCGCACGACCACCAGCACCCGCACGACCACCAGCGCCACCCTGGGCGCGCTCGCCCTGCGTACGGCCGCCACCCTGCGTACGGGCGCCGCCGCCCAGGCCGCCGCCGGCACCGCGACCCGCGCCACCACCACGCCCACCGCTCTGCTGCGGACGGCGCTTCGGCTTCGCGGAAGCCTGCTGCTGCTGCGGAACCTCGATCACGATGGCGACGCCCGAGGGCTCGCGCGCACCGGTGATCCGGGTCAGCTCGTCGTCGCTGGACTTGACCCGCGCGGTCTGCGGGACGATGCCGGCGGCCGACATCAGCTGCGTCATCTCACGCTTCTCGTCGGGAAGCACCAGCGTGACGACGCTGCCGGACTCGCCCGCGCGAGCGGTACGGCCGCCACGGTGCAGGTAGTCCTTGTGGTCGGTCGGCGGGTCCACGTTGACCACGAGGTCGAGGTCGTCGACGTGAATGCCGCGGGCCGCCACATTGGTCGCCACCAGCGCGGTGACCTGCCCGGTCTTGAACTGGTCGAGCGTGCGGTTGCGCTGCGGCTGCGAACGGCCGCCGTGCAGCGCCGCCGCGTACACACCGCTGGCCAGCAGCCGCTTCGCGAAGCGGTCCGCGGCGCGCTTGGTGTCCACGAAGAGGATCACCCGCCCCTCGCGGGCGGCGATGCGCGTGGCGACGGCCTTCTTGTCGGTCTCGTCGGCGACGTACAGCACGTGGTGCTCCATCGTCGTCACCGCGCCCGCCGACGGGTCGACGGAGTGGACCACCGGATCGGTCAGGAACATCCGCACCAACCGGTCGACGTTCCGGTCGAGTGTCGCCGAGAACAGCATCCGCTGCCCGTCCGGCTCGACCTGCTTCAGCAGCGCTGTGACCTGCGGAAGGAAGCCCATGTCGGCCATCTGGTCGGCCTCATCGAGGACGGTGATCGACACCTGGCCGAGGTCCGCGTCACCGCGCTCGATGAGGTCCTTCAGGCGGCCGGGGGTGGCGACGAGCACCTCCGCGCCACGGCGCAGCGTGTTCGCCTGCTTGGTGATCGACATGCCGCCGACGACCGTGGCCATCCGCAGGTTCACGGCCGTGGCGTACGGCGTGAGCGCGTCGGTGACCTGCTGCGCGAGCTCGCGGGTGGGCACCAGGACCAGGGCGAGCGGCGCGCGCGGCTCGCAGCGCCTGCCCGCGGTGCGGGCGAGCAGCCCGAGGCCGAAGGCGAGGGTCTTGCCGGAACCGGTGCGTCCGCGGCCGAGGATGTCGCGGCCCGCGAGCGTGTTCGGCAGGGTCGCGCCCTGAATGGGGAACGGCTCGGTCACACCCTGGGCCGCCAGGGTCTTGAGGAGGGCCGCGGGCATGTCGAGATCGGCGAAGTTCTCGACGGGCGGCAGCGCCGGGGTAATCGTCTCCGGCATCGCGAATTCACCCTGCACAGGCGTGGCCCTGCGGGCGGCACCCTTTGCGGGGGCCTTGCCGCGAGCGGGCTGCGCGGAGCGGTTGCGGGCGGGACGCGCGGAGCGTGCGGTGGTGGCGGCGGCGGGGCGTTCGGAGCGGGTCATTCAGATTTTGCCTTCCTGGAAACAAGCACAAGCCGGGGCCCGCACCTTCACGGTGCGGGCCCCGGCTAGCGAGGTATCGCGTCGGCGAATTAGGCCGGGACGATGTTCTCCGCCTGCGGGCCCTTCTGGCCCTGCGTGACGTCGAAGGAGACCTTCTGGCCCTCCTGGAGCTCACGGAAGCCCTGGGTGGCGATGTTCGAGTAGTGAGCGAAGACGTCAGCGCCGCCGCCGTCCTGCTCGATGAAGCCGAAGCCCTTTTCCGAGTTGAACCACTTCACGGTTCCAGTAGCCATGTCATTCTCCTAAAAAACTGGGGCAGATCCGGAAATCCGGACTGTACGGATTCCACGTCGCCGCAATGAGCCCCATCCGGAGAACCGGAAAACAAAATGCGCCTGAGGAAGCATTCCCGTCAGGCGCACATAATGTTTATGGGTACCAAAACTGCAACTCGCTCACTCTAACACGATGACGCCGGAGCACCACCCCTTCGCCGCAAGAAGATCGTCGTACCACCGGAGGCGCGAACCCGCCCCCCTCAGCAGCCCCCTCAGCCCCTCAGACACGTTCGATGATGGTGACGTTCGCCTGGCCGCCGCCCTCGCACATCGTCTGGAGGCCGAACCGGCCCTGCGTACGCTCCAGTTCGTGCAGCAGCGTCGTCATCAGTCTGACGCCGGTCGCCCCCAGCGGGTGACCCAGTGCGATCGCGCCGCCGTTGACGTTCACCCGGGCCGGGTCCGCGCCCGTCTCCTTCAGCCAGGCCAGCACGACCGGCGCGAAGGCCTCGTTGATCTCGACCAGGTCCATGTCGTCGATCGCCATGCCGGCCTTCTTCAGTGCGTACGCCGTCGCCGGAATCGGCGCCGACAGCATCCGGATCGGGTCCTCCCCCCGCACCGACAGGTGGTGGATACGGGCACGCGGCGTCAGCCCGTGTACCGCGACCGCCCGTTCGGACGCGATCAGCATCGCCGCCGCCCCGTCCGAGATCTGCGACGAGCACGCCGCCGTGATCGTGCCGCCCTCCAGAACCGGCTTCAGCCCCGCCATCTTCTCCAGCGTGGTGTCGCGGCGCGGCCCCTCGTCGGCCGTCGCGTCCCCGTACGCCACCGTCTCCCGCTCGAAGCGCCCCTCGTCGATGGCGCGCACCGCCCGCTGGTGCGAGCGCAGGGCGTACTCCTCCATGTCGAGCCGCGAGATGCCCCACTTCCCGGCCATCAGCTCCGCCCCGTAAAACTGGTTCACCGGCAGTGAGCCGTACCGCTCCCGCCAGCCCTGCGAGCCGGCGAACGGGCCGTCCGTGAGGCCCAGCGGCTCGGCCGCCTGCCGGGACGCGAAGGCGATGGGGATCTGCGTCATGTTCTGCGTGCCCCCGGCGACCACCAGGTCCTGCGTCCCCGACATCACGCCCTGCGCCGCGAAGTGCACCGCCTGCTGCGAGGACCCGCACTGGCGGTCGATCGTGACGCCGGGCACCTCCTCGGGCAGCCCCGCCGCCAGCCACGCCGTACGGGCGATGTCGCCCGCCTGCGGTCCCACCGTGTCCAGGCAGCCGAAGACGACGTCCTCGACCGCCGAGGGGTCGATGCCGGAGCGCGCGACGAGGGCCTTCAGAACGTGCGCTCCGAGGTCGGCCGGGTGGACGGCCGCGAGGCCTCCCTTGCGCCGGCCGACCGGGGTCCGTACCGCTTCGACTATGTAGGCCTCGGCCATGGCTGCTGCTCCTTCGGGTTACGTGTCGCGTCTTACGTACGCAGGGCGATGCCGTCCAGGACCATCGACAGGTACTGGCGGGCGATCTCCTCGGGGCTGTGCAGGCCGCCCGGCCGGTACCAGGACGCGGCGACCCAGACCGTGTCCCGGACGAAGCGATAGGTGAGCCGGATGTCGAGGTCGGCGCGGAAGACCCGCGCCGCGACCCCGCGTTCCAGCGTCCCCAGCCACGCCTTCTCGAACTTCTGCTGCGAGTCGGCGAGGTAGTGGAAGCGGGGCTGCGCGGACAGGTGCCTGGACTCCTTCTGGTAGATCGCGACGGCGGCGCGGTGCCGGTCGATCTCCCTGAAGGACTCGGTGACGAGCGCCTCGATGGTCTCCCTCGGCCCGAGCCCGGCGGCGAGCACGGCGTCGTACCCCTGCCACAGCTCGTCCAGGAAGGTCGAGAGGATCTCGTCGAGCATCGATTCCTTGGAATCGAAGTGGTAGTAGAGGCTGCCCGCGAGCATGCCCGCCGCGTCCGCGATCTTGCGGACGGTGGTGGCGTTGTAACCCTGGGCGGCGAACACCTCGGCTGCCGTGCCGAGGAGTTCACGGCGCCGCTCGGGCGAGGCGGTCACCTGGTTCTTCTTCTTGTCAGGCACGTTGTTAGGCACGCTGCCATTGTCCGCCCGGGCACGGTCCGCCTGGGCATCGGCTAGGCGCGCTGGCTGCTGATGGAGACCGTCTCGCCGGTCATGTACGAGGAGTAGCCGCTGGCGAGGAAGACGATGGCGTTTGCGACCTCCCAGGGCTCGGCGTACCGTCCGAACACCTCACGCTCGGTGAGTTCCGCGAGCAGTTCGGCGGAGGTGACCTTCACCAGGTGCGGGTGCATGGCGAGGCTGGGGGCGACGGCGTTGACCCGTACGCCGTACGCCGCCGCCTCGACCGCCGCGCACCGGGTGAGCGCCATGACGCCGGCCTTGGCGGCCGCGTAGTGGGCCTGGCCGGCCTGGGCGCGCCAGCCGACGACGGAGGCGTTGTTGACGACGACGCCGCCGCGGCCGGCCGCCTTCAGGGTGCGCAGGGCCGCGCGGGTGCAGCGGAAGGTGCCGTTCAGTGTCACGTCGATGACCTTGGACCACTGCTCGTCGGTCATGTCGACGAGTTCGGCCGTGCCGCCGAGGCCCGCGTTGTTGACGATGATGTCCAGGCCGCCGTGTTCGCGTACCGCGCGGTCGAAGAGCGCCTGCACCTCGGTCTCTTCGGTGACGTCGCACGGCAGGGAGGCGACGTTCCCGGCGCCGAACTCCTCGGCGAGCGCCTCCTCGGCCGCGCTCAGGCGGCGGGCGTGGGCGTCCCCGATGACGATGCACGCGCCCTCCTCCAGGAATCTGCGCGCCGTGGCGCCGCCGATGCCGGCGCCGGCCGCGGCGGTGATGACTGCGGTACGCCCCTTGAGCAGACCGTGGCCCGGTACGTACTCGGGGCGTGGGGCGCGGAACTCCTCGACGCTGCTCATGGCCGTACGTTAACCTACCAAACACTTGTTAGGGAAGGATGAGCCGATGCCCACGCCCACCGCCCACGAGCCCCCCGTGCTGTACGAGCGACGCGGACCCCTCGCCTACGCCACCCTCAACCGCCCGCGCTACCGCAACGCCCAGAACTCCGCGATGACCTACGCCCTGGACGCGGCCTTCTACCGCGCCGCGGCGGACTCCGAGGTGAAGGTCATCGTGCTGGCCGGAGCCGGCGAGCACTTCTGCGCCGGCCACGACATCGGCACCCCCGAACGCGACGCCCATCTGCCCTTCGAGCGCAAGGCGGGCCTGTGGTGGGACCACTGCGACAAGCAGGGCGCCGAGTCGCGCTTCGCGCGTGAGTCGGAGGTCTATCTGGGGATGTGCCGGCGCTGGCGCGAGCTGCCGAAACCGGTCGTCGCGTCCGTCCAGGGAGCGTGCGTCGCGGGCGGGCTGATGCTCGCCTGGATCTGCGACCTGATCGTCGCTTCCGAGGACGCGTTCTTCGCCGATCCGGTGGTGCGGATGGGCATCCCCGGAGTCGAGTACTTCGCGCACCCGTGGGTGATGCCGCCGCGGATCGCCAAGGAGTTCCTCTACACGGGCGACCGGATGCCGGCGCGCAGGGCGTACGAGGTCGGCATGGTCAACCGCGTCGTGGAACGGGCCGAACTGGCGGAGCGTACCGAGGAACTGGCCCTCCGGATCGCCGCGATGCCGCGCCTGGGCCTGGCCCTCACGAAGCGGGCCGTGAACCAGGCGGAGGACCTTCAGGGCATGCACACCGGCATGGACTCGGTCTTCGGACTGCACCACCTCGCCCACGCCCACAACGCCGAGACCGCCGCGGACCCGCTCGGCGGGATGGATGTGTCCGCGATGAAGAAGGCGAGTACCTGATGGACTTGCGGCACACGCCGGAGGAGGACGCCTTCCGCGCCGAGGCGCGGGCGTGGCTGGCCGCGCACCTCCCCGCGGAGCCGCTCCCCTCCCTGGAGACGGAGGAGGGTTTCGCCGCGCACCGCGCGTGGGAGGCACGGTTGCACGCGGACCGCTGGTCGGTGGTGTCGTGGCCGCGGGAGTACGGCGGGCGGGGCGCCGACATCTTCAAGTGGCTGCTCTTCGAGGAGGAGTACTTCGCGGCGGGCGCTCCGGGGCGGGTCTCGCAGAACGGCATCAGCCTCCTCGCGCCGACGCTCTTCGACCATGCCACCGCAGAGCAGCGCGCCCGCGTTCTGCCGGCCATGGCGAGCGGCGAGGTGATCTGGGCGCAGGCCTGGTCCGAGCCCGAGTCGGGATCGGACCTCGCCTCCCTCACGTCACGCGCCGTACGGACGGAGGGCGGGTGGCTGCTGTCCGGCCAGAAGACGTGGTCGTCGCGGGCCGCCTTCGCGGACCGGGCCTTCGGGATCTTCCGTACGGACCCCGGGGCGGCGAAGCCGCACCACGGCCTGACCTACCTGATGTTCGATCTGAGGGCGGACGGTGTCACGGTCCGCCCCATCGGCCGGCTCGACGGCAAACCGGCCTTCGCGGAGGTCTTCCTGGACGACGTGTTCGTGCCGGACGAGGACGTCATCGGGGAGCCGGGGCAGGGCTGGCGGATCGCCATGTCGACGACGGGGAACGAACGCGGGCTGACCCTGCGCTCCCCCGGCCGTTTCGTCGCCGCCGCCGACCGGCTCGTACAGCAGTGGCGTACGTCGGCGGATCCTTCGGACACGGCGCTGCGCGACCGGGTGGCGGACGCGGTGGTCGGGGCGCGCGCGTATCAGCTCTTCACGTACGCCAACGCTTCGCGCTTCGCGGCGGGCACGGCCCTTGGAGCGGAGTCCAGCCTCAACAAGGTCTTCTGGTCCGACTACGACATCGCCCTGCACGAGACCGCGCTCGATCTGCTGGGCGCGGACGGCGAGCTGGCGCGGAGCGAGTGGGCGGAGGGCTATGTGTTCGCGCTCGCCGGGCCCATCTACGCGGGGACGAACGAGATACAGCGCGACATCATCGCCGAGCGCCTCCTCGGCCTGCCGAAGGGCCGCCGCTGATGAGGTTCCTGCTGACCGACGAGCAGGCCGCTTTCGGGCGTTCCCTGGAAGCGCTGCTGACGGCCGCGGACACACCTTCTGTCGTACGGGCATGGGCGGCCGCAAACGCCGTTCCCGGGAACGCGCTGTGGGTGCGGCTCGCCGAGGCGGGGGTCTTCGCGCTGGCCGTTCCCGAGGCGTACGAGGGGGTGGGGCCGCTGCCGGTCGAGCTGGCGGTGGCCTGTGTGGAACTCGGGCGGCATGCGGTGCCCGGTCCGGTGGTGGAGACCGTCGCGGCCGCCGTCCTGCTGGCCCGCCTCGCCGAGCACGGCGAGGCGGGTCCCGCGAAGCGGCTGCTGCCGGCGCTGGCGGGGGGCGCGGCGAACGCGACGCTCACGCTTCAGGGCTGCGGCCCGTACGCGCTGGACGCGGATTCGGCGACGTACCTCCTCACCGTGCGCGGGGACGAGCTGCGGCTCGCTCCCGGGTACGGCGCGCTCCAGGCGTCGGCGGATCCGGCGCGCCGGCTGTACCGGCCGGAGCCGGGCGGCGAACTGCTCGCCTCGGGACCGGCGGTGACGGCGGCCGCCGCGTACGCCGCCGACCACGCGGCGTTCGCCACCGCCGCGCAGGCGCTGGGCACCGGGCTGGCGCTGCTGGACCGGACGGTGGCGTACGTCAAGCAGCGCACGCAGTTCGGGACGGCCATCGGGGGCTTCCAGGCGGTCAAGCACCGGCTGGCCGACACCCTGATCGGGCTGGAGTTCGCCCGGCCGCTGCTTTTCGGCGCGGCACTGTCCATGACCTCTGCCGACATCGCCGCCGCGAAGCTCACGGCGGGCGAGGCCGCGTACGCCGCCGGGCGGACCGCGCTCCAGTTGCACGGGGCGGTCGGCTACACGGAGGAGCTCGACCTCTCCCTCTGGCTCCGCAAGGCCCGCCCGCTGCGTGACGCGTGGGGGACGCCGTCGGAGTGCCGGGCGAAGGTACTGGCTGGCCCATGACGCCGCCGGGCGTACGGTAACTCGCCGCACGCGACGCACCGCAGGTGCCTGCCGCAGGTCCTTGCCGCAGGCCGACGCACCGCCACGCCGCACCGAGATCCGCACCCGCCCCCCACCCCTGCCCACCGGGCCCTCAGTCCTCCCGAGGCGCTTCGTCGCCGTTGCCCCGGCGGATCGTCCGTACCGGACTGCCCGGCCGCCAGGCCCGTACGACGAGCGAGTCGCCCTCGATGGAGGTCCCGACCACCTCGGTCAGTTCCACGCGGAACAGGTGGAACGGCTCCGGCGGCTTGGTCCCCTCGGAGTAGCGGGCGATCACGTCGGCGTCGGTGATCTCCACCGCCCGGCCGCTGATCCGTACGTCCCCGTCCCGCAAATCGTCGCCCTCACCCGGGTTCGCCTGGACGGCGAAGCGCGGATCGCGCCGGAGGTCCAGCGCCTTGCGCGAGTTCGGCATCATGCCGAGCCACAACTCGCCATGGAGGAACGACACTTCGAGCCCGGTCACACGCGGCGATCCGTCCTTGCGGATCGTCGCGAGGACATGGTGCTTGTACTGCTGGAACCGCTGCTGCGCGGCCTGCGCGAACTGCGGTTCCGCCGCCTGGAAGTCTGCCCAACTCATAGCCATGGCGACATTGAAGCCGTGATACCCGACATCTCCTGTCGGGTATCACCGAAGCCGTCCCAGAACCGACAACACGCGTAGGCCAACACCCGTTGACATCATCCCGCCCTCCGCTCTACATTGGGCCAACAAGCGTTGACCAACAGGTGTTGGCATCAGGAGGTCGCCATGAACGGCACGACCGGTACCACTTTCCAGCGCAACGTCGTCGTAGTGGGGGCCGGCCCCACCGGCCTGCTCCTCGCCGGCGACCTCGCGGCCGCCGGTGTCCCCGTCACGGTGGTGGAGCGTCGCCCGCAGGGCATCAGCAATCTCACCCGGGCCTTCGGCGTGCACGCCCGCACCCTGGAGCAGCTCGATGCCCGCGGCCTCGCCGACGAGCTGGTCGCGACCGGCCAGATCATCAGCCGGCTGCGGCTCTTCGGCTCGCTCTCCCTCGACATCTCCGATCTCCCTTCGCGCTTCCCGTACTTGCTGGTCACCCCGCAGTTCGAGGTGGACAAGCTGCTCCTGCGCCGGGCCGAGAAGAACGGCGCAACGTTCGTGTACGGAGCGGAGGTCACCGGGCTCACGCAGGACGAGACGGGTGTGACCCTCGACGTGCGGCGCGAGGACGGAACGGCCGACGCGCTGCGGGCCGCCTACGCCGTGGGCGCCGACGGGGTTCGCAGCGCCGTGCGCAAGGCCCTGCGCATGCCCTTCCCCGGACACTCGGTCATCAAGTCGATCGTCCTGGCCGACGTGCTGCTCGCGGAGGAGCCCGACCGTACGGCCGTGATCAACGGCATGGGTACGGCCTTCGGCTTCCTCATCCCCTTCGAGGACGGGTACTGGCGCGTGGGCGGCTGGGACCGTACGCGCGGCGCGATCCCCGACACGGCGCCCGTCGAACTGGAGGAGCTGCGTGCGATCACCCGGCGCGCCTTCGGCAGCGACTTCGGTATGCACGACGCCCGCTGGATGTCCCGGTTCCACAGCGACGAACGCCAGGTCCCGCGGTACCGGGTGGGCAGGGTCCTTCTCGCGGGCGACGCGGCGCACACGCACTCCGCGGCCGGTGGCCAGGGCATGAACACCGGCCTCCAGGACGCGGCCAACCTCGGCTGGAAGCTGGCCTCCGTGGTCAACGGGCAGGCGCCGGAAGCCCTGCTGGACTCGTATCACGACGAAAGGCACCCGGTCGGCAAGGCCGTGCTGCGCAGCAGCGGCGCGCTCCTCCGCCTGGCCATGGCCCACACCCCGCTGCAGCGCGGACTCCGCGCCCTGCTGACCCTGGCCGTCGGCAACGTACGCCCGGCTGCCCGCAGGGCGATCGGCCAGATCACGGGCATCGGTTACGCGTACGGCGCTCCTCGCGGCGCCCACCCGTTCACCGGCAAGCGCGTTCCGGACGTCGAGCTGCAGGAGGGCCGACTGTACGAGCAGCTTCGCGCGGGGCGGTTCGTGCTCATCACCCCGCGAGGCGCGGAGGTCGACCACGACGGGCGGCTCACCGTGGCGCACTGGGCGAGTGACCGCCGTACGACTCTGCTCGTCCGTCCCGACGGCTACGCGGCCTGGGCCTCGGAAACCGCCGGCAGCGAGCCCGTCACCGTGTCGACCGCCGCCGGCGAGATGGGGATCTCCTGGAAGCCCGCGACGCGTGGGGCGATACCGCGCGACTGAACCCGCGCGGACGGCCCGCTCGCGGGTGTCGCCCGCAGGCCGCGCGGCTCAGCCGGTCGTGAGGGTGAGAGTGGGGGTGAGGGTGACAACCGCCGCGTGACCTTGGGCGGACAGCGCGCCCGGCGACCCGGTCATGACGGCGTCGTACGGGGCGAGGGTGATGCCGTCGAACGACGCGGTCCCGTCGAGTGCGACGATCACCACCGTCCCGTTGGGCGGGACTGCGACATCCAGGCCGCCGCGCACCACCGCGACCCGCGCGGTGGTGCGGCCCCTGCGGTGCATGACGTTGAAGTTCACGACCCGGCCGTCGAGCAGCCGGCAGTCGGTGGCGACGTCGCCGGGGAAGTCCTGCGGGACGTAACACTGGTCCACGAGCCGCCGCTCCCCGCCCACCATGAGGTCCATCCCGGCACCTTCGGCCATCGTCAGGATGCGGTCCACCTCGGGGAATGCCGAGAACGGGCCGTCCGCTTCGACCTCCGCGAGGCTGATCCGCCAGTCGAAGTCGGCCATCCCGGCGCCCTCGGGTGAAGCCGCGATCTCCCGGGTGACCCCGCCGCCGTTCTTCCACGCCACGGCCTCACGGTCGGCCGCCCTCAGCACCCGGACCGTCATCGCACGATGCCCTGCGCCCGCGCCGCCGCCAGCCACGCGGGGAACTCGCGCACCAACTGGTCGTACAGCTCCCCGTCCGAGACCTGGCGCGGGTCCAGCCCGGCATGGAAGTAGCCCGCGTTGTCGACCACACGCCTCGCCGGGACGGCCAGTTCGTCCAGCTTGCGCAGGAAGTCGAACTGCGTGCTTCGCGTATTGCCGAAGCCCACGAACTGCCAGAACAGTGGAAGCTTCGCGGCCTTGCAGACGTACCGCTCCGCCGCGAGCTTGTTGATGGGACCGCCGTCGGTCTGGAAGGCGACGAGTGCGGGCGCAGTCGATCCGCTGTCCAGGTAGTGGTCGATCACCGCGTCCATGGCCAGGTGATAGCTGGTCTTGCCCATGTGCCCGAGCCCGGCGACGATCTTGTCGATGCGCCCCTGGTGGTTGTCGAGGGCGATGTCCGTGATCGCGTCGACATCCGTCGAGAAGAACACGAGCGGCACGCTGCCGTCGTCGTCGAGATGGGCGGACAGCCCGAGCACCCGGTCGGCGAGCGCCTGCACGCTGCCGTCCTGGTAGTACGGCCTCATGGAACCCGAGTAGTCGAGGACGAGGTAGACGGCCGCGCGCTGCCCGCTCAGCCCGTGATTCTGCACCGAGGCTCCGGCGCTCTTGTACAGGCTGACGAGCGCGGGCGCGGTCTCCTCGACCTTGTGGAGGCTTATCGCCACGTCGGATCTCCGTTTCGTACGGGGTTACGGGGCTGGCGGGAAGTGGCAGCGCAGGCAGGTCTGCTGAGGTTACGTCACCGGCATCCGGCCGGGGCCCGCACTGCGAGCAGCGGCCGGTACGGACCCGTGCGTTATCTTGAGCGGCGCCGACCCCACCGGCTCTCCCCGTTTGTCCTGAAGAAGCCCAAGGAGCCGGCCGTGGAAGCCGCCGTCACGACGTGTTACCGCCACCCCAAGTACGAGACGTACGTGAGCTGCACGCGCTGCGAACGGTTCATCTGCCCCGACTGCATGCGGGAGGCGGCCGTCGGTCACCAGTGCCCCGAGTGCGTGAAGGACGGCCACAAGTCCGTCCGCCAGGCGCGCACGGTCTTCGGTGGCGCGGTGGCCGGGGCGGCCGCGCCGGTGGTGACGTACGCGCTGATCGCTCTGAACGTTGCCGCCTACCTCGGTGAACTGGCGCGCCCCGACCTCGTCGGCCGGTTCGGCATGCTCGGCTGGGGCCTGCTGGGTCCCGAGAGCGGAGGCTACGCCGCCCCGACCGTCGCCGGGGTGGCCGACGGCGAGTGGTACCGGCTGCTCACCGGCGCGTTCCTCCACCTGCGTCCGACCGGGGGCAGCTTCGGGATCATGCACATCGTCATGAACATGCTCTGCCTGTGGAATGTGGGCAGGACGGTCGAGGACCAGCTCGGCCGGGCCCGTTACGCCGCTCTCTACCTGCTGTCCGCGCTCGGCGGCTCTGTACTGGTCTACCTGATCGCGCCGCACAGCATCGTCGTGGGCGCCTCGGGCGCGATCTTCGGCGTCTCGGCCTCGTACTACGTGATCTGCCGCCGCCTGGGCCGCGACATGCAGGCGGTCAACCGCTTCATGGCCGGGCTCATGATCTGGATGGTGGTGTCCGCCCTCTTCGCCTCCTGGCAGGCCCACCTGGGCGGCCTGCTCACCGGCGGCCTGGTCAGCCTGGCCCTGGCGTACGCACCCCGTAAGAACCGCACCGCGATCCAGGTGGCCGCGGGCGCCGGGGTGCTGGTGCTGCTGGTCGTGCTCGTACTGATGAAGACGTCATCGCTGACGTCCTTCGCGGCCTGACAGTCAGGACGCGCCGCGGCGCCCACCCAGTGTCCGGTCGGGGACAGGGCAGGCGCCGCGTTCAGTTCCGCACGCCGTTGTGCGGGACGTTTTATTTGCCGGGGCGTACGTCAGACGGTCAGCGCACGGTCCGTCGGCTTCACCGGGGCGGGCAGCTCGCTCGTCCCCGTCAGGAACCGGTCCACGCCACGCGCCGCCGACCGCCCCTCGGCGATCGCCCACACGATGAGCGACTGACCGCGGCCCGCGTCACCGGCGACGAAGACGCCGTCGACGTTCGTCGCGTACTGCGCGTCGCGAGCGATGTTGCCGCGCGCGTCGAGCTCCAGACCGAACTGCTGGACCAGGCCGTTCGCCTGGTCGGTGCCGGTGAAGCCCATCGCCAGCGTGACGAGCTGAGCGGGGATCTTCCGCTCCGTGCCCGGCTTCTGCTCCAGCTTGCCGTCCTTGAACTCCACTTCGACGAGGTGCAGGAACTGGACGTTGCCGTCCTCGTCGCCCTCGAAGTGGGTGGTCGAGACGGAGTAGACCCGCTCGCCGCCCTCCTCGTGCGCGGAGGTGACCTTGTAGAGCATCGGGAAGGTCGGCCACGGCTGGTTGGCGTTACGCTCCTCGCCCGGCTTCGGCATGATCTCCAGCTGAGTGACGGACGCCGCGCCCTGGCGGTGGGCGGTGCCCACGCAGTCCGCGCCGGTGTCGCCGCCGCCGATGACCACGACGTGCTTGCCCTCGGCGGTGATCGGGGAGGCCGTCAGGTCGCCCTCCTGCACCTTGTTGGCGAGCGGCAGGTACTCCATCGCGAAGTGGATGCCGTTCAGGTCACGGCCCGGTACGGGCAGGTCGCGGGAGACCGTCGCGCCGGCGGCGATGACCACCGCGTCGTAACGACGCCGCAGCTTCGCGGCGTCGATGTCGCGGCCGATCTCCACTTCCGTACGGAACTTGGTGCCTTCCGCGCGCATCTGCTCGATGCGCCGGTTGATGTGCACCTTCTCCATCTTGAACTCGGGGATGCCGTAGCGCAGCAGTCCGCCGATGCGGTCGGCGCGCTCGTACACCGCGACCGTGTGACCGGCCCGCGTCAGCTGCTGAGCTGCGGCGAGACCCGCAGGCCCCGACCCGATGACGGCGACGGTCTTGCCCGAAAGACGCTCGGGCGGCTGCGGCGTGACGTCACCGTTCCCCCACGCCTTGTCGATGATCGAGACTTCGACGTTCTTGATGGTGACGGCCGGCTGGTTGATGCCGAGCACGCACGCCGACTCGCAGGGAGCCGGGCACAGCCGCCCGGTGAACTCCGGGAAGTTGTTGGTGGCGTGCAGCCGCTCGCTCGCCGCCGCCCAGTCCTCGCGGTAGGCGTAGTCGTTCCACTCGGGGATGAGGTTCCCGAGCGGGCAGCCGTTGTGGCAGAACGGGATGCCGCAGTCCATGCAGCGGCCCGCCTGCTTGCTGATGATCGGCAGCAGGGAGCCGGGAACGTAGACCTCGTTCCAGTCCTTGACGCGCTCACCGGCGGGTCGGGTCTTGGCGACCTCACGGCCGGTGGTCAGGAAGCCCTTGGGGTCAGCCATTGGTCGCCGCCTCCATCATCTTCTCGGTGGTCTCCTGCTCGGAGAGACCGGCGAGCTCAGCGGCGTCCTTGGCGGCGAGCACTGCCTTGTACGTGGACGGGATGATCTTGCTGAAGCGGGTCACGGCGGTGTCCCACTCGGCCAGCAGCTTCGAAGCGACCGTGGACGCGGTCTCCTCCTCGTGGCGGCGCACCACATCGTGCAGCCACAGCTTGTCGGCGTCGTCGAGCGCCTCGACGGCCCCGGCGTTGCCGGAGTTGACGTTGTCCGGGTCGAGGTCGATGACGTACGCGACGCCGCCGGACATGCCGGCCGCGAAGTTGCGCCCGGTCTCGCCCAGTACCACCGCGCGGCCGCCGGTCATGTACTCGCAGCCGTGGTCGCCCACGCCCTCCGAGACGACCGTGGCGCCGGAGTTACGGACGCAGAAGCGCTCACCGGTCCTGCCCCGCAGGAAGAGTTCACCGCTCGTCGCGCCGTACGCGATCGTGTTGCCCGCGATCGTCGAGTACTCGGCGAGGTGGTCGGCGCCCCGGTCCGGCCGGACGATGATCCGGCCGCCCGAAAGGCCCTTGCCCACGTAGTCGTTGGCGTCGCCTTCGAGCCGCAGCGTCACGCCACGGGGGATGAAGGCGCCGAAGGACTGACCGGCCGATCCCGTGAAGGTGATGTCGATGGTGTCGTCGGGCAGACCCGCCCCGCCGAACTTCTTCGTCACCTCGTGACCGAGCATCGTGCCGACGGTCCGGTTGATGTTGCGGATCGCGACCTGCGCGCGGACCGGCCCGGCGGCCTCGGCGTTGTCCACGGCCAGGGCGTCGGCGGCGAGCTTGATCAGCTCGTTGTCGAGCGCCTTCTCCAGCGCGTGGTCCTGGACGGTGATCTGGTGACGGACCGCGCCCTCCGGCAGCTCGGGGACGTAGAAGAGCGGCTCCAGGTCGAGACCCTGCGCCTTCCAGTGCTCCACGGCCGCGTCGGTGTCGAGCAGCTCGGCGTGGCCGACGGCCTCTTCGAGCGTACGGAAACCGAGCTCGGCCAGCAGCTCGCGTACTTCCTCCGCAATGAACTGGAAGAAGTTGACGATGTACTCGGCCTTGCCGGAGAACCGGTCGCGCAGGACCGGGTTCTGCGTGGCGATGCCGACCGGGCACGTGTCGAGGTGGCAGACGCGCATCATGACGCAGCCGGAGACGACGAGCGGCGCGGTCGCGAAACCGAACTCCTCGGCGCCGAGCAGCGCGGCGATGATCACGTCGCGGCCGGTCTTCAGCTGACCGTCGGTCTGGACGACGATACGGTCGCGCAGCCCGTTGAGCAGCAGCGTCTGCTGCGTCTCGGCGAGCCCGAGCTCCCAGGGACCGCCCGCGTGCTTCAGCGAAGTGAGCGGAGAAGCACCCGTACCACCATCATGACCCGAGATCAGCACCACATCGGCGTGCGCCTTGGACACACCCGCCGCGACCGTGCCGACACCGACCTCCGACACCAGCTTCACGTGGATACGCGCGGCCGGGTTGGCGTTCTTGAGGTCGTGGATCAGCTGAGCCAGGTCCTCGATGGAGTAGATGTCGTGGTGCGGCGGCGGCGAGATGAGCCCTACGCCCGGCGTCGAGTGCCGGGTCTTGGCGACCCACGGGTAGACCTTGTGACCGGGCAGCTGACCGCCCTCACCGGGCTTGGCACCCTGCGCCATCTTGATCTGGATGTCATCGGCGTTGACCAGGTACTCGCTCGTCACACCGAACCGCCCGGAGGCGACCTGCTTGATGCTGGAGCGCCGCGCCGGGTCGTACAGCCGCTCGGCGTCCTCGCCGCCCTCACCGGTGTTGGACTTGCCGCCCAGCTGGTTCATGGCGATGGCGAGGGTCTCGTGCGCCTCCTGGGAGATGGAGCCGTACGACATGGCGCCGGTGGAGAAGCGCTTGACGATCTCGGAAGCGGGCTCGACCTCGTCGATCGAGATGGCCTCACGCCCACTCTTGAACCCAAACAGCCCACGCAGCGTCATCAGCCGCTCGGACTGCTCATTAACCCGGTCCGTGTACTGCTTGAAGATGTCGTACCGGCGGTTGCGCGTGGCGTGCTGGAGGCGGAAGACCGTCTCCGGGTCGAACAGGTGCGGCTCGCCCTCGCGCCGCCACTGGTACTCGCCGCCGATCTCCAGCGCGCGGTGCGTGGCGGCGATGCCGGAGGCCGGGTACGCCTTGGCGTGCCGGGCGGCGACCTCCTTGGCGATGATGTCGAGACCGGCGCCGCCGATCTTGGTCGCCGTACCGTTGAAGTACTTCTCGACGAAGGCCTCGTCCAGACCGACGGCCTCGAAGACCTGCGCGCCCCGGTAGGAGGCGACGGTCGAGATGCCCATCTTGGACATGACCTTCAGGACACCCTTGCCCAGGGCGTAGATCAGATTCCGGATGGCCTGCTCGGGCTCGGCGCCCTCGATGAACGTACCCGCCCGGACGAGGTCCTCCACGGACTCCATGGCCAGGTACGGGTTGACGGCGGCAGCACCAAAACCGATCAGCAGCGCGACGTGGTGCACCTCGCGCACATCGCCGGCCTCGACGAGCAGCCCCACCTGGGTGCGCTGCTTCGTACGGATCAGGTGGTGGTGCACGGCGGAGGTCAGCAGCAGCGACGGAATCGGCGCGTGCTCGGCGTCCGAGTGCCGGTCGGAGAGCACGATCAGGCGGGCGCCGGCCTCGATGGCGGCGTCGGCCTCGGTGCAGATCTCCTCGATACGGGCGGCCAGCGCGTCGCCGCCGCCGCTCACGCGGTAGAGGCCGGACAGCGTGGCGGCCGTCAGGCCCGGCATGTCACCGTCGGCGTTGATGTGTATCAGCTTGGCCAGCTCGTCGTTGTCGATCACCGGGAACGGCAGCGTGACGTTGCGGCAGGTCGCTGCGGTCGGCTCCAGGATGTTGCCCTGGGGGCCGAGCGAGGAACGCAGCGAGGTGACGAGCTCCTCGCGGATGGCGTCCAGCGGCGGGTTGGTGACCTGCGCGAAGAGCTGGGTGAAGTAGTCGAAGAGCAGCCGGGGCCGCTCGGACAGCGCCGCGATGGGCGAGTCCGTACCCATGGAACCGAGCGGCTCGCCGCCCGTACGAGCCATCGGCGCGAGGATGACGCGCAGCTCTTCCTCGGTGTACCCGAAGGTCTGCTGGCGACGCGTGACCGAGGCGTGCGTGTGCACGATGTGCTCACGCTCGGGCAGGTCCTCCAGCTCGATCTCGCCGGCTTCCAGCCACTCCTGGTACGGAGCCTCGGCGGCCAGACCGGCCTTGATCTCGTCGTCCTCGATGATCCGGTGCTCGGCGGTGTCGACGAGGAACATCTTGCCGGGCTGCAGCCGTCCCTTGCGGACCACCTTCGCGGGGTCGATGTCGAGCACACCCACCTCGGACGACAGCACGACAAGCCCGTCGTCGGTCACCCAGTAGCGACCGGGACGCAGACCGTTGCGGTCGAGTACGGCGCCGACCTGGGTGCCGTCGGTGAAGGTGACGCAGGCCGGGCCGTCCCAGGGCTCCATCATCGTGGCGTGGTACTGGTAAAAGGCCCGCCGGGCCGGGTCCATGGAGTCGTGGTTCTCCCACGCCTCGGGGACCATCATCAGCACCGCGTGCGGCAGCGAGCGCCCGCCGAGATGGAGCAGCTCCAGTACCTCGTCGAAGGAAGCGGAGTCCGACGCGTCGGGCGTACAGACGGGGAAGATCCGCTCCAGCTTCTCGGCTCCGAACAGATCGGAAGCAAGCTGGGACTCACGGGCCCGCATCCAGTTGCGGTTGCCCTTGACCGTGTTGATCTCGCCGTTGTGCGCGACGAAGCGGTACGGGTGGGCGAGCGGCCAGCTCGGGAAGGTGTTGGTGGAGAACCGCGAGTGGACCAGAGCCACCGTCGTCGCGAAGCGCCGGTCGGACAGGTCCGGGAAGAACGGTTCGAGCTGCCCGGTGGTGAGCATGCCCTTGTAGACGATGGTGCGCGCGGAGAGCGACGGGAAGTAGACACCGGCCTCACGCTCGGCGCGCTTGCGCAGCACGAAGGCCTTGCGGTCCAGGTCCAGCCCGGTCGACGTTCCGTCTGCCACGAAGATCTGAGCGAAGGCGGGCATGGTGGCGCGGGCCCCATTGCCGAGCAGCGAGGGAGTGACGGGAACCTCACGCCACCCCAGGACGTCGAGCCCTTCGTCAGCGGCGATCGTCTCGATCTCCGAGACGGCCTGTGCGGAGCCGTCTGCGGGAAGGAAGGCGATGCCGACGGCGTACGCCCCGGCCTCGGGGAGGTCGAAGTCGGTGACCTCGCGGAGGAAGGCGTCGGGGACCTGGAGCAGGATTCCGGCGCCGTCGCCGGAGTCGGGCTCGGATCCCGTGGCACCGCGGTGTTCGAGGTTGCGCAGTACGGTCAGCGCCTGCTCGACCAGCTCATGGCTGGCCACACCGGTAAGGGTGGCCACAAAGCCGACGCCACAGGCGTCGTGCTCGTTACGGGGGTCGTACATCCCCTGCTGGGCGGGGCGACCGTCCATGGGCGACCAGGCGTCGGAACGCATCGGCACTCCCGTCGTCGTCGTGGCATATGCAACTACCGAGGGACGACGTTGGCCCTCCGCGAAATTTCGTGCAGGTTACATGATGGCTGGCTTCTCGCGAAGTGGATAGCGCATTCCAACATGCGGACACCACGCATAGCGGTGCAGGTGGTTCACGTGCGGACAGACCGACACTTGTCTGGGTCGTCACAGAGCAGGCCTCATTGCCTGCGGTGTCGTGGGCTCTTGCCCGGCGATGGCGAAGACGAAACCACCGAGTAACAGATTACTTATGTGGAGCCCCGCATAGTGTCTCACCCTACGGCTGTTCCGAACAGAGCACCGAGGGCGTACGTCACACCTGCCGCGGCACCACCGAGCGCCAGCTGCCTCATCCCGCTGAACCACCAGGACCGCGCCGTCACCTTCGCCACGAGCGCCCCGCACGCGAAGAGCCCGATGAGCGCGAGCAGCACCGCGGGCCACATCGTCGAGGCCCCGAGCAGATAAGGCAGTACGGGCACCAGGGCGCCCAGCGCGAACGCCCCGAACGACGATACGGCGGCGACCAGGGGTGAGGGAAGGTCCCCGGGATCGATACCGAGCTCCTCGCGGGCGTGGATCTCCAGCGCCTGCTCAGGATCCCTGGACAGCTGACTGGCGACCTCACGTGCCAGGCCCGCCTCGACTCCCCGCGACTCGTAGAGCGCGGCGAGCTCCTCCAGCTCGTCCTTCGGGTGCTTGCGCAACTCGCGCCGCTCGACGTCGAGTTCGGCTTCGACGAGTTCGCGTTGCGAGGCCACGGAGGTGTATTCACCCGCCGCCATGGAGAAGGCGCCGGCGGCAAGCCCCGCGAGCCCGGTAATAACAATGGTCTGCTGCCCCACGGACCCACCTGCCACGCCGGTCATGAGCGCCAGATTCGAGACCAGACCGTCCATCGCGCCGAAGACCGCCGGGCGCAGCCAACCTCCATTCACGTCACGGTGCGTGTGGTTGTCGCGGTGCGCCTCGTGGAGCGTCGCCTCGGTCTCGATGATGGCCATGTCGCCAGTTCCCCTCTCGCCGGAGGCGGGGCCGTACGCGGCCCCTCCACCCCCTCAACACCATCGAAAGTACGCACGATTCAAGCCTCCCGCCAGCAAGGAAGGCCGTACTTACCCGCAGCTCAGACCCCACGCCGACCGGGTGACGCTGCCGTTTCGGAGCCTTTGCCGGGCCCTCGCGTGGCACAGATCCAGGAACGAGCCCAGGGAGTTGATTGCATGCAATCCCGCACCGATCACGGCCGCGCGCTGCAGGCCCTGCGCGAACTTCACGCCATTCGCGCACTCCGCGACAGAGGGCGGGGCGCCCTGCTCGGCCTGGCGGTGGGCGACGCGCTCGGGGCCCCGGCGGAGAACATGAAACCCTCCGAGATCCGCCGACGTTGGGGCCGTATCGAAGGCTTCGTGTCCTCCGACCCCGCCGGTACGGACGACACGGAGTACGCGATCTTCTCCGGCCTCCTCCTGGCCCGCCACGGCTCGGCGCTGACCGTGGCGCACGTCGAGAACGCGTGGCACCTGTGGATCGCCGATCTGGACGAGGGGCCGTTCCGCGGCGCGGGCTTCAGCGAGCGCGGCACCCTGGAGAACCTCCGCCGCGGCCTGGCCGCCCCCATCTCCGCCCAGCACCGGCACGCGTGGAGCGACGGCCTGGCGATGCGCGCCGCCCCCTTCGGCGTCTTCGCGGCGGGCCGCCCGGCGGAGGCGGCGCGGCTGGTGGCGATCGACGGCTGCGTGAGCCACGAGGGCGAGGGCATCTACGGCGGCCAGGCGGTGGCGGCGGGCGTCGCGGTGGCCATGACGGGCGGCACGCCCTCCGCGATCACCGCCGCCGCCCTGTCCGTCATCCCGTCCGACTCCTGGACGGCCCGCTCCTTGCGCCGCGCGGTGGCGGCGGCCCCGGACGGCGAACGGGCGGTGCGCTCGGCGGTGGTGATCGGCGGTTACCCGTGGACGGATCTGGCCCCGGAGGCGGTGGGCCTGGCGTTCGGCGCGTTCGCGGCGGCGCGGGGTGACTTCAGGGGCTCCGTCCTCACCGCGGTCAACATGGGCCGCGACGCCGACACGACGGCAGCGGTGGCAGGCGCCCTGGCCGGCGCGATGTGCGGGGCGGGGGCGATCCCCCCGGCCTGGGCGTCGGTGATCGCCCCGGCGAGAGGCAGCTGCCTCCCGTCAATGCGAAACCACCACGTCCTGGACGTAGCCGACCTCCTGATCCCGGACGACGACCCTCCCGACACCATCCCGCCGACCGACGGCATCACGTGGGACGGCGGAATCCCGGACAACAGGCCCTCGGGGCGCGGCACCACAACCGGCACCCCCTGGGACAGCAGCCCCACAGACAACAACCCCTCAGGGGGTGGACCCACAGCCGGCGCCCTCTGGCGCGACGGAGCCCCAGGCACCACCCCCGGGGACGGCGGAACGCCAGCCAGCAACCCCTCCGGCGGCGGGCCCACAGCCTGCACCCTCTGGGGCGGCGGAACGCCAGCCAGCAACCCCTCGGAGGGCGGCACCACAACCGGCACTCCCTGGGGCGGCGGAACGCCAGGCGGCAGCCCCTCGGGGGGTGAACCCACGGCCGGCACCCCCACACGCGGCAACGCCCCGTGCTGCGCAACCACGAGCGTCGGCCCGCGCCCCAACCCATTCCGGGCGGCATCATGACCCCCTACAACCCCGCGCAAGCCACCCCCGCCCCGGGCGACAGCCCCAGCTCAGGCCTGGGGTCCGGGGCCGGGTCAGCGGAAACCTCGGCGCTCACCGCAACCCCGGCCACGCTCCCGCCACGGAGCGCCGAAACCCAAGCCCGCGCCGACACGGGACCGGCATCTGCGCTCGCGCCGCCCCACGCGTCAGGGAACGACCTCGGCCCACCCGGCGCGTGGTGCGGAGTAGCAGTAGCAGACCCACCCACACCAAAAGCAGAACCCACCCCCACGCCCACCCACGCCGCTGCGGCGGACCCGCGCCGGATCGAGGGCCTGCTCCTCGGTCTCGCCGCAGGTGACGCCGCCGGGTGGCCCGCCGCCCGCCACCGCGCCGCCCGCATGCCCGACTGGACCCGCCGCCTCACCCGCGAACTCGACACCTTCGCCGAGCAGAACGCCACCACCACCCTCCCCGTCCCCATCGCCCTCAACCAGCCCCCCGAACCCCTGCGCCTCGGCCCGTCCGACGACGCCGAGTGGGCCGCCTTCACCGCCGGTACGATCCTCGCCGCCGCCCCCGGCAAGATCCGCGCCGCCGTCGACCGCGCCTGGACCGCCCTCGCCGCCGAAGTCGCCGCCGCCGCAGACCGCGCCCCCGAGGTCGAGTCCGCCGTACTCCCCCTCCGCGCCCGCATCTCCGTACGCGCAGGCCTCGGCAACCTCGCCACCGGCCTGCGCCCACCCGCGACCGGCCACGACAATCCGCACTACTTCGACGACGCCGCCTGCATCCGCGCCGCCGTCCTCGCCACCGCCCACCCCGGCGACCCGGCCGCCGCCGCCGAACTGGCCGAGTTCGACGCCCGCTACACCCAGGACGGCGACGGGGTCCACGGCGCTCGCGCCATGGCCGCGGCGATCGCGGCGGCGCTCGGCGGCGCCGGGGTCGACGAGGCCGTGGACGCAGCCCTCGCCCAGCTCCCCGCGGCCACCGAGATCGGCCGCAACGCGGCCCACGCCGTACGCCTGGCCCGCGAAGCCGAAGCCGCCCCCACGTCCCCACCCGGCGGCGCCTTCGCCCTGGTCCCCACCCTCGAACACCAGATCGTCGACCACGTTTACAGCTACGGCATCGCCGCCGCCGAAACCGTCCCCGTCGCCCTAGCCCTGGCCACCGCCGCCCGCGGCCGCGTCACCGAGGCCGTACCCGCGGCAGCCTGCCTGTCCCGCGTCGCCGACTCCGCCCCCGCCCTCGCCGGCGCGCTGACCGGCGCACTCTGCGGCGGCGACGCGCTCCCGGCCGGCTGGCGCCACACCTGCCGGACCCTGGTCGGCTGCTCCCTCCCCCGCCTGGCCGGCACGGACCTGGTGGAACTGGCCGCACAGCTCACTGCACAACTCCACCCCACCCCCGCCCCCACTCCCAGCCCTCACACCACGAACGGATGCCTCACCACATGACAACTTTCCCGCCACTCACCCTGGAGGACCGGACCACCGGCAGCCTGATCGGCGCAGCGGTCGGCGACGCACTCGGCGGCCCGGTCGAGGGCTGGTCCCCCGAGCAGATCTCCGAACGGCACGGCGGCCGCGTCCACGGCATCGTCGGCCCGTTCTACGACGACTGGCGTACGGCGCGCCCCATCGCCCCGTACCACAAGGGTGACGGCCACATCACCGACGACACCCTCATGACCCACGCCCTGGTCCGCGTGTACGACGCCGTACGCGACCACCTGGACGCCTACGCGATCGCCGACCACCTGGTCCCCCAGCTCATCGAATCCCCCGTCTACATCCCCGAGTTGGAAACAGAGGCGCTCCCCCTCCAGCGCATTTTCCTTGCCGAGAAGTGGATCGTCGCCCGCCTCCACTACGGCCACATGGACCCACGCGAAGCCGGCACCGGCAACATCGTCAACTGCGGTGCGGCGATGTACATGGCCCCGGTCGGCCTGGTCAACGCGGGCAATCCCACCGCGGCGTACGCGGAAGCGATCGACGTGGCCGGCGCCCACCAGTCGTCGTACGGCCGTGAGGCAGCCGGCGTCTTCGCCGCCGCCGTAGCCGCCGCCTGTACGCCCGACGCCACACCCGCCACAGTCGTCGACACCTGCCTTTCCCTCGCCAAGGACGGCACGCGCTCAGCGATCGAGGCAGTAGCGGAAGCCGCCGTACGCCACCACGACTTCGAGTCCGCACTCGCACCCCTCCGCGCCGCCGTAGCCCCCTTCGACACGGTGGGCCCGGACTACCGCAAACCGACCCTCGCCGCCCGCCGCCCCTCCCGCCTGCACTCCATCGAGGAACTCCCCATCGCCCTGGGCATGCTCCTGGTAGCGGGAGGGGACTACCGCCACACCGTCCTGGGCTCGGTCAACTACGGCCGCGACTGCGACTCGATCGCCACGATGAGCGGCGCGATCTCCGGTGCCCTGTACGGCGAATCAGCCATCCCGTCCGACTGGGCGAAGACGGTCGCCGAGGCGAGCCGAACCGACCTGCACGCCCCGCCCCGCACCCTGGCGGCCGTGACTCGCGAGATCTACGCCCGCGACACCGCGCGCCGCAGGACCCACGAGGCAACCTTCACCGCCCTGACAGGCACACCATGAACGTCCGGCTGACCTGGGTGCAACCAGAGGACCTGATCACCCACGAACTGCGCCAGGCATCGGAGGACGGCCGCGACACGACAGCGATCCGCGCCCGCTGGCAATCGGCAGGCGGCCCGCCATCCCCACCCCCCACGGGCGCGTCCCCCACCCCCGCGCCCCCACACCTGCGCACGCTGGCAGAACAACTCCTGAACGACCTGTCCCAGCTCGCCACCCCCACCACCCAAGCAGAACCAACACCCCTACAGGCCATCAGATCAGCCTGCCCAACATGGCCCACCAAGACCCCACCAACCCCGGTGCCAAAAGGCGACGAGACCACCCCCGCCCACCAGCCAACGGTGCCAGGAGGGAACACCCCGATCAGCTCCCCCCAGACCCCGGCTCACCTGCCACGCCACCCGGGAGGGGACGTGCCGGTCAGCTCCCCCCACCCCCCGGCTCACCTGCCACGCCGCCGGGGAGGGGACGTGCCGGGGCGCTCCCCGCAGGGCGTTGAACGCAACCACCGCCAGCGAACCCCCGGCACCGACCCCGAAGCCCCCCCAACCGCACCCAGCGACGCCCGCCCCCCGCGGCCAGAGCCAGTCGCAGCCCCCCTCCTCACCCGCCTGCACGCCGCCTGGCTCGGCCGCGCCGCCGGCTGCCTGCTAGGGAAACCGGTCGAGAAGCTCCCCCTCACCGCCATCCGCCAACTCGCCGCCGCCACCGGCAACTGGCCCCTGAAGACCTGGTTCACCGCCCAAGGCGTCCCCCGCGACCTCCTCGCCCGCCACCCCTGGAACCGCCGCTCCGCCCCCACCTCCCTGGCCGAGAACATCAACGGCATGCCCGAGGACGACGACCTGAACTACCCCCTCCTCGGCCTGCTCCTCCTCCAGCGCCACACCAAAGCCTTCACGACCACCCAGCTTGCCAACCTCTGGCTGGACGAACTCCCGGCCGGCCGCACGTTCACCGCCGAACGCATCGCCTACCGCAACCTCCTCCTCGGCCTGACGCCCCCTCAAACCGCCACGCACCACAACCCCTTCCGGGAATGGATCGGCGCCCTGATCCGCGCCGACATCCACGGCTGGACGCACCCCGGCAACCCGGCCGCCGCCGCCGAACAGGCCCACCGGGACGCGACCCTCACCCACACCGCGAACGGCGTGTACGGCGCGATGTTCATCGCGGCGACCATCGCCGAAGCCGCCGCCGGCACCACCGACGTACACCACTGCCTGCGCACCGGCCTGACCGTCGTCCCCCCGGAGTCCCGCCTGGCTCAAGCCGTCCGCTTCGGCATCAAGGCAGCAGCCAAAGCGTCAAGAGCCACCTTCGACACCGTCGTGGACGAACTCCACACCACCTACGGCCACCACCACTGGGTACACGTGCTCCCGAACGCCGCCCTGATCGCAGCAGCCCTCACCCACGCCGACGGCGACTTCACCGGCTCCATCTGCCGAGCCGTGTCCGGCGGCTGGGACACCGACTCCAACGGCGCGACCACAGGCAGCATCGCCGGCCTGCTCACCGGCTCCCCCGAGGCGATCCCCACCCACTGGACCGCCCCCCTCCGCAACCGCCTGGCCACTTCCGTCACAGGCTTCGACGGCATCGGCTTCGACACCCTGGCCCACCTCACCCACACGGAGGCACTACGCCCATGACCTTGGCACCAGCACCAGCACCAGCACCCACCCCACCCCCACCCCCACCCCTCACCGGCCTCCGAGTCCTGGACCTGGCCACCCTCTTCGCCGGCCCCCTGGCCGCCACCATGCTCGGCGACTTCGGCGCAGACGTGATCAAGGTCGAGCACCCGGCCAAACCCGACCCGTCCCGAGGCCACGGCCCGTCCAAGGACGGCATCGGCCTGTGGTGGAAGCTCCTCGGCCGCAACAAACGCACCATCACCCTCGACCTCTCCGCCCCCACCGGCCGCGATGCTCTCCTGCGCCTCGCCGCCACCACCGACGTGATCATCGAGAACTTCCGCCCCGGCACCCTGGAGAAGTGGGGCCTCGGCCCGGCGGAGCTGAGCGCCGCCAACCCCCGCCTTGTCCTGGCCCGCGTCACCGGCTTCGGCCAGTTCGGTCCGTACTCCCACCGCCCGGGCTTCGGCACGCTCGCCGAGGCGATGAGCGGCTTCGCGGCGATCACCGGCGAACCGGAAGGCCCGCCCACGCTCCCCCCGTTCGGCCTGGCCGACTCGATCACGGCGCTCGCGACCGCCTACGCGGTGATGACCGCACTCACAGCCCGCACCACAACCAACCGGGGCCAGGTCATCGACATGGCCATCATCGAACCGATCCTCACCATCCTCGGCCCCCACCCCCTCTGGTACGACCAACTCGGCTACGTCCAGCCCCGTACCGGCAACCGCTCCCGCAACAACGCCCCCCGCAACACCTACCGCACCGCCGACGGCGCCTGGGTTGCGGTCTCCACCTCGGCGCAGTCCGTCGCCGAGCGCGTGATGCGCCTGGTGGGCCGCCCGGACCTGATCAACGAACCGTGGTTCACCACCGGCAGCGGCCGAGCCGAGAACGCCGACGTACTCGACGAGGCGGTAGGCCACTGGATCGCCCGCCGCACGCGCGACGAGGTGATTGCCGCGTTCGAAAAGGCCGAGGCGGCGATCGCCCCCGTCTACGACGTACGGGACGTCATGACCGACCCCCAGTACCGCGCCCTGGACACCATCACCGAGATCCAGGACCCCGACCTGGGCCCCCTGCGCATGCAGAACGTCCTCTTCCGCCTCTCCGAGACGCCCGGCGCGATCCGCTGGGCCGGCCGCCCGCACAACGCCGACACAGAAGCCGTACTCACCGAGGCGGGACTGTCCGCGTCCGAGATCGCCACGCTCCGCGCGACCGGCGGCACCCGATGACCACACCTCTCACCGCCCTGACCTGGCTGTACGTACCGGGCGACCGCCCCGAAACGGTCGCCAAGGCGCTGCGGTCCGGCGCCGATGTCGTGATCGTCGACCTGGAGGACGCGGTCGCACCGGACCGCAAGGGGTACGCCCGCTCAGCAACCGCCGAACTTCTCACCGAGCGTCACCCCTCACCCCCCGTCCACGTCCGGGTGAACGCCCTGGGCACCCCCTTCGCCGAGGCGGATCTGCGCGCCCTCGCCGGGCTGCCCGGACTATCGGCCCTCCGCCTCCCGAAGGTCACGGACCCCACCGAGGTACGGAACGTCGCACAGCAGATGCCGGACGTACCGCTGTACGCCCTGCTCGAATCGGCGCTCGGCATCGAACACGCGCACGCCATCGCAGTGGCGCACCCTTCGCTACGAGGGATCGCTCTCGGCGAGGCGGACCTCTGCGCGGACCTGGGCGTACGGGACGACGCGGGGCTCGCGTGGCCGCGCAGCCGGGTGGTGGTCGCGGCACGGGCGGCGGGCCTGGAACCGCCGGTCCAGTCGGTGTACCCGGACGTCCGGGACCTGGAGGGGCTGGCGGCGTCGTGCGCGCGGGGCCGGGCGCTGGGCTTCCTCGGCCGTACCGCGCTGCATCCTCGCCAGCTGCCGGTGATCGAGCGCGCTTTCCTCCCCCCACCTCAGGAGGTCGAACAGGCGGAGGAAATCGTCAAGGCCGCCGCCGCGGAGGGCGGCGCGCTGGCCCTCCCCGACGGCCGCTTCGTCGACGCGGCGGTAGTAGCGGCCGCCCAGCGAACCCTGTCCCTGGCGTCCCGCGCCACCGCCTGAGCGGTGCGGTGCGCCTACACCACGTGCGGAGCGCTGCACCGCGCCCGGTCCTCAAACGCCGGACGCCCTAGTCCTTGGCCTCGGCGTCAGCCTTGCCGCCGGCCCCGGCATCAGCACCCGCATCGCCATCAGCGTCGGCACCCACACCCGCACCGTCCGCCCCCGCGTCGCCCTTCTCCAGCGAGACCGGCTCGACGATCTCCTCGCGCCCCGGCCGCGCCTTCGCGGAGATCACGAAGTACGCGACGGCGAACACCAGCACCACGATCGAGGTCCACACATTGAGCCGCAGCCCCAGCACGTGGTGCGCCTCGTCGACGCGCATGTACTCGATCCAGCCACGGCCCATGCAGTACAGCGCGACGTACAGCGCGAAGACCCGCCCGTGCCCGAGCCTGAAGCGGCGGTCGGCCCAGATGACGACCAGCGCCGCGCCGACGCACCACAGCGACTCGTACAGGAAGGTCGGGTGGTACGTCCCCGCTTCGCGGTTCACGCCCTCGGAGATCTTGAGTGCCCAGGGCAGATCGGTCGGCCGCCCGTACAACTCCTGGTTGAACCAGTTGCCCCAGCGGCCGATCGCCTGGGCGAAGGCGAGACCGGGAGCCAGCGCGTCGGCCCAGGCCGGCAGCGGAATCCCGCGGCGGCGGCAGCCGATCCAGGCGCCGACCGCGCCGAGAGCGACGGCTCCCCAGATACCGAGGCCGCCCTCCCAGATCTTGAACGCGTCGACCCAGTTCTGACCCTCGCTGAAGTACAGCTGGTAATCAGTAATGACGTGGTAGAGCCGCCCGCCGACGAGGCCGAACGGCACCGCCCACACGGCGATGTCGGCCACCGTGCCGGCTTTACCTCCCCGGGCGACCCAGCGCTTGTTGCCGTACCAGACGGCCACAAAGACGCCAATGATGATGCAGAACGCGTAGCCGCGGAGCGGGATCGGTCCGAGCTCGATCACACCGGTCGACGGGCTGGGGATGTAGGCAAGGTCCATGGCAGGGTCGACGCTACCTTGCCGGGTGGGACGTACGACAACCCACCCGGCAACGTCTGGATAACGAGCCGCCCCGCACCCACGCCCCCAGGCAGGCCCGGCCCGCGCCCCTACGGCGTAACGGGAGGCACAGACGCCTGAGGCACGGAGGCCGGCGGCACAGACACCTGGGGCGCGGGCGAGGCGGGAGGCACCGAAGCCGGGGCCGCGGCTCCCGGAGGCGCAGAGGCCTGCGGCGCGGACGACGCCGGAGGCGCGGGCGCCGGGGACGTCGCGGACCCGGGCGGAGTGGCGGTCGCCGTCCCCGCCTTCTTGCCCTTGTTCGCCTCGGCGACCCACTTCTTCAGGTTCTGGGGCGAGATCTGCTCGTTGCCCTTCTTCGGGAAGATCGACTCACCGTTGAGCTGCACGGTCGGTGTCCCGCTGACGTCGCTCTTCTGGAACGCCTCGTGTGACTTCCGCACCCAGCCGTTGTGCGTCCCGTCGGCGACACACTGCTTGAACGGTTCTGTGACGAGCCCGTCGACCTTCCCCGCCAGCTCGATCAGGCGGCTGTCCTTGGCGAAGGCGTCGTCGGGCTCGGGCGGCTGGTTCTGGTAGAGCACGTCGTGGTACGGCGCGAACTTGCCCACGTCCTGCGCGCAGGCCGCCGCGTTGGCCGCCTTCAGCGATCCGGAGCCGCCCATGTTCCCGTCGATGAGCGTGACCAGGTGGTACTCGACCTTGATCTGGCCCGCGTCCTCCAGCTCATGGATCGTGTCCCGCAAGGCGTTCTCGAACAGGGCGCAGGCCGGGCAGCGGAAGTCCTCCCACACCGTGAGGGTCGACGGTGCGTCCGCCGCCCCCACCACGATCTTCGGATCGCCCTTGTCGTCCGTGCCCTTGGGCGCCACCACGGCGCTCGCACTGTCGTCGCCGTTCCCGTCCGAGCCCGAGTTCGCGGCGAGAATGCCCACCACGGCGGCCAGCGCCAGCACGCCGACCACAGCCGAGGCCACGATCAATGTCCGCCTGCGTCTGTCACGCGCCTTCTGCGCCTCGCGCTCCTGAATGAGGCGCTCGCGGGCGGTTCGTTTTCCCTCACGGTTCTTGTCACTCACACCCGCAGCAACGAACCGGGAAGGCGCCGGCGCGCCTCCCCGGTCCAGGTCCACCCTTACGGGCTACACCGCTCAGTTGTTCGCTTCAGGTGGGATCAGGCAGCGCCGGCCCCGCCGCCGCCCCTGCGCACGCCCTCGGCCAGCTCGCCCGCGAGCGCCCGTACGGCCTCCAGACCCGCCGCTTCGTCCGGCGCGTCCAGCAGCCGCTGAACGAAGGCGGACCCGACGATCACGCCGTCGGCGAAGGCGGCGACCTCCTCGGCCTGTACGGCGTTGGAGACCCCGAGCCCGACGCACACCGGCAGCTCGGTCGTCGCCCGCGTCCGCCGCACGAGGTCCTGCGCCTGCGCGCCCACCGACTCACGCGTACCGGTCACGCCCATCAGCGAGGCCGCGTAGACGAATCCCGACCCCGCCGCCGTGATGGTGGCGAGGCGTTCGTCCTTGCTGCTCGGCGCGACCACGAAGACCGTGGCCAGGCCGTGCTTCTCCGCGTGCTCGCGCCACAGCGCGGACTCCTGCACCGGCAGATCGGGCAGGATGCAGCCCGCGCCGCCCGCCTCCGCGAGCTCCGCCGTGAAGCGCTCCACGCCGTACCGGTCGATCGGGTTCCAGTACGTCATGACGAGCACCGGCGCCCCGGTCGCCTCATGCGCCTCCCGAACCGTCCGCATCACGTGGGCGATCTTCACCCCACCCCGCAGGGCGATGTCGTCGGCGGTCTGGATGACCGGCCCGTCGAGCACCGGGTCGCTGTGCGGCAGCCCGATCTCCACGACGTCCGCGCCACCCTCCAGGACCGCCTTGACGGCCTCGATCCCGCCGTCGACGGTCGGGAACCCGGCCGGGAGATAGGCGATCAGAGCTGCCCGGTTCTCGGACTTGGCCCGCTCCAGGGTGTCGCTCAGCAGCTGAATGTTCCCGCTCACTTGGTGTCCCTCTGGATCTCGGCGGCGCCGTTGACGGCGGAGGCGTCGGCCTCGACCTCTGCGTCGGTGTCGTACAGGCCGAAGTAACGGGCGGCCGTGTCCATGTCCTTGTCGCCGCGGCCGGACAGGTTGACCAAGATCAGCCCGTCCTTGCCCAGCTCCTTGCCGAGCTCCAGCGCACCGGCGAGCGCGTGGGCGCTCTCGATGGCCGGGATGATGCCCTCGGTGCGGGACAGGAGCAGCAGCGACTGCATCGCCGCATCGTCCGTCACGGCCCGGTACTCGCCGCGTCCGCTGTCCTTGAGGTACGCGTGCTCCGGGCCGATGCCCGGGTAGTCCAGGCCCGCCGAGATCGAGTACGGCTCGGTGATCTGGCCCTCCTCGTCCTGGAGGACGTACGACCGCGAGCCGTGCAGGATGCCCGGCTCACCCGCCGACAGGGTGGCCGCGTGCTCACCGGTCTCGATGCCGTGCCCGGCGGGCTCACAGCCCACGAGGCGTACATCCGCGTCCGGGATGAACGCATGAAAGAGACCGATGGCGTTGGACCCGCCGCCGACGCACGCGACGGCCGCGTCGGGCAGCCGCCCCGCCCGCTCCAGGATCTGGCGGCGCGCTTCCACGCCGATGACCCGGTGGAAGT
>NZ_JAGGPC010000046.1:0-38733 GCF_018614005.1 Streptomyces sp. ISL-99
GCCGGGGTATCAACATATCTGGCGTTGACTTTTGGCACGCTGTTGAGTTCTCAAGGAACGGACGCTTCCTTTGTACTCACCCTCGCGGGCTTTCCTCCGGGCTTTCGTTCGGTATTTCGTGTTTCCGACTCTATCAGACTCTTTCGTGTCCGACTTCCTCGGCGCTTTCCAGTTCTTCGCTTTCGCGTTTCCCTTTCGGCGTGGTCACTACTTTAGCGGATTTCCCTTGCGGCTCATAATCGAGCCGCTGAGCAGGAATTCGGGCATGCCGAAATCGAACCCGTCAGGGAAGTCGTAGGTAGTGGTTGGCCGCTTCGAGGTGCTTCGGCCGGCTCGAAAGCCGGTGCCGACAGCAGTGCCCGTGTCAAGCGGCTCGGGCCACATTAGGCGTCCGCCGGGGCCACGTCAAGTTCGTCGGCGGCGTGGGGTGTGAGCCCGGAAGGGGCTGACGGTGGGGTCTCCGTCGATCCAGAAACGCCAGGGGTGGTTCGCGCCGTCGCCGCCCACTCCGGTGCGCGGACCGTTCTGCACCAGGTCAGCGGGGGCGGGGGTGCCGTGCAGTACAGAGAGAGGGGAGTCGGGGCCGGCGCAGAGGTCGGTGCCGTCCAGGGTGCGGTCGATGGCCAGTCCCGTGGCGAGGCGTGCCGGGCCTTTGGCCAGTTCGTTGTCGTTTCGGGCCGAGAGTCGTCGCTTACGTACGAACTCCTGGCCGCGCGTCACCTCTCCCCCGCGCAGGAGGACGCCGCTGGCTGTGTGCTCCTGACCGCAGACCAGGTTGAGGCTGAACCACATGCCGTAGATGAAGTAGACGTACGCGTGACCTGGTGGGCCGAACATCGACGCGTTGCGCTGGGTCTTTCCGCGGTAGGCGTGCGATCCGGGGTCGCCCGGGCCGTCGTAGGCCTCGACCTCAGTGATGCGGAGTTCGATCGGGCCGTCTTCGGTCAGTCGTACGAGAGTGCGGCCCAGTAGGTCGGGGGCGACCTCCAGTACGGGGCGGTCGAAGAACGTCCTGGGGAGCGGCGTACGGTCGGGGTCCGTGATCATGCCCTCCGAGCGTAGTGGATGTCGTCCGTTCGGGTAGGTGGCCTTGGGGTACGCGCTTTGCCAGGGTGAGGGCCACGGAACCGGGCGTGGTCCTTCCGCGTTTGTACTGGTCAGAGTCAGAACCAAAGATCTGGGGAGAAGTCATGGGCTTCAAGAAGTTGCTCGCGAGCTTGGGTGCCGGGGGCGCGTCGGTGGAGACGGTGCTGACCGAGGCGAACGTCGTACCTGGCGGTGTGGTCCAGGGCGAGGTGCGTATCCAGGGCGGCTCGGTCGATCAGCAGATCGAGGGGCTCTCCGTCGGTCTGCAGGCGCGCGTCGAGGTCGAGGGCGGTGACCAGGAGGTCAAGCAGGACATCGAGTTCACCAAGCAGCGGCTCGGTGGTGCCTTCGAGGTCAAGGCCGGCGCGGTGCATGTGGTGCCGTTCGGGCTGGAGATCCCCTGGGAGACGCCGATCACCAGCATCGCCGGTCAGCAGCTGCACGGCATGAACATCGGCGTGACTACGGAGCTGGAGATCGCGCGGGCCGTGGACTCGAGTGACCTGGACCCGATCAATGTGCACCCGCTGCCGGCGCAGCAGGCGATCCTGGACGCCTTCGTACAGCTGGGCTTCCGCTTCAAGAGCGCGGACATGGAGCGCGGCCACATCCGGGGGACGCGTCAGCGCCTGCCCTTCTACCAGGAGATCGAGTTCCAGCCGCCGCAGCAGTACCGCGGGCTGAACCAGGTCGAGCTGACCTTCGTCGCGGACGACCGCGAGATGGACGTCGTCCTGGAGATGGACAAGAAGCCTGGGCTCTTCAGTGAGAGCAGCGACTCCTACCGGGCCTTCAAGGTCGGGCTGAACGACTTCCAGGGAACGGACTGGGTCGCCTACCTCAACCAGTGGCTCGCCCAGGTCGGCGGTCAGCGCAACTGGCTCTAGGCTCGGGAGCCGTCAGGCAGTCAGGCACAGCAGACAGTCCAATCGGAGGTTCCACACGTGTCCGAGGCGAAGAGGCCGCCGCTTCCCCATGACTTCCATCCGCCCGTGCCCTCGTTCACTGTGGTGAGTGAGGATGTCGCCGACGGGGCGGTACTGAAGGACGCTCAGGTGTACGCGGAGGGCAATACGTCGCCGCACCTGCGGTGGGAGGGTTTTCCCGCCGGGACCAAGAGCTTTGCCGTGACGTGCTTCGATCCCGACGCGCCGACCGGCAGCGGGTTCTGGCACTGGACCGTATTCGACATTCCGGCGTCCGTGACGGAGCTGCCTGCCGGGGCGGGCAGCGGGAAGTTCGAGGGGTTGCCGCAGGGCGCCGTTCAGGCCCGTAACGACTACGGGTCGAAGGACTTCGGCGGGGCGGCGCCGCCTGCGGGCGAGAAGCACCGCTATGTGTTCACCGTGTACGCGGTGGACACGGAGAAGCTCGGTCCTGACGCCGATACCTCCCCCGCCGCTGTGGGATTCAACCTGCGTTTCCACACGCTCGGGCGTGCGCAGCTGGTCGCCGAATACGAGGCGCCCGCGGCGAGTTGACCGTTCACTTTCTGTTTGCCCGTCCCTGGTCTTGGAAGAGATCAGGGACGGGCATCTTTTTATTGCGTTGTCCATCTCGGTGTGCCCGGTCAGAGTTGATCCAAGTCCGCTACGGGGCGGGCCGGCGCAGGGAGGGTGGGCAAGATGCGGGACACGCTGGTACTGAACGCGAGCTTCGAGCCGCTGTCTACGGTGACGCTGAACCGGGCGGTGGTGCTTGTCCTCACGGACAAGGCCGTCGTCGAAAAGGCCCGTCCCGGACTGCTGATGCGCGCGGCCGCCGTGGAGCTTCCGGTGCCGCAGGTGATCAGGTTGTGCCGTTATGTCCGGGTGCCTTTCCGAAGACAGGCACCGTGGTCGAGGCGCGGTGTGCTGATACGGGACCAGCACCGGTGCGCGTACTGCGGCCGGCGGGCCACCACCGTCGACCACGTGGTGCCGAAGGCTCAGGGTGGCGGGGACGGCTGGCTGAATACGGTGGCGTCCTGCGCGGAGGACAACCACCGCAAGGCCGACCGTACGCCGGACGAGGCGGGGATGCCGCTGCTGCGCCGGCCGTTCGTTCCCTCGCCCGCCGACGCGATGCTGCTGGCGCTGGGAGCGCATGAGCGGTCCGTGCTGCCCGACGGTGTCTCCCCTGCTCGTACGGAGCTGAAGGACTGGGGATGGCTGGCGAAGTCGGCGTAGGTACGCACCGGTCGTGAGCCCGCCTTCGTTCGGAGGCGGGCTTCTGTACGTCGGGTCAGCGCAGCACCAGTTGGACGATCGCGACCGTGCCCACGGCCACGATCAGAGCGCGCAGGGTGGTCGGTGGCAGGCGGCGGCCGATCTTGGCTCCGAGCTGGCCGCCGAGGGTGGAGCCGACCGCGATGAGGGCCACGGCCGTCCAGTCCAGTTCGGCGGCGAAGACGAAGAAGGTCGCGGCGACGGTGTTGACGATCGCGGCGAGGACGTTCTTGGTGGCGTTCACGCGTTGCAGGGTGTCGGTGAGCAGCATGCCCATCAGGGCGACGTAGATGATCCCCTGCGCCGCGGTGAAGTAGCCGCCGTACACGCTGGCGATCAGCAAGCCGGTGATGAGGAGCGGGCCGCCGTCGGGATCGGCGTGGGAGCCGTTGCGCTCGCGGCGGCGCTGGACGGCCTTGGTGATCCGGGGCTGCAGGATCACCAGGACGAGGGCGAGACCGACGAGGACCGGAACGATCGTCTCGAAGGCGGTCGGTGGCAGCGCGAGGAGCAGTACGGCTCCGCAGATGCCTCCGACGGCGGCGGCCGCGCCGAGGCGCAGGATGCGGCGGCGCTGGCCGGTGAGCTCCTTGCGGTAACCGATGGCGCCGCTGATCGAGCCGGGGATCAGGCCGAGGGCGTTGGAGACGGTCGCGGTCACCGGCGGAAGGCCGGTGGCGAGCAGCACCGGGAAGGTGATGAGGGTTCCAGAACCGACGATGGTGTTGATGGTCCCCGCGCCCACGCCCGCGGCGAAGACGGCGAGCATCTCCCAGATGGTCACGGTGTGCCCTTCGTGCATGATCGTTGCTTGGTGCACCGATCATGCACGACGGGGGGCCGGCGCGGTCGACGGGGGCGGTCGACGAGGGTCGGCCGACGGGGTCAGTCGATAGGGGGGTCCTGGCGGCGCTCCTGGCCCGTGTTGAAGCCGGGGGCGCCACCGCTGAAGTTGCCGAAGGCGCCGCTGAGGCCCTTGAGTGCGTCGCCGATCTCGCTGGGCACGATCCAGAGCTTGTTGGCGTCGCCCTCGGCGATCTTCGGGAGCATCTGGAGGTACTGGTACGAGAGCAGCTTCTGGTCGGGGTCGCCCGCGTGGATGGACTCGAAGACCGTACGGATGGCTTGTGCCTCGCCCTCGGCGCGCAGCGCGGACGCCTTGGCCTCACCCTCGGCGCGCAGGATCGCGGACTGCTTCTCACCTTCGGCCGTGAGGATCGCGGACTGCCTGATGCCCTCGGCGGTGAGGATCGCCGCGCGCTTGTCGCGGTCGGCGCGCATCTGCTTCTCCATCGAGTCCTGGATGGAGGTCGGCGGCTCGATCGCCTTGAGCTCGACGCGGTTGACGCGGATGCCCCACTTGCCGGTGGCCTCGTCGAGGACTCCGCGCAGCGCCGCGTTGATCTCCTCGCGCGAGGTCAGGGTCCGCTCCAGGTCCATGCCGCCGATGATGTTGCGGAGGGT
The DNA here is from genome assembly GCF_018614005.1 of Streptomyces sp. ISL-99. Classification (NCBI taxonomy): domain Bacteria; kingdom Bacillati; phylum Actinomycetota; class Actinomycetes; order Kitasatosporales; family Streptomycetaceae; genus Streptomyces; species Streptomyces sp. ISL-99. Next base: position 4,758 of record NZ_JAGGPC010000046.1, read on the forward strand.
GGTGACGGTGAGCTGCTCGATGGCCTGGATGTAACTGGCGACTTCGTACGTCGCGGCCCGGGCGTCGGTGACCTGGTAGTAGATGACGGTGTCGATGTTGACGACCAGGTTGTCCTGGGTGATCACCGGCTGGGGCGGGAAGGGCACGACCTGTTCGCGGAGGTCGATCCGGTTGCGGATCGAGTCGATGAACGGGACGACGATGTTGAGGCCCGCGTTGAGGGTGCGCGTGTAGCGGCCGAAGCGCTCCACGATGGCGGCGCTGGCCTGCGGGATGACCTGGATCGTCTTGATCAGGGCGATGAATACCAGCACCACCAGAATGATCAGGACGATGATGACGGATGACATCGCGTTTCCCGTGCCCTTCGTGTCGTGCTTCTCGGGAGACCGGCCAGGCCGTGGGCCGTGACGCGGAGGATCTGATGATCAATCTTCCCAGAACGCGGGTCGGTGTGCGGGGTGTTCGGCTTACCTGGCCGGGTTACGTCGCTATGGCGTCGCATCAGTACGGCGTCACGCATCGCCACGGCGTCACATCACCACGGCCGTTGCTCCGTCGATCTCGACGACGTCGACCTGCTGGCCCGGTTCGAAGCTCTGGTCCGCGTCGAGGGACCGGGCGGACCACACTTCGCCGGCGAGTTTGATCCGGCCGCCGCTGCCGTCGACCCGTTCGAGCACCAGGGCCTGACGGCCTCTCAGCGCGTCGATGCCGGTGCGGTGTTGGGGCCGGTCGGAGCGGTGCCGGGCGGCTATCGGGCGTACGACCGCGATCAGTGCGACCGAGACGGCGGCGAAGACCAGCACCTGGGCGACCATTCCGCCGCCCAGGCCCGCAGTCACGGCGCCGGCGACCGCGCCTGCCGACAGCATTCCGAATTCAGGCATCGCTGTCACCACGAGCGGAATTCCCAGCCCGACAGCGCCGATCAGCCACCACACCCATGCGTCGATGTCCACATGGTCATGGTAGGTGCGGGTGGTCTTCGCGGACAGGGCGCGGGCATGGCGGAGGAGTGTCAGCGGAAGGTCAGGTGAGCGGCAGGCCCTGGGCCGTCCAGCGGTCGGACCTGCGCTCGACGACGAGCGGGAGGCCGAAGCAGAGGGAGAGGTTGCGGGAGGTCAGTTCGGTCTCCACGGGGCCCGCGGCGAGGACCTTGCCCTGGCGGATCATCAGGACGTGGGTGAAGCCGGGGGCGATCTCCTCGACATGGTGCGTCACCATGATCATCGAGGGGGCGTACGGGTCGCGGGCGAGGCGGCCGAGGCGGCGGACGAGGTCCTCGCGGCCACCGAGGTCGAGACCGGCGGCCGGCTCGTCGAGGAGCAGCAGCTCGGGGTCGGTCATCATCGCGCGGGCGATCATCGTGCGCTTGCGCTCGCCCTCGGAGAGCGTGCCGAACTTCCGGTCGAGGTAGTCCGTCATGCCGAGGCGGTCGAGGAAGGCGCGGGCGCGCTGCTCGTCGACCTCGTCGTAGTTCTCGTGCCAGGTGGCGGTCATGCCGTACGCCGCGGTGAGCACCGTCTGGAGAACGGTCTGGCGGCGGGGCAGCTTGTCGGCCAGCGCGATGCCGGCCATGCCGATGCGGGGGCGGAGATCGAAGACGTCGGTGCCGGGGCTGCCGAGCGTCTCACCGAGGATCTTGGTGCTGCCGGTGGTCGGGAAGAGGTAACTGGAGGCGACGTTCAGCAGGGTGGTCTTTCCGGCGCCGTTGGGGCCGAGGATCACCCAGCGCTCACCCTCCTTGACCGACCAGGAGACGTCTTCCACCAGAGCGCGTCCGTCGCGGACCACGGATACGTCCACCAGCTCCAGTACATCGCTCATGAGCGCGTTGTCTCCCCATGCAGTCTCGAGAATGTCGGGTGCGCCTTGTGCCTGTAGGCACAGCTCCCAGGGGAAAACCTACGCCACCGGTCGAGTGGGCCGACTGCTAGGTCCATTACCCGGGCCATTACCTAGGCTGGGGCCATGCTTTCCGAACCTCGCTCAGGACGTCTGGCCGCATGGGGAAATGCCCTTTTGGCCGGAGTTGCTTCGCCGGATCACGTCGCGCTCGCCATTGTCGGGGAGGACGCGGTGCACCGGGTGGAAGGTGTGCCCGGGGAGGCGGGGCCGGTCGGGCTCACGCTGGCGCTGGGGCGGTTGCGGGCGCTCGGGACCACCGGATTCCGGGTGGCGCTGCCCGCGCCGGGGCATCCGCTGGGGCTCAGCGGACCGCCGGAGTTCAACGCGCGGGCGCTGGAGGCGGAGGAGGCGGTGGTCTGCTCCGGCGCGGCGTACGGGCTGGTGCCGGAGGTGTACGAAGTGGGGCCGGCCGGGGACGTACGCGTCGAGGTGATGTGGCACTGCCTCGCCGTACGGGAGGCTCCGCCTGCCGATGTGCCCTCGCTCGGGGAGGCCGAGCGGGAGCTCGCGGAGGCGCTCCGGGATGCGACGGCGGTGCTGTCGCGGCTCGACGTGGCGGGGTCGGGTCCGGTGGCGGAGGCGGCGATCGACGCGTACCGGGCGCGGGTGGAAGGCGGCGGGGGCGAGGTGCTGGCTCCCGGATATCCACCGCGCGCGGTACGGGTGCTGGAGCTGGCGCAGCGGGTGGGGCTGCTCATTTCCGTGGCGCACGAGAACGGGCACGGGGGTGCGGTGAGCGCGTCGGAGATGGCGGCTCGGGGGGAGGCGCTGCGGCCGGTGGAGCGGGTGGCGCGGCGGGCGCAGGTGGCGGCGTACAACGCGTGGGTGGAGGAGCGGGAGCGGGGCGGGCTGTAGGGCTTGCAGGGCTGTAGTGTGCGGCCGGCCCCCAGGCGCTGTCGGGGCGCCTGGGGGCCGGGGGGTCACCGCTTGACCTGGGTGGGGTCAGTGGTTGACGCCGTGGTTCCCGAAGGCCGGGTTGAGGGCGCCGATGACGTTGACGGTGTTGCCGACGGCGTTCACCGGGACGTGGACCGGGACCTGGACCAGGTTGCCGGAGCCGACGCCCGGCGAGTGGACGGCCTTGCCGTGGGCGTGCGCACCGCCTTCGGTGGCGGACGCAACACCGGCGCCGGCGGCGATGAGGCCACCCGCGACCATGGTGACGGCAGCGGCCTTCTTCAGGTTCTTCACTTCAGGATCCTCCTAGACGTCGCTGCGGCCAGCCGCCGCAGCACGCCATGAAGAACGGGTCACCGGCCGATCGGATGCGCCATTCGGGGGACATACACCCGACGGTATGAATCTCGGACCGGGACGTAGACCGTCCGATTAACCCGTAATCCCATGTCGCACGGCCCACAGGGCAGCCTGGGTGCGGTCGGACAGGTCCAGCTTCATCAGAATGTTCGAGACGTGTGTCTTGACTGTCTTCTCGGAGAGGACCAGGGCGCGGGCGATCTCCCGGTTGGAGCGGCCGTCCGCGATCAGCGTCAGCACTTCGCGTTCCCGTTCGGTGAGCGTGCTGCCCCGGCCCGTGCCGCCGTTGCCCTCGTCCTGCGCGAGCAGGGCGCCCGCGACCTCCGGCTGGAGGAGGACATGGCCCGCGTGTACGGAGCGGATGGCGCCGGCCAGGGCGTCCGGGTCCACGTCCTTGTAGACGTAGCCCGAGGCGCCCGCGCGCAGGGCGGGGACGACGGTGCGCTGCTCGGTGAAGCTGGTGACGATCAGCACCTTGGCGGGGTTGGCCAGTTCACGGAGTTTGCGCAGGGCGTCGATGCCGTCGGTGCCCGGCATCTTGATGTCCATGAGTACGACGTCGGGGCGCAGCTCCTCGGCGCGGGCCACGCCTTCGGCGCCGTCGCCGGCCTCGCCGACGACCTCGATGTCGTCCTGGATCTCCAGGAAGGTGCGCAGGCCCCGGCGTACCACCTGGTGATCGTCGACGAGCAGTACGCGGATGCCGTTCTTCGCCGGTCGTGCGGCCGCCTCAGCCACCGGGGACCTCCATCTCGATCGTGGTGCCCTTGCCGGGCGCCGATTCCACGGTGAGCCTGCCGCCCGCTCCGCCGGCCCGGTCGCGCATCGAGACCAGACCGAGGTGGCGGCCCGCCCTGCGTACGGTCTTCGGGTCGAAGCCGCTGCCGTCGTCCGTCACTCTCAGTCGGGCGCCCTGGCCGCTCTTTTCCAGTACGACGTCGACGTGGGCGGCGCCGGAGTGGCGCAGTGCGTTGTGCAGTGCCTCCTGGGCGACCCGCAGGAGGGCTTCCTCCTGGGCGGCGGGCAGGGCCCGTACTCCGCCGCTGTGGAAGGTGACCCGGGCGGTGTGGGCGCGGTCCATGACCTGGATCTGGGTGCGCAGGGTGGCGATCAGGCCGTCCTCGTCGAGGGCGGCGGGGCGCAGCTCGACGACGGCGGCGCGCAGTTCGTCGGCCGCCTCGGCGGCCAGCGCGGCCACCTGCTGGAGTTCGCCCTTGGCGCGGGCCGGGTCGCGGTCGACGAGGGCGGCGGCGGCCTGGGCGGTCAGGCGCAGGGAGAAGAGCTTCTGGCTCACGGCGTCGTGGAGTTCGTGGGCCAGGCGGGAGCGTTCCTCGGCGATGGTCAGCTCGCGGCTGCGCTCGTAGAGGCGGGCGTTGGTGAGGGCGATCGCGGCGTGCTGGGCGAGCATGCCGAGGAGTTCCTCGTCGTCCTCGGTGAAGCCGCACGCTCCGTCGGGCTTGGGGCAGCGCTTGTTGGCGAGGAAGAGGGCGCCGATGACGTCGTCGCCGTCGCGGATGGGCAGGCCGAGGAAATCGGACATCTCGGGGTGCGCGGCGGGCCAGCCCTCGAAGCGCGGGTCCTTGCGTACGTCGGCGAGGCGCTCGGTGTCGGCGCCGTGCAGCATCGCGGCGAGGATGCCGTGCTGGCGGGGCAGCGGGCCGATGGCCTTCCACTGCTCGTCGCTGACGCCGTCGACCACGAACTGGGCGAAGCCGCCGTGGTCGTCGGGGACGCCCAGTGCGGCGTACTCGGCGTCGAGGAGCTCGCGGGCGGAGGCCACGATCGTCTTGAGGACGTCGCGCACCTCCAGGTGCCGGCTCATGGCGAGCAGGGCGGTGCTCACGGCGGTGAGGCCGGAGCGGGGGGATGTGGTCTCCCCTGCTCGATGGGCCGCTGCTCGATGGGCCCCTGCTCGATGGGTCATGTGATCACCGTACCGGCGTGGTCCGGCCGTCGTATCGGACCTGCGGAGGCCCTGCTTAGGGCGCAGGACGTAGGTCTGTGTGCCTGGTCGGTGGGCGTAGGCCGAAGTGCCCTGATGCGGTGGGGCCTGCGCATGAGGCGCCGGGAGGGGGCTGGTTCCTAGGTTGAAGGCACTCGATGCGGCGAAGGCGCGACGAAGATCAAGGGGAACGGTTGTCATGGCGGTTGCGATCATCACGGGCGCTTCGAAGGGGCTGGGGCGGGCGCTGGCGACGGCGCTCGCCCAGCGGGGCTGGGACCTGGTGCTGGACGCCAGGACCGGGAACGCGCTGGAGGACGCGGCTCGGGAGGCGCGTAAGTACGGGACGCGGGTGGTGGCCGTCGCGGGAGACGTCACCGACGCGGCGCACCGGGCGGAGCTGGTGGCCGCCGCGCGCGGGCTGGGCGGACTGGATCTGCTGGTGAACAACGCGAGCGCGCTGGGGGCGGAGCCGCTCGTACGGCTGGCGGAGCTGCCCCTGGAGGGGCTGCGGGCGGCGCTGGAGACGAATGTGGTGGCGGCGCTCGGGCTCGTACGGGAAGCGCTGCCGCTGCTGCGGGCGGGCCGCGACGGGGACGGCGGCGCGGTGGTCTCGGTGAGTTCGGACGCGGCGGTGGAGGCGTACGGGACCTGGGGCGGTTACGGGGCTTCGAAGGCGGCGCTCGACCAGCTGTCGGCGGTGCTGGCGGCCGAGGAGCCGGGGCTGCGGGTGTGGGCCGTCGATCCGGGTGACATGCGGACGGACCTGTACGCGGCCGCCGTGCCGGACGACGACGCGTGGCGGCCGGAGCCCGCTGCGGCGGTCCCGGCGTTTCTGCGGCTGCTCGACGAGCGACCCCGGCGCGCGAGCGGGCGGTACGTGGTGTCGGCGCTGGTGGAGACGGAGGGGGACCGATGAGGGACGCGATCACGTGCCGGCCGGAGCAGGAGGCCGGCGGCGACGGAGCGACGGCGGGCGGGGTCGGTGCGTTGCGGGTGCCGGAGGAGCTTTCGGCCCGGGTGCCCGCCGAGGAGCGCGGCTCGGGGCGGGACGACGTGCGGCTGTTGGTGTCGCGGGGCACGGAGGTCTCACATCACGTGTTCCGGGAGCTGGCGGGGCTGCTGCGGGCCGGAGACGTGCTGGTGGTGAATACGTCGCCCACGCTGGCGGCGGCGGTGGACGGGCGGGTGGCGGTGGCGCCCGGCGGCCCGGCCACTGGCCCGGGAGATCGCGTGGTGGTGCACTTCTCCACCGAAGGCGACGACCGGCGCTGGGCCGTCGAGCTGCGCGGCCCCTTGGAGACCGGGGCGACACGGCCGCTTCGCGGCGGGCCCGCCGGGACCGCGGTCCGGCTGCCGGGCGGCCGGAGGCTGGTGCTGGAGGAGCCCGTCGGGGCGGGCGGGGAGCGGTTGTGGTGGGCCCGGGTGTCCGGCGGTGACGTGCCGGGACTGCTGCGCCGGTACGGGCGGCCCATCCGGTACGGGTATACGGAGCGGGACCAGCCGCTGTCGGCGTACCAGACGGTCTTCGCGCTGCCCTCCCCCGACGGGGCGGGCTCGGCCGAGATGCCGAGCGCGGGGCGGCCCTTCACGGCGGCGATGGTGGCGGAGCTGGTGAGCCGGGGCGTGCAGTTCGCGCCGCTCACCCTTCATACGGGGGTCGCTTCGGCCGAGGCCCACGAGCCGCCGTACCCGGAGCGTTTCGAGGTGCCCGCTTCGACGGCGTGGCTGGTGAACGCGGCGCGGGCGGGCGGCGGGCGGATCGTCGCGGTCGGGACGACGGCCGTGCGGGCGCTGGAGTCGGCGGCCGGGCCCGACGGGGTGGTGCGTGCGGCGAAGGGCTGGACGGCTCTGGTGGTCACGCCGGAGCGGGGCGTGCGTGTCGTGGACGGGCTGCTGACCGGGCTGCACGAGCCGCAGGCGTCGCATCTGCTGATGCTGGAGGCGGTGGCGGGAGGGGCCGCGTTGCGCCGCGGATACGCCGAGGCGCTGAGCCATCTCTACCTCTGGCACGAGTTCGGCGACGTACATCTCGTCCTCCCGGAGGAGACCGCCGCAGAGCGCTCACTCTGAGCATCGCACGAGCAACTACTGGTGAGTTCGTTACGTGCCCGATGTGAGCCCGCGCATAGGACACACGTCACTTACGAAGGGGCGTAGTTGTTGCATAAGGGGCGTCTGGGCTGGGTATCGCCCCGCGTCAGGCCCTTGCGCCAGGGGCCTCGTCCACTACCGGGGATCGTACGTCACACCTTTGCCACAGGATTTTGCGGACGCTAACAATGGCTGCCGTCGCGGACTCCGCGACTTCCGCTATTCGAAGAGGTACGTCTGCATGTCCGCGTCTCGCACCCCTGGCTATAGCCGCCTGAACCTGAACAAGAACCACAAGTTCTCGATCGCCGGTGTCGCCGCCCTCGGCGCCGCCGCCCTCACGTTCTCGCTCGTCCCTGGCAACGCGTCGGCCGAGGCCGACACGAAGTCCGTGGCCGCCACCGCTCCGGTGGCGTGGTCGGCAGCAGCCGGCAGTGTCCAGGCCAAGACAGTGCACACGAGCATCACGCAGCAGCAGGTCGGCGCCGACAAGGTGGCCAAGGCTGTGGCCGAGGCCCGCGCGAAGGCCGACGCGAAGGCCGAGGCGGCCGCCAAGGCCAAGGCCGCTGCCGACGCCAAGGCCAAGGCCGAGGCGAAGAAGCGCGCCGACGAGCGTGCGGCCGCGAGCCGCGCCGCCGCGCGCAAGCCGGTCTACGCGAACAACCTCGACGGGTGGATCCGTGAGGCGATGTCCATCATGAAGAAGCACAACATCCCCGGCTCCTACGAGGGCATCCACCGCAACATCATCCGCGAGTCCGCCGGCGACCCGCGCGCGATCAACAACTGGGACATCAACGCCATCAACGGCATCCCGTCCAAGGGTCTGCTCCAGGTCATCAAGCCGACCTTCGACGCGTACCACGTCCCCGGCACGAAGCACGACCAGTACGACCCGGTCGCCAACATCGTCGCCGCCTGCAACTACGCGGCCGACCGCTACGGCTCCATGGACAACGTCAACAGCGCCTACTGAGCCTGACGACGTCCGAGAGTGTGCGAAAGGGCGGCACCCCCCTGGGGTGCCGCCCTTCGGCGTGTCCGGTGCGGCGCCGTTACTTGCGCATGACCTCCGGCTCGTGGCGGCGCAGCAGGCGCACCACCACGAAGCCGCAGAGGACGCCGATGCCGAGCAGCACGCCCATGTCGAGCATCCACTGCCCCGCGGTGTGCTCCCACAGCCCGTCGAGGTTGAGCGGGTCCCACGGCATGGTGACGTTGAGCTGCGCCGTGGTGCCGAGCGCGGCGACGGCCCAGCGCGACGGCATGAGCCAGGCGACCTGCTCGATGCCCGGGCTGTCGTGGAGCTGGAAAAGGACACCGGTGAAGACCACCTGGACGATCGCGAACATCACCAGCAGCGGCATCGTCTTCTCGGCGGTCTTCACCAGCGCGGAGATGATCAGACCGAACATCATCGAGGTGAAGCCGAGCGCGCTGATGACGATCGTCATCTCGATGACCGGGGTGTCCTCGAAGATGACACCCTCGGCCGGCAGCTTCGAGCGGGCGCCGAAGCCGATCGCCGCGATGATCACGCCCTGGAGGGCGGTGATGAACCCGAGGACGATGACCTTGGACATGAGGTACGCCGAGCGGGACAGGCCGGTGGCCCTCTCGCGCTCGTAGATGACCCGTTCCTTGATCAGTTCACGGACGGAGTTGGCGGCGCCGGAGAAGCACGCGCCGACCGCGAGGATCAGCAGGATCGTGCCGGCGTCCTTGTTGATCAGTCTGTTCCTCTCCGGACCGAAGCCCAGACCGCTGTCCGCCGGGATCACGGTGCTGACGATGCCCAGGACCGCCGGGAGGATCAGCATGAGGCCGATGAAGCCCTTGTCGGACACGATCACCGACACATAGCGGCGGATCAGGGTCCACAGCTGTGAGCCCCAGCTCTGCGGCTTGGGCGGGCGCATCTGCTGCGCCGGCGGCATGTGTACGGGCTGCGCGGCGACGGCGTCGATGTCCGCGGCGTACATCTGGTAGTGCTGGGAGCCGCGCCAGCGGCCCGCCCAGTCATAGTCGCGGTAGTTCTCGAAGGCGGAGAAGACGTCGGCCCAGGTGCTGTAGCCGAAGAAGTTCAGTGCTTCCTCCGGCGGACCGAAGTAGGCGACGGACCCGCCGGGCGCCATGACGAGGAGCTTGTCGCAGATCGCGAGCTCGGCCACGGAGTGGGTGACGACGAGGACCGTACGGCCGTCGTCGGCGAGGCCGCGCAGCAGCTGCATGACGTCGCGGTCCATGCCCGGGTCGAGACCGGACGTCGGCTCGTCGAGGAAGATGAGCGACGGCTTGGTCAGGAGCTCCAGGGCCACGGAGACGCGCTTGCGCTGGCCACCGGAGAGGGAGGTGACCTTCTTCTCCTTGTGGATGTCCAGCTTGAGCTCGCCGAGGACCTCGTTGATGCGCTGTTCGCGCTCGGCCTCCGTGGTGTCCGCGGGGAAGCGGAGCTTGGCGGCGTACTTGAGGGCCTTCTTGACGGTCAGTTCCTTGTGCAGGATGTCGTCCTGCGGGACCAGGCCGATGCGCTGGCGGAGTTCGGCGAACTGCTTGTAGAGGTTGCGGTTGTCGTAGAGGACGTCGCCCTGGTTGGCGGGCCGGTAGCCGGTGAGCGCCTTGAGCAGGGTGGACTTGCCGGAGCCCGAGGGGCCGATGACGGCGATGAGCGACTTCTCCGGTACGCCGAAGGAGACGTCCTTGAGGATCTGCTTGCCGCCGTCGACCGTCACCGTGAGGTGGCGGGCGGAGAAGGAGACCTCGCCGGTGTCGACGAACTCCTCGAGGCGGTCCCCGACGAGGCGGAACGTCGAGTGGCCGACGCCGACGATGTCGCTGGGGCCGAGCAGCACGGTGCCGGACTTGGGGATCGGCTGGCCGTTGACGTACGTGCCGTTGTGGCTGCCGAGGTCGCGGATCTGGAACCGGCCGTCGGGCGTCGCGGTGAACTCGGCGTGCAGTCGGGAGACCTGGAGGTCGGAGACGACCAGTTCGTTCTCCAGGGCACGGCCGATCCGCATCACGCGGCCCATGGAGACCTGGTGGAACGTCGTCGGGCTGCGGTCACCGTACACCGGCGGAGCCCCCGCGACACCGCCGGCCGGGCCGCCCTGCTGGTGCGGCACTTGCGCCTGGGGCGCTTGCTGCCATGCCTGCTGGGGCTGCTGCTGGTTGTGCTGATTCTGCGCCGCGTCCTGTGGATGGGGCTGGTGCGGCTGGTGCGGTGCCTGGGCTGCCCAGCCGGGAGCGCCCTGCTGCTGAGGTGCCTGCTGGGGCGCCGCCTGCTGCTGAGGTGCCTGTTGCTGGGCCATGGCGCCCTGCCCGCTGGGCACACCCGCGCCGGACAGGTTGAGCCGCGGGCCGTCGGTGGCGTTGCCGAGGTGCACGGCGGAGCCGGGGCCGATCTCCATCTGGTGGATCCGCTGGCCCTGTACGTACGTGCCGTTGGTGCTGCCGTGGTCCTCGATGACCCAACTGCGGCCGCCCCAGCTGACGGTGGCATGCCGCCACGAGACCCTGGCGTCGTCGATCACCACATCGCCCTGCGGATCACGTCCGAGGGTGTACGACCTGGACGGATCGAGCGTCCAGGTCCTTCCATTCAATTCCAGTACGAGTTCCGGCACTCCGCGCCCCACTAGTTGTCCCCCGAGTTACCCCCGTCGCAGGGAGTCTAGGGATGCTGAACATCGGGAGGAACTATTTCAGGCCCGGTCCCGAATTAGAAAGTCGAGCCCTGTGAAGACCGCGCACGGCTGCCCCCGTTGACGTGGGAGAAATACCTCCGGAGAGTGGTAAGCACGCATGAGTACGTACGGATCATGCGCGAATAGAACAACATAGGACAGTTCAGCACGGATCGGGGGGCCCTGATGAGTGCGAGCGGCCGGAGCGGCGTGCGGTGGGGCGATGTGCTGCTTGCCGCTGTTGCCGCGGTGAGCTGGGCGTTGGTGGGCATGGCCGGTGTCGCGGCCCTCGGGCTCCATCTGCTGGGCGCGGATTCGGCGGGGTCGCTCGGGCCGATGACGGCGGCTGTAGTGGTGCTGGGGGCGGGTGGTTCGGTCAGCCCGTCCGGCGATGTCTCGGCGTTCGGCCTCGACGGTGCGGAGGCGACGACCGCCGTCGACATCGCGCCACTCGGGGTGGGGCTGGCGGGCGCTTTCCTTCTTTCGTTCTTCTTCCTGAGGTCCCTGCGCGGTGTGGGGAAATTGATTTCCGTGAGTGAACTGGCCGCCAGGGCGGGGGCGGTGGCCGTGCTGTTCGTCGCCACGATGGGCGGGCTCGCCCGGGCGGGGCACGACGTCATCACGATCGACGGCGACGCGTTCGAACTCGACAAGGTGCCGAGGAAGGATGTGCCCCGGGAAGTCGACGAGTTACTGCCCGACGGGCTCGGACTCGGGGACATCGGCGGGCTGCTGCCCGACCGGCTGGCCGGCCTCGCGGACGCGAAGGCGTCGGTCGGCTTCACCGTCAATACCGGCGAGACGCTGGTGGGTGCGTCCTGCTGGGTGCTCGGGGTGCTCGTCGTCGCGCTGCTCGCCTCGCGTCGTACGCCGCTGCCGCGTGGGTGGGACGCGGTGCACCGGGTCGTACGGCCGGCCGTGTCCGCTGTGGTCACGGTGCTCGTGGTCGCGGTTCTCGCGGGGCTCACCGCAGCGGCGTACGCGGCGGCCGGCGACGAGAACCCGAAGCGGATCGTGGGGGCGGCGCTGCTCGGGGCGCCCAACGGGGTGTGGCTCGGGATCCCGCTCGGGCTGTTCGTGCCGTGGAGCGGCGAGGCGACGGGCGAGATGGCGAAGCTGCTGCCGGACCCGCTGGACGAGCTGCTGCGGGTGAACGCCGACGAGCCGGTGACGCTGGGGCGGCTAGCGGAGCTGGACGGGCGGGTGTGGCTGCTGGGTGTCGCGGCCGCGCTGATGATGCTGTACGCCGGTGCGCTCACGGCGGCGCGTACGCCGCGGGGCGGGGGCGAGCTGTCGGTGGCGGGGTTCGCTGGGCGGTGCGCGGTGCGGCTGGGGGTGGCGGCGGGGGTCGCGCTGCCGCTGCTGGTGTGGCTGACGGGCGTATCCGCCGACGCGTCACTGTCGGTGCTGGGGATCGACGCGTTCGGCGCGGGGATCGAGCTGCACGGAAGCATGGGGATGGCGCTGCTGCTGGGTGCGGTGTGGGGGGTGGGCGCGGGAGGCGTGGGGGCGCTGCTGGCGTGTGGGACGGGGGCGGCGGGGGGCCGGGTGGCTGCGATGGCTTCGGGGCGCGGGGCGGATGGTGGTGGTGCGGGTGGCGCTGGTGCGGGTGGGCGGACGTACCCGGACCCGGCGTACGTGCCGGGTCCGTACCGGCCCTCCCCCGGGTATCGGCCTCCGCACCGGGAGACGAATCCTTACCTGCGGGCGCCGGAGGATGTACATGGGGCGCCGACTGTGGTGGGGCCGATGGTCCCGCCCCCGCCCCGACGGCCCCGACCGCTGCTTCCGCCCCCGTCCCGGCGGCCCCGGCCGGTGCCTCCACCTCCTCCGGAGGAGGGCCCGCCGCCGCCGGGGCCACCGGGACGGGGGCGCTGACCGGGCCCTGCGGGACTGTCCCCGTACCCACCCCCTCCCGCTGTGTACCGCGCGCCTCCGCCGCGTGAGTGGCTCCACCCCGGACCCCGGTCCTCAAACGCCGGACGGGCTGGATGCGCCGGACGCCTCCGCCGTACCGGTCGGGCGCACGGACCGGACGGGACGGGTGTGCCGGGCGCCCCCGGGCCGGGGCCGGGGCGCAGGCCAGGGGCTGGGGCGCGCAGCGGGGTCTGGTTGTGGCGGGGGCGGGGGGCGGTGTCCGGTCCTCGGGACGGGAGGTGAGGGTGGTGGAGGGGCCCGATACGGTAGAGGCATCATGAGCGCATCTCAGCCCAGTCTGCCCAGCCAGTCCACTGACGCTGCCCCGACCCTTCTCGTCAAGATCTTCGGGAAGGACCGTCCCGGAATCACCGCCGGGCTCTTCGACACGCTTGCCGCCTACGACGTCGATGTGGTCGACATCGAGCAGGTCGTCACCCGTGGCCGCATCGTCCTGTGCGCCCTCGTCACCGAGCCGGCCGTGAGCACCTCCGGTGAGCTGCGTGCCACCGTGCACAGCTGGGCCGACTCGCTCAGGCTCCAGGCCGAGATCATCTCCGGTACGGGCGACAACCGGCCGCGCGGAAGCGGGCGTTCGCATGTCACCGTGCTCGGGCACCCGCTCACCGCGGAGTCGACCGCCGCCATAGCGGCCACGATCACCGGTACCGGCGGCAACATCGACCGTATTTTCCGGCTCGCCAAGTACCCGGTCACCGCAGTGGAGTTCGCGGTGTCCGGTACGGAGACCGAGCCCCTGCGCACCGCCCTCGCACTGGAGGCCGCCGAGCTCGGCATCGATGTGGCCGTGGTGTCGGCGGGGCTGCACCGCCGCGCCCAGCGCCTTGTCGTGATGGACGTGGATTCCACGCTCATCCAGGACGAGGTCATCGAGCTGTTCGCGGCGCACGCGGGCTGCGAGGACAAGGTCGCCGAGGTGACCGCCCAGGCGATGCGCGGCGAGCTGGACTTCGAGCAGTCGCTGCACGCGCGCGTGGCGCTGCTCGCCGGGCTCGACGCCGATGTCGTGGACAAGGTGCGGCAGGAAGTACGGCTCACCCCCGGCGCTCGCACCCTGATCCGTACGCTCAAGCGGCTCGGGTACCAAGTGGGCGTCGTATCGGGTGGGTTCACCCAGGTCACCGATGACCTGAAGGAGCGGCTCGGGCTGGACTTCGCGTCCGCCAACACGCTGGAGATCGTCGACGGAAAGCTCACCGGCCGTGTCGTCGGTGAGATCGTGGACCGTGCGGGCAAGGCCCGGCTGCTGCGCCGCTTCGCCGCCGAGGCGGGCGTACCGCTGGCCCAGACCGTCGCGGTCGGCGACGGCGCGAACGATCTCGACATGCTGAACGCGGCGGGCCTCGGCGTCGCCTTCAACGCCAAGCCCGTCGTGCGCGAGGCCGCCGACACCGCCGTGAATGTGCCCTTCCTGGACACCGTGCTGTACCTGCTCGGCGTCACCCGTGAAGAGGTGGAGGCCGCCGACGGCCTGGCCGAGTGAACGCGTGCGTGCGTGCATGAGTGAGTGAGCTTGTTGAGGCCCCGGTGCGGATGCGCGCCGGGGCCTTCGTGCTCACGTACCGGAAAAGGGAGACGGCCTCAGTCGTGCGGGGCCCAGTAGTCCAGCAGCTTGCCCACGCCGTGTTCCACGGACTTCCAGGAGCCGGTGAAGCCGACGATCGCGAACGACGCGGTCGGGAAGCCGCTCTTGGTCATGCGGGCCATCGCGTCGGCCTCGCCGCTGCCCGCGAGCGCGTCGGCGGCCGCGTGCATGCTGGGGTTGTGTCCGATGACGAGGAGGTCGTTCACCTCGTCCGGAGTCTCGTTCAGGAGCGCGAGAACGTCGCCGAGGGTGGCCTCGTACAGCCGCTCCTCGTAGACGGTCTTGGGACGCCGCGGCATTTCCTGTACGGCCAGCTTCCAGGTCTCACGGGTCCTGGTCGCGGTCGAGCACAGAGCCAGGTCGAAGGTGATGCCCGTGTCCGCCAGCCGGTGGCCTGCGACCGGGGCGTCCTTGCGGCCGCGGTCGGCGAGCGGCCGATCGTGGTCGGACACCTGCGGCCAGTCGGCCTTCGCATGCCGGAGTAGGACGATCCTGCGGGGTGTATCGACGCTCATGCATCCCAGCTTCGCACGAATCCCGCCACGGGGCGCAGGGTGTTGGCGGGCTGCCCCAGCACGGGTGAACGGGTTGCCACGGCTAGTGGGACAGGGTCTGCTGGATGCGCTCCACGAAGTGCGCGAGGGCCGGGTCGCCGGGCGCCGCGTGCGCCTCGCCCGGCCCGGCGATCAGCAGCAGCAGGACAGCGAAGGCGAGGGCGGGGAGGGCGAGGGCCCACCACGGGAGCCGGGTGTCGATGCCGGAGGCCGTGGAGTTGGTCCTGGGGTGTGCGCGGGCCGCCATGACCGCCTCCGTTTTCACTGTTCGGCTGATGTACGCCGAACCTACGGAGTGCGCGCGCGGGAACCCATCCGGTGACCCACCCACTTCACCCTGACCCTGGCCCCCTAGGGGATGGTGGGACAGCCCCACCATCGGAGTGCCGGAGCATCGGGGCTTACGGCGAGGCCAGCGAGGCGATGATCGCGATGATCACCGTGATGCCGAGCATCGCGCCGAGCACGAGCAGCAGCTTCTTCTGGCCGTTCTGGGGATTGGGGTCGAGTACAGGCATACGGCCAGTCTCGCACCCTTTGTACGCCCGGCCGCGGCCGGGTCAGCCGAGCTCGTCCTCGATCGTGCGGTTGCGTCCGGCAAGCACGCCGACCACCAGCTGCGGCACCATCAGGCCCGCCATGAGGCCGATCGGCAGGCCCCAGCTGCCGCTGTGCTGGTAGAGCACGCCGACCAGCAGCGGCCCGGGGATCGAGATGAGGTAGCCGGTGCTCTGTGCGAAGGCGGAGAGGCGTACGACGCCCGCGCCGCTCTTCGCCCGCATGCCGATCATGGTGAGGGCGAGCGGGAAGGCACAGTTGGAGACGCCGAGCAGCAGGGCCCACGCCCAGGCCCCGGCGGCCGGGGCGAGGTAGAGGCCGGCGTAACCCATGAGACCGCAAAGGCCGAGGGCGACGACGATCGGGCCCTGGTTGCGCATGCGGGAGGCGACGCGCGGGATGACGAACGCGAGCGGTATGCCCATGGCCATGGTCACGGCGAGCAGCACACCGGCCGTGCCCGCGGAGACTCCCGCGTCGCGGAAGATCTGCGGCATCCAGCCCATGGTGATGTACGCCGCGGTGGCCTGGAGGCCGAAGTAACAGGCGAGCGCCCACGCCGTACGGCTGCGGGTGATACTCAGGGCGGGGGCGGGGGCGGGGGCGGGGGCGCCGCCCTGCTCCTGGGCGGTGGTGCGGGTCTTCGGCGCCCGGGTGCTGGAGTGGGTGGTGAGGACGAGCCAGGGCAGTACGGCGACGGCGGCCAGAGTGCCCCACACGGCGAGGCCGGTCTGCCAACTGCCGCCCAGCGCACGGGTCATGGGGACGGTGGCGGCCGCGGCGAGCGCGGTGCCGAGCGCGAGGGCCATCGAGTAGAGCCCGGTCATCTGGCCGACGCGGTCGGGGAACCAGCGCTTGACGATGACGGGCATGAGGATGTTGCTCACCGCGATGCCCATGAGGGCGAGCGCGCTGGCGGCCAGGAATCCCGCCGTACCGCCGAGGTAGGAGCGGATGAACAGGCCGGCCGCGATGGCCGCCATGCCCGCGCAGACGATCGCGCCGGGGCCGAAGCGGCGGGCCAGCCGCGGGGCGGTGAGGCCGAAGACCGCGAAACAGAGCGGCGGCACGGACGTCAGGAGGCCGGCGACGCTGCCGCTCATGCCGAGTCCGGTACGGACCTCTTCGAGGAGCGGGCCGAGGCTGGTGATGGCCGGGCGGAGGTTGAGCGCGGCGAGAACGAGTCCGAGGATCACGAGCCGGGTGCCCCAGGCCGACCGCGGCTGCGGCTGCTCCTGGCGTACGGAGGCTGCTGGGGCGGGGTTCAGGGTTCGGGTCTCGTCTCGGGACATGGTGACCATCATAGAATCATGGGATGATTGGTTGTCCAATTGGTCCTCCCATCCCGAACCAGGAGCACGAACACCATGGCGCTGACCTCACCCCGGCGTTCGGCACTCTCCGACCAGGTGATCACCGAGCTGCGCAACCAGATCACCTCGGGCGAGTGGCCGGTGGGGTCACGCATTCCGACCGAGCCCGAGCTGGTCGAGCAGCTGGGCGTGGCCCGCAACACCGTCCGGGAGGCGGTGCGTGCGCTGGCGCACAACGGGCTGCTGGACATCCGGCAGGGGTCCGGTACGTACGTCATCGCCACCAGTGAGCTGGCCGGCGTCATGCACCGCCGGTTCGCGGACGCCGACCCGCGCCATATCGCGGAGCTGCGCTCGACCCTGGAGTCGTCGGCGGCCCGGCTGGCGGCGGAGCGGCGTACGGAGCGTGATGTGCGGCAGCTCGACGCGGTGCTCGCGCGGCGCGAGGAGGCGTGGGCCTCGGGCGACGCAGAGCTGTTCGTCCGCGCGGACGCGACGCTGCACCTGGCCGTCGTCGCCGCCTCGCACAACGACGTGCTCATCGGGCTGTACGCCGACCTCGGCGACCTGTTGCGCGACTGGCTGCGCGACGACGTGGGGCAGGAGCTGCGCCCGGAGGACCACATGGACCACGGGCGGCTGATCGAGGCGATCCGCGCGCGGGACGCGGAGACGGCGGCCACGGAGGCGGCGGGTTACTCGCTCAAGTGCCTCGGGGACCGGGTGTAGGAGGCCGCCGTACGGTCGCTACATCCGGTGGTGGCTGACCCAGGCCGAGCGGACTTCCTTCCAGCAGCGGTCTGTCAGCCGCACGGTCTGCGCGGGGCCGACCTCGACGGGCGAGCCGTCCGCGTCGATGTCCCACCAGCGGTCGCACTCGGCGTGCAGCCGCACCAGGTCGGACTCGGGGTAGGGGTTGTGGCAGTACGCGACGACGCGCGAGCCGTCGATGGCCGTGCGGCAGGTGGAGCCGAAAAGCGCGACCTTCTTCGCTGCGGGCTTCCGTCCGGCATCCGCCGCGCGCTCGGCGACGGCTGGGGCGGCCAGTCCGGCCACGGCGGCCACGGCCAGCAGGGCGGCTGCCGCTCGACGGTTCGACGGGCGCACATGCGCCACCTCCTCCCCACAGAGCGCCGGGTATGTCCCGGTTTCCTCAGTCTGCGGGCAGTCGCCGGTCTTTTCGACTCGGGAGCGGACCGCGCACGGAGGGTCACCACGGGCCGTGCCCGGAACGCACGGAAGCCGCGCGACCGTCCGCCGGACGGTCGCGCGGCTTCCCAGGAGCGGTGCGGCGTTACGCGCCGATGGCGTGCAGGCCGCCGTCGACGTGGATGATCTCGCCGGTCGTCATCGGGAACCAGTCGGAGAGCAGCGCGACGACGCCGCGGCCGGCCGGCTCCGGGTCGGACATGTCCCACTTCAGCGGGGAGCGGTCGTCCCAGACGCTCGCCAGCTCCGAGAAGCCGGGGATGGACTTGGCGGCCATGGAGCCGAGCGGTCCGGCGGAGATCAGGTTGCACCGGATGTTGTCCGGGCCCAGGTCACGGGCGAGGTAGCGGGAGGTGGCCTCCAGCGCGGCCTTGGCCGGGCCCATCCAGTCGTACTGCGGCCAGGCGAACTGGGCGTCGAAGGTGAGGCCGACGACCGAGCTGCCGCTGCCCATCAGCGGGCGGCAGGCCATGGTGAGCGACTTCAGCGAGAACGCCGAGACGTGCATCGCGGTGGCGACGGACTCGAAGGGCGTGTTGAGGAAGTTGCCGCCGAGCGCGTCCTGCGGCGCGAAGCCGATGGAGTGGACGACGCCGTCGAGGCCGCCGAGCTCCTCACGGACCAGGCCTTCGAGCCGGTCCAGGTGCTCGGTGTTCGTGACGTCCAGCTCGATGACCTTCGCCGGCTTCGGCAGCCTCTTCGCGATGCGCTCGGTCAGCGTGGGGCGGGGGAAGGCGGTCAGGATGACTTCGGCACCCTGCTCCTGGGCCATCTTGGCGGTGTGGAAGGCGATGGAGGACTCCATCAGCACACCCGTGATGAGGATGCGCTTGCCGTCGAGAATTCCACTCATGTGATCAGTGCCCCATGCCCAATCCGCCGTCAACCGGGATGACGGCTCCAGTGATGTACGACGCGTCGTCGGAGGCGAGGAAGCGCACGGTGGCGGCGATCTCCTCCGGCTGTGCGTAACGGCCGAGCGGCACCTGGGCGACGATGCCCTCGCGCTGCTCGTCCGTGAGCGCCCCGGTCATGTCGGTCTCGACAAACCCGGGCGCGACGACGTTGAAGGTGAGGTTGCGCGAGCCCAGCTCACGGGCGAGGGAGCGCGCGAAGCCGACCAGACCGGCCTTCGAGGCGGCGTAGTTCGCCTGCCCCGCCGAGCCGAGGAGCCCGACGACCGAGGAGATCAGTACGACCCTCCCCTTCCTGGCGCGCAGCATGCCGCGGTTGGCACGCTTGACCACCCGGAAGGTACCGGTGAGGTTGGTGTCGAGTACGGACGTGAAGTCCTCCTCGGACATGCGCATGAGGAGCTGGTCCTTGGTGACGCCGGCGTTGGCCACCAGCACCTCCACGGGACCGTGCTTCTCCTCGATCTCCTTGTAGGCCTGCTCCACCTGCTCGCTGTCGGTGATGTCGCACTTGACGGCGAGGCAGCCGAGTTCGGTGAGGGCGGCCGGCGGTTCGCCGGAACGGTACGTGAAAGCGACCTTGTCGCCGGCGTCGGCGAAAGCGCGGGCGATGGCGAGGCCGATGCCCCGGTTTCCTCCGGTGACGAGAACCGAGCGGCTCAACGGATCACCCTTTCGATAGCGGTCTGGTACTGATCGAAACTATCGGTACCGGACCACGTACAGAGAATCGGGCCCTGACAGTGCCACGGAGAAGTCGCTGTCGGGTCCCTACAGAAAGTGGTGGGCAAGGGACCCGTCGGCGCGACATGATCTGGGGGACCGGTCCCGACGACAGGAGTCATCCGTGCCTCATTCCATCGACGAAGCGTTCACAGCCCTGCCGCTGCGCGCGCTCGCCGACGCGGCGCTCGCGCGTGCCCGCGCGCTGGGAGCCGACCATGCCGATTTCCGCTTCGAGCGAGTGCGCAGCGCGTCCTGGCGCCTGCGTGACGCAAAACCGTCGGGTTCCTCCGACACCACGGACCTCGGGTATGCGGTACGGGTGGTGCACGGCGGCAGCTGGGGGTTCGCGTCCGGTGTGGACCTGAGCATGGACGCCGCCGCGCGGGTCGCGGGCCAGGCGGTGGCGATGGCGAAGCTGTCGGCGAAGGTGATCAAGGCGGCCGGGTCCGACGAGCGGGTGGAGCTGGCCGACGAGCCGGTGCACGCGGACCGGACGTGGATCTCGTCGTACGACATCAATCCGTTCGACGTGGCGGACGAGGAGAAGTCGGGGCTGCTCGCCGACTGGAGCGCGCGGCTGCTGGCGGCCGACGGCGTGGCGCATGTGGACGCCTCGCTGCTGACCGTGCAGGAGAACAAGTTCTACGCGGACACGGCGGGCACCGTCACCACCCAGCAGCGGGTGCGGCTGCATCCGCAGCTCACCGCGGTCGCGGTGGACGCGACGACCGGCGAGTTCGACTCGATGCGGACGATCGCGCCGCCGGTCGGGCGGGGCTGGGAGTACCTGCTGGGGACCGGCTGGGACTGGGAGGGTGAGCTGGAGACGATGCCCTCGCTGCTCGCCGAGAAGATGCGCGCGCCGAGTGTGGAGGCGGGGACGTACGACCTGGTGGTGGATCCGTCCAATCTGTGGCTGACCATCCATGAGTCGATCGGGCACGCGACGGAGCTGGACCGGGCGCTGGGTTACGAGGCGGCGTACGCCGGGACTTCCTTCGCCACCTTCGACCAGCTGGGGAAGCTGGCGTACGGGTCGCCGATCATGAATGTGACGGGTGACAGGACCGCCGAGCACGGGCTCGCCACGGTGGGTTACGACGACGAGGGCGTCGAGGCGCAGTCCTGGGACCTGATCAAGGACGGGACGCTCACCGGCTACCAGCTGGACCGGCGCATCGCGAAGCTGACGGGTCTCGGCCGGTCGAACGGCTGCGCCTACGCCGACTCCCCCGCGCACGTGCCGGTGCAGCGCATGGCGAATGTGTCGCTCCAGCCGGATCCGGGCGGCCTGTCGACCGAGGATCTGATCGGCGGCGTCGAGCGCGGGATCTATGTCGTCGGTGACCGGTCGTGGTCGATCGACATGCAGCGCTACAACTTCCAGTTCACCGGGCAGCGCTTCTTCCGCATCGAGAACGGCCGGCTGGCGGGCCAGTTGCGCGATGTCGCGTACCAGGCGACGACCACCGATTTCTGGGGCTCGATGACCGCGGTCGGCGGCCCGCAGACGTACGTGCTGGGCGGGGCCTTCAACTGCGGCAAGGCCCAGCCGGGCCAGGTCGCGTCCGTCTCCCACGGGTGTCCTTCGGCGCTGTTCCGCGGTGTCAACATCCTTAATACGACGCAGGAGGCGGGCCGATGAGCCGCACAGCCAAGCCGTACGAGATCGTCGAGCGGGCTCTGGAGCTGTCCACGGCCGACGGCTGTGTGGTCATCGCCGACGAGAACTCCTCCGCCAATCTGCGCTGGGCGGGCAACGCGCTCACCACGAACGGGGTCACGCGCGGACGCACCCTCACCGTCATCGCCACCGTCGACGGGGCCGAGGGGACCGCGTCGGGGGTCGTGTCACGATCCGCTGTCACCCCGGACGAGCTGGAGCCGCTCGTACGGGCCGCCGAAGCGGCGGCGCGCGGCGCCGGGCCGGCGGAGGACGCCCAGCCGCTGGTCACCGGGGTGCCCGCGTCCCCGGACTTCACGGACGCGCCCGCCGAGACCTCGTCCAGTGTCTTCACCGACTTCGCGCCCGCGCTCGGCGAGGCCTTCGCCCGCGCCCGGGCCGGCGGCCGTGAGCTGTACGGCTTCGCGAACCACGAGATGACGTCCACGTATCTCGGTACGTCGACGGGCCTGCGCCTGCGTCACGACCAGCCCAACGGCACGCTGGAGATCAACGCCAAGTCGCCGGACCGCAGCCGCTCGGCCTGGGCCGGGTACTCGACCCGGGACTTCAAGGACGTCGACCCGGCGGCCGTCGACGCGGAGCTGGCCAAGCGCCTGGGCTGGGCCGAGCGCCGGATCGACCTCCCGGCCGGGCGGTACGAGACGCTGCTGCCGCCCACCGCCGTCGCGGACCTGCTGATCTACCAGCTGTGGTCGTCGGCGGCCAGGGACGCGGCAGAGGGGCGCACGGTGTTCAGCAGGCCGGGCGGGGGGACGCGGGTCGGCCAGACGTTGTCCGAGCTGCCCCTGACGCTGCGCAGCGACCCGAACGAGCCCGGCCTGGAGTCGGCGCCCTTCGTCGTCGCGCACTCCTCGGGCGACGACTCCTCGGTCTTCGACAACGGGCTGCCGCTGGCCCCGACCGACTGGGTGCGGGAGGGTCGGCTGGAGCACCTGGTCGCGACGCGGCACAGCGCGGGGCTGACCGGGCTGCCGGTGGCCCCGGCGATCGGCAACCTGATCCTGGACGGCGGCGGGGAGCGTTCGCTGGAGGAGATGGTCGCCTCGACCGGGCGCGGGCTGCTGCTGACCTGCCTCTGGTACATCCGCGAGGTCGACCCGGCGACGCTGCTGCTGACCGGGCTGACCCGGGACGGCGTCTATCTCGTGGAGAACGGCGAGGTGGTCGGCGAGGTGAACAACTTCCGGTTCAACGAGTCGCCGGTGAACCTGCTGTCGCGGGCCGTCGAGGCCGGACGTACCGAGAAAACGCTGCCGCGCGAGTGGGGCGACTGGTTCACCCGGGCCGCGATGCCGGCACTGCGCATCCCGGACTTCAACATGAGCTCGGTCAGTCAGGGCGTGTGACGCCCATAGACTGGCCGGGAGTAATCCACAGCGTGGAGAATCCACAGCGTCATGACCGAGTCAAGCACCGTTCAAGGAGAGTCAAGACCGTGACGGACATCGTCGACGAGCTGAAGTGGCGCGGGCTGTTCGCCCAGTCCACTGACGAGGACGCACTGCGCAAGGCGCTCGCGGACGGTCCGGTCACGTTCTATTGCGGCTTCGACCCGACGGCGGCCAGCCTGCACGTGGGACACCTCGTACAGGTCCTCACCGTCCGCAGGCTCCAGCAGGCCGGGCACCGCCCGATCGCCCTGGTGGGCGGGGCGACCGGCCAGATCGGTGACCCGCGGCCGACCGCCGAGCGCACCCTGAACGACCCCGAGACGATCGCGAACTGGGTGGCGCGGCTGCGTGCCCAGATCGAGCCGTTCCTGTCCTTCGAGGGCCCGAACGCGGCCACCATGGTCAACAACCTCGACTGGACCGCGGGGCTTTCCGCGATCGAGTTCCTGCGGGACATCGGTAAGCACTTCCGGGTCAGCAAGATGCTCGCGAAAGACTCGGTCGCCCGGCGGCTGGAGTCCGACCAGGGCATCAGCTACACCGAGTTCAGCTACCAGCTGCTCCAGGGCATGGACTTCCTGGAGCTCTACCGGCGCTACGGCTGCACGCTCCAGCAGGGCGGCAGCGACCAGTGGGGCAACCTCACGGCGGGTCTCGACCTGATCCACCGCCTGGAGCCGCACGCGAACGTGCACGCGCTGGCCACGCCGCTGATGGTCAAGGCGGACGGGACCAAGTTCGGCAAGTCCGAGAGCGGCGCCGTCTGGCTCGACCCGGAGATGACCACGCCGTACGCGTTCTACCAGTTCTGGCTGAACGTGGACGACCGGGACATCTCGCCGTACATGCGCATCCTCAGCTTCAAGAGCCGCACGGAGCTGGAGGAGCTGGAGCAGCTCACCGCCGAGCGGCCCCAGGCCCGCGCCGCCCAGCGCGCGCTGGCCGAGGAGCTGACGACGCTGGTGCACGGCGCCGAGCAGTGCGCGGCGGTTGTCGCGGCGTCGAAGGCGCTGTTCGGGCAGGGCGAGCTCGCCGGTCTCGACGAGGCCACGCTGGCCGCGTCGCTGTCCGAGCTGCCGCACGCCAGGGTCGCGGAGCTCGGGTCCGTCGTTGACCTGTTCGTGGAGGTCGGCCTGGCGCCGAGCAAGTCGGCCGCCCGCCGTACGGTCAAGGAGGGCGGGGCCTACGTGAACAACGTGAAGGTCGCCGACGAGGACGCCGTACCAGCGTCCGAGGACCTGTTGCACGGCCGCTGGCTGGTGCTGCGGCGGGGCAAGAAGAACCTGGCGGCGATCGAGGTCGCGGCCGGCTGAGCCGGTCGTACGGCGCGAAGCGGCGGGAGCGTGGGATTCCACGCTCCCGCCGCTTCTTCGCGTAGGCCACCTGTTCACGCAGCCCGCATGTTCGCGTGTATGCGGCCGCGTGTATGCGGCCGCGCGACACTCAGGCCCGGCGTTTCTTGCCCTTCATCGAGGCATAGAGCATGTCGCCCAGTCCGACGATCACTACGGCACCGATCAGCTGGAGCAGATGCCGGATCCAGTCGATTCCCTTGGTGTCCTCGACGCCGATCCCCGCGGCGACAGAGTTGCCGACGATGCTGCCGAGGATGCCGAAGATCACCGTCAGCCACAGCGGGATCTGCTGCTTGCCCGGGATGATCGCTTTGGCGATCAGACCGAGGACCAGACCCACGATGATTGCCCACAACCAGCTCATGTCGCCTCCTCATCGGCGCGGTGTGCGCATGTGGGCCCAGTCTCGGACGGTCCCGCATACGGCGCATGCCGGACACCGCCATACGTGGTGCGGCGGTGGTCGAAGGCCCGGGTGAGGGACGCCCCGCTCTCGAAGGCGGCGGAGCGGCGGCGTACCGTGGAAGGCGTCCGGTCAGGGAGCGTCCGGCACGAAACGGGTGGTGCGTCGTGATGCGGAAGAAGAAGGACACCGAGGTCTTCCGGATCACCGGGGCCCGGCCCGCGCTGGCCGATGACGTGCGCGGCCGGCAGCGCCGGTACGTGATCTCGATGTCGGTACGGACCGTCGCCGTGATCCTCGCCGCGGTCCTGTGGAATGTGGAGCGGCACGTCGCGATCGTGGCCCTTGCGCTGGGGCTTCTCCTCCCGTACATCGCCGTGGTCATCGCCAACGGCGGCCGGGAGAATGCCTCCTCCCTGCCCTCGGCCCACATTCCGACACCCGTCCGGCCGGCCCTGGAAAGCGCACCCCCGCCCACTGCGGAGGAACCCGCACCGGAAGAGTCCGGACCCAGCCGTGAGGAACAGCCGCACGAGCGGAGTTGATCCTCTGGTCTGCAAAGCTCAAGAAAAGCTCAGATCAATCATGACGTTCCGGTGCACCGCACCCCGTGTCGCGTGACATACTTCGTAGGCGCTCCGCATCCCCCGTCGGAGCGACGGACCGACGCCGGGCAGCTCCCCCCGTGGCTGCTCGGCGTCGCCTTTGTCAGCGGCGGTTTGGCCTAGGGTTGAGTGCGTGAACTCCCCTGATTCCCTTCTTTTCCCCGGTTCGGCCGACGCCGGCGCCACCGTCTGCTCCGCCAAGGGCTGCCGCTCCGCCGCTGTGTGGGTTCTCGCCTGGAACAACCCCAAGCTCCACACTCCGGAGCGCCGCAAGACGTGGCTGGCCTGCGACGAGCACCGCGAGCACCTCTCCCAGTTCCTCGGCGTACGCGGCTTCCTGAAGGATGTGGTGTCGCTGGAGGAGTGGGAGAAGGGGGAGGCCCGGTCAGCCTCCGATGGCTGACATCGGACGGTCGGGCTGCAGGAAGGACGGGTCGTCGAGGCCGGAACCCGCCTTCTTGCCCCACATCGCCAGCTTCCAGAGCCGGGCGATCTCCTCGTCCGGGGCGCCGGAGCGCAGGGCCCCGCGCAGGTCCGACTCCTCACGGGCGAACAGGCACGTCCGTACCTGACCGTCGGCGGTCAGCCTGGTCCGGTCGCAGGCCCGGCAGAACGGGCGCGTGACGGAGGCGATGACGCCGACGCGGTGCGGGCCGCCGTCGACGACCCAGCGCTCGGCGGGCGCCGAGCCGCGCTCGTCCTCGCCCTCGGCGGCGAGCGTGAAGCGCGTACGCAGGGATTCGAGGATGTCACCGGCGGTGATCATGCCGTCGCGCTTCCAGCCGTGCTGGGCGTCGAGCGGCATCTGCTCGATGAAGCGCAGCTCGTAGTCGTGCTCGACGGCCCAGGCGAGGAGGTCGGGGGCCTCGTCGTCGTTGAGTCCGGGCATCAGTACGGCGTTGACCTTGACCGGGGTCAGGCCCGCGTCGCGGGCGGCGGCCATGCCGTCGATGACGTCGTGGTGGCGGTCGCGGCGGGTGAGGGTCTTGAAGACGTCGGGGCGCAGGGTGTCGAGCGAGACGTTGACCCGGTCGAGGCCGGCCGCCTTGAGCGCGGCGGCGGTGCGCTTGAGGCCGATTCCGTTGGTGGTGAGGGACATCTTGGGGCGCGGCGCGAGTGCGGCGCAGCGCTCGACTATCCCGACCAGACCGGGGCGCAGCAGCGGCTCGCCGCCGGTGAAACGCACCTCGGTCACGCCGAGGTCGGTCACGGCGATGCCGATCAGCCGGACGATCTCGTCGTCCGTGAGCAGATCCGGCTTGGCCAGCCACTGCAGGCCTTCTTCGGGCATGCAGTACGTACACCGCAGATTGCAACGGTCGGTGAGCGAAACGCGCAGGTCAGTGGCTACTCGGCCATAAGTGTCGATAAGCATCCTCGACCCACTCCCCGATCCGGAATCCGTGTTTCTCGAACGTTGTCGAGCCTACGCGACGCCTCTGACAACACCGGGGGCTCCGATACCACGGGAGCGGTGTGGCCGCGTCGTACGACTCTACGACGCGGCCACGGGGGCACAGCTGTGGGAAGTGCGGTCAGTACGCTCAGTGCGCGCCGATGCCCGTGAGGGACTTGACCTCCAGCTCCGCGTACTTCCCCTTGTCCGGCTCGTCCTTGGACAGTACGGACCCGGCCCAGCCGAGCAGGAAGCCGAGCGGGATCGAGATCAGGCCGGGGTTCTCCAGCGGGAACCACGCGAAGTCGGCACCCGGGAACATCGACGTGGGCTTGCCGGAGACGACCGGCGAGAACAGCACGAGGCCCACGGACGCGGTCAGACCGCCGTAGATGGACCACAGGGCGCCCTGCGTCGTGAACTTCTTCCAGAACAGGCTGTAGAGGATCGTCGGCAGGTTGGCGGAGGCGGCCACCGCGAAGGCGAGGGCGACCAGACCGGCGACGTTCAGGTCGCGGGCCATCGCGCCGAGCGCGATGGAGACGACGCCGATGGCCACGGTGGCCCAGCGGGCGGCCCGTACCTCTTCCTTCTCGGTGGCCTTGCCGCGCCTGATGACGTTGGCGTAGATGTCGTGCGCGAACGACGACGAGGACGCCAGGGTGAGGCCCGCGACCACCGCGAGGATGGTGGCGAAGGCGACGGCGGAGATCACGGCGAGCAGGATCGCGCCGCCCGCCGAGTCCGCGCCGCCGCCGATCTCCAGGGCGGCGAGCGGCGCCGCCGTGTTGCCCGCCTTGTTGGAGGCGATGATGTCGCCGGGCTTGAGGAGCGCCGCGGCGCCGAAGCCGAGCACGATGGTCATCAGGTAGAAGGCGCCGATGATGCCGATCGCCCAGTTCACGGACTTACGGGCGGCCTTGGCCGTCGGGACGGTGTAGAAGCGGATCAGAATGTGCGGCAGGCCGGCGGTGCCGAGGACCAGAGCGATGCCGAGCGAGATGAAGTCGAGCTTCGAGGTGGCGGTGAGGCCGTACTTGAGGCCGGGCTCCAGGAACGCCGAGCCCTTGCCGCTGTTGGAGGCCGCCGTACCGAGCAGGTCGGAGAGGTTGAAGTTGAACTTCAGCAGGATCAGGAAGGTGATCAGCAGGGTGCCCGCGATGAGCAGGACGGCCTTCACCATCTGGACCCAGGTGGTCCCCTTCATGCCGCCGATGGTGACGTACACGATCATCAGGACGCCGACGAGGGCGACGATGAGGATCTTGCCGGCGTCGCTGGTGATGCCGAGGAGCAGCGAGACCAGGACACCCGCGCCCGCCATCTGCGCGAGCAGGTAGAAGATCGACACGACGATGGTGGAGGTGCCCGCGGCGGTGCGCACGGGGCGCTGGCGCATGCGGTACGCGAGTACGTCGCCCATCGTGTAGCGGCCGGAGTTGCGCAGCGGTTCGGCGACGAGGAGCAGCGCGACCAGCCAGGCGACCAGGAAGCCGATGGAGTAGAGGAAGCCGTCGTAACCGAAGAGGGCGATGGCGCCGGCGATGCCGAGGAACGACGCGGCGGACATGTAGTCGCCGGAGATCGCGAGGCCGTTCTGGAAGCCGGTGAACTGGCGTCCGCCGGCGTAGAAGTCGGAGGCGCTCTTGGTCTGGCGGCCCGCCCATACCGTGATGAAAAGGGTGGCGACGACGAAGAGGCCGAAGAGGGTGATGATCAGCGGCCGGTGCTCACTCGCGTCACCGGCGGCGGCGAGCTGGACGGTGGTCGCCGTGGTCAGCGCGGGGCTCATGCGTCGCTCTCCAGACGGGACTTGATGGCCTCGGACTTCGGGTCGAGCTGCGTGGCGGCATGACGCGAGTAGAACCAGGCGATGAGGAACGTGGTGGCGAACTGGGCGAGGCCGAGGACGAGGGCCACGTTGATGTTGCCGAAGACTTTCGTGCCCATGAAGCCGCCCGCGTAGTTGGACAGCAGGACGTACAGCAGGTACCAGGCAATAAAGCCGACCGTCAGGGGGAAGGCGAAGGAGCGGTGGGCACGGCGCAGTTCGCCGAACTCGGCGCTCTCCTGCACCTCGACGAACTCCTCTGTCGTGTGCCCTGTTCGGATCAGGCCCGTGCCGCCCTGGGGCGGTGGTGCATCGGTTGCCACGGAATCTCCTCGCGACGCGGGTGCGGTGGGTGGGGTGGACAAAGTGACCTCACTGGTTGGGGGGTGGTGGTGCTCGTCCCCCTGACAACGGCACGGATCGCATCACGACTCGGTTCGGCATCCGCCATTTCTTTTCCCAACACGTTGATACCGACGCATGATCAGCGCTAGCTTCACTCGTCATGTACCCGCTCATGTGCACCCGCGCAAGGGCGGCTCTCACGGATGATGTGGAGAACCCATGGCTCATCTGGGATCCAGACGGCAGCGCGCACTCGCCCTGCCCGTCGGACTGGCTCTCACGGCTACGCTCGGCTTCCTGCCCGGAGCGGCAGCCTCGGCCGCCCCGCTGGACGGCTCCGAGACCCCGGCGGCGGCCAACGCCACCGGTCCCAAGCTGTCGTACGTGGTCAACACCAAGGGCGGCCACGGCACGAGCGCTTCGGTGCAGCGGGCGATCGCCAGGGCCGGTGGCACAGTGGTGAAGGCGTACGACCAGATCGGCGTCATCGTCGTCCACTCGCAGAACCCGGACTTCGGCAAGCAGATACGCAAGGCCAAGGGTGTCTCTTCGGCGGGCGCGACCCGCACCGCCCCGCTCACTCCGGTCGGCATCACGGAGGAAGGCACCACGCAGAAGCTCTCCGCGGCCGGGGCCGCGAAGGCCGAGGCGGCCGCGGCGCCCGGTCAGGAGCCGCTGGAGGCCAACCAGTGGGACATCCGCGCCATCGGCGCCGACAAGGCCGCCGAGGTCGACGACGGCAGCTCGAAGGTCACCGTCGGCGTGATCGACACCGGTGTCGACGACACCCACCCGGACCTCGCGCCGAACTTCTCCAAGTCCCAGTCGGCCAACTGCGTCGGCGGCGTCGCGGACTCGTCGGAGGGCGCGTGGCGTCCGTACACCGACGGCAGTGACCACGGCACGCATGTCGCCGGTACGATCGCCGCTCCGCGCAACGGACTCGGCGTCGCCGGTGTCGCGCCGGGCGTGAAGCTCGCGGGCATCAAGGTCAGCGAGCCGGGCACCAGCCTCTTCTTCACCGAGGCGGTCGTCTGCGGCTTCGTGTGGGCCGCCGAGCACGACATCGACGTGACGAACAACAGCTATTACGTCGACCCGTGGATGTTCAACTGCAAGGACGACCCGGACCAGAAGGCCCTCCTCGACGCCCTGACGCGCGCCACGAAGTACGCGGAGCGCAAGGGCGCCCTGAATGTCGCGGCGGCCGGCAACTCGAACTTCGACCTGTCGGCCGACGAGATCCTCGACGACTCCAGCCCCAATGACAGCACCCCCGGCGACCGGATCATCGACCCGTCGGAGTGCCTGGACATCCCGACCCAACTGCCGGGCGTCATGACGGTCACCGCGACGGGTGACAAGAACGTCAAGTCGTACTACTCCAGCTACGGTTACGGCGTCGCGGACATCGCGGCCCCGGGCGGCGACAAGTGGCAGATCCCGGCCACGCCGGACGCCAACGGCCGCGTCCTGTCGACCGTCCTGAACGGCGGCTACGGCTACAAGCAGGGCACCTCGATGGCCACCCCGCACGTCGCGGGCGTCGCCGCGCTGCTCAAGAGCGCACACCCGAAGGCGAGTCCTGCCGAGCTCCAGCGCCTGCTCAAGAAGCAGGCCGACAACCCGGGCTGCCCGAGCCACGTCTACGACGCGGCGGGCAACTGGGTCGAGGCCACCACCTGCGAGGGCGACAAGAACTACAACGGCTACTACGGCGCCGGCGTCGTCGACGCTCTCGACGCCGTCAAGAAGTGATCGTCCAACGCTCCGCCCACCCATGCGAACCGGAGATTCCATGACGCCGCACCGCACTTCGCGGTCCCGCCGCACCGTGGCCGTATCCGCGGGGATGGCCGTCACGGCCGCCCTCGCGTTCCTGCCCGGCACCGCGTCGGCGACCTCGGCCGACGCGCTCGGCAGCACGCCGGGCGCCAGGGCGGCGGTCTCCGGGGCCGCCGGCACGCCGCTGAGTTACGTCGTCAACGTCCGTCCGGGGTACGGCAATTCGTCGAAGGTCAAGAAGGCCATCGGCGAGGCCGGCGGCACGATCGTCCACGCGTACGACCAGATCGGCGTGATCGTCGTCCACTCGTCGAACGACGCGTTCGCGAAGACGATGCGGGAGGTCAGGGGCGTCCAGTCGGCGGGTGCGACCCGTACGGCGCCGCTGCCCGCCCAGTCGACGAAGGATGTCGGTACGCCGAAGGCCCTCACCGCCGCCCAGGCGAAGGCGGCCTCGGCGGGGGCGGTCGCGGGCGAGGACCCGTTGCAGCCGCTGCAGTGGGACCTGCCCGCCATCAAGGCGGACAAGGCCCATGAGAAGACGCTCGGCAGCAAGAAGGTCACGGTCGCCGTGATCGACACGGGTGTCGACGACACGCACCCGGACCTCGCGCCGAACTTCGACCGCGAGGCTTCGGTCAACTGCGTGACCGGCAAGCCCGACACGGCGGACGGCGCCTGGCGCCCGTCGGCCGAGGAGAGCCCGCACGGCACGCACGTGGCGGGCGAGATCGCCGCCGCGAAGAACGGCGTCGGCGTCACCGGTGTCGCCCCGGGCGTCAAGGTCTCGGGCATCAAGGTGTCCACGACGGCCGGCTTCTTCTACACCGAGTCGGTCGTCTGTGGCTTCGTGTGGGCGGCCGAGCACGGCGTCGATGTGACGAACAACAGCTATTACACCGACCCGTGGATGTTCAACTGCAAGGACGACCCGGACCAGAAGGCACTCGTCGACGCCATCGTCCGGGCCTCGCGGTACGCCGAGAAGAAGGGAGCGGTGAACGTCGCCTCGGCCGGCAACTCGAACCACGACCTCGCGGCGGACTCGATCCATGACACGACGAGCCCGAACGACACCACCCCGGTGCCGCGCGATGTCGACCCGGGCGAGTGCCTCGACGCCCCGGCGCAGCTGCCGGGTGTCGTCACGGTCGCCTCGACCGGTGCCAAGGGCCTGAAGTCGTCGTTCTCGAACCACGGTCTCGGTGTCATCGACATCGCGGCTCCGGGCGGCGACAGCACGGCGTACCAGCGTCCCGCGCCTCCCGCTGTCAGCGGGCTGATCCTGGGCCCGGTTCCGGGCGGCAAGTGGGCCTATATGGCCGGTACGTCGATGGCCGCCCCGCATGTGGCGGGCGTGGCGGCGCTCATCAAGAGCACCCACCCGCACGCCTCGGCGCAACGCGTCAAGTCCCTCCTGGCGAGCCAGGCGGACGCGGTGCCGTGCACCGACCCGTACGACATCAACGGCGACGGCAAGGTCGACGCGGTGTGCGAGGGCGGTAAGAACTACAACGGCTTCTACGGGGTCGGCATCGCCGACGCGCTGGACGCCGTGACCAAGAAGTAGGCAAGGAAGCAGGCAAGCGGTACGCGGAACGGGCCGCCCGGACTCCACCGGGCGGCCCGTTTCCCTCTCAGGGCGTCACGGCGTGACGAGAACCTTGAGCGCCGTGCGTCCGTCCATCGCCCGGTAGCCCTCGGGCACACCGTCGAGGCCGACGGTGACGTCGAAGACCGGCGACGGGTCGATCGTGCCGTCCAGGACGTCGGGCAGCAGGTCCGGGATGTACGCGCGTACGGGCGCCACTCCCCCGCGCAGTGCGATGTTGCGGTTGAACAGCACGCTCAGGTCGAGGCCGGTGCCGCTGCCGTGCGGGACGCCGACGTAACCGATCGCGCCGCCGTCGCGGGCGATCCCGACGGCCGTACGCATCGACTGCTCGGTTCCGACGGCCTCGATCACGGCGTGCGCGCCCTGCCCGCCGGTGAGTTCCCGTACGGCCGCCACCGCCGCGTCGCCGCGCTCGGCGACGATGTCGGTGGCGCCGAAGGTCTTGGCGATGTCGGTACGCGCCCGGTGGCGGCCCAGCGCGATGATCCGCTCGGCACCCAGGCGCCTGGCGGCCAGCACTCCGCACAGCCCGACCGCGCCGTCGCCGACGACCGCGACGGTCGACCCGCGCCGTACGCCCGCGCCGACCGCGGCGTGGTGTCCGGTGCCCAGCACGTCGGAGAGGGTGAGAAGCCCGGTCAGCAGCCGGTCGTCGGAGGCCGCGGCGGCCGGGAGCTTGACCAGCGTGCCGTCGGCGAAGGGCACACGGACGGCTTCGCCCTGCCCGCCGTCGGAGCCGGCCGAGCCCCAGAAGCCGCCCTGCGGGCAGGAGGTCTGGAGCCCTTCGGCGCAGTACTCGCACGTCCCGTCGGACCACACGAAGGGCGCCACGACGAGATCGCCGGGCCCGAACCCTGCCACCCCGGACCCGGCCTCCTCGACGACGCCGAGGAACTCGTGCCCCATGCGCTGTCCGGGCTGCCGGGCGGATTCGCCCCGGTACGCCCAGAGGTCGCTGCCGCAGATGCACGCGCGCAGCACCCGTACGACCACGTCGGTGGGTTCCTGGACCCGCGGATCCGGCACCTCCTCCACGCGGATGTCGTGCGGGGCGTGGATGACGGTGGCGCGCATGGGTGGGTCCTTGTTGCTCAGACGGTTGTACGGCCTTCACGGTACGCCGACGGGGCGGCCGGGGCCTCCTGCCGTAGCAGCACACCCCTGACCAGCAGGTATTGCGCGGCCGCGTAGGTGAGCATGATCCAGAAGTCGGGGACGGGAAGCTGCGGCCACTCGGCGACGCCGGTGGCGATGAGGGTGTCGGAGAGCAGGAAGAGCGCGCCGCCGAGTCCGGCGTACAGGCCGATCCCGCTCGCCCGCCATGCCATGGCCGTGAGCAGCAGGCTGTACCCGGCGACCGGGGCGCGCAGTTCGGCGGGGAGATCGGGCCACAGGAGCGCGACGGTGGTGACGAGGGCGACGGCGTATCCGGCGCCGAGGAGCGTGGACGTCTTGGCTCCGGCCCGGGGGGCGCCGGCCTGGTCGAATCCCGCCCGGCTGGCTCCCAACCCGGCGAAAATCACCAGATAACAGACGTGTCCGGCGGCGAAGGAGCCCATGCCGACGAGGAAGGCCCAGTCCGCGTCCCCGTTCGCGTCGGCGAGCAGGAACACATCGCCGCCCCAGCCGAAGAGCAGCGCGGCGATCAGCGGCCGCGGCGCGCCGCGCACGACGGCGTACGCCGCGAGCAGCGGCATGAGCAGTGACTTGGCGATCATGTGACCGGCGTCGGCCCCGGCCACGAGCGAGCCGAGGTCGGCGAGGGCGGCGACGCCGAAGGCAACGAGGAGCCCCCGGCCCCACGCCGCGCGCCGGCCACGGCCGGCTCCGGCGTCGCCGGCTGTGCCGGGCCGGGCGCTTGCGACGGCGCCGGCT
>NZ_JAGGPC010000047.1:0-123555 GCF_018614005.1 Streptomyces sp. ISL-99
CTTTCGTGTCCGACTTCCTCGGTGCTTTCCAGTTCTTCGCTTTCGCGTTTCCCTTTCCGGCGGTTCCGACTCTATCAGGTCCTTTCGGGCCTGACTCCCAGTCAGCGGGCTTGTCATTCCGGCTGTTCGGCCGTTCCGACGAGTGAGACTTTAGCGGAATCCTGGCTCCCGAGCTAATCGGGGTGGCGTTCCTTCGAACGCGGATTCCTCATTTCGCAAACGCGCACAAAAGCAGGACGACAGCTGTCGTTTGCTCCAGTGGTTACTGCGGAATGGTTGTCCGGGGCCGACCAGGGCCGGTGCTCACGTCGGACAACTCGGAGAACACTACGTAGGCGTCAATCCCCTGTCAACCGGGGCCTGCGCGGCTACAGTGGGGCTCATGACTTCGCGTACGTACACCCAGGGGTGGCGGGCCGCCTGACGGCGGCCGGCAGACACGTATGCACTCAACGGCCGCCGCTTCGGCGGCCGTTCGCGTTTCCCCTCCGGGAGGCCGGTCGCTGGTGGCGGCGGCTCCGACCAGGAGGCAAGAGAGATGACGCGGATCTTCAGCGGGGTCAAGCCGACCGGGCACCTGACGCTGGGCAACTATCTCGGGGCCGTACGGCGGTGGGCCGAGACCGATCAGCACCGGGCCGACGCGCTGTTCTGCGTAGTGGACCTGCACGCGCTGACCGTGGACCACGATCCGGCGCGGGTGCGGCGACTCAGCAGGCAGGCCGCCACGCTGCTGCTGGCGGCCGGGCTGGACCCAGCGCTGTGCACCGTATTCGTACAGAGCCATGTGGATGAACACGCGCGGCTCTCGTTCGTACTGGAATGCACCGCCACGGACGGCGAGATGCGGCGGATGATCCAGTACAGGGAGAAGAGCGCGCGGGCGAGGGCGGCCGGGGAGAGTGTGCGGTTGTCGCTGCTGACCTACCCGGCGCTGATGGCCGCGGACATTCTGGCGTACGGGGCCGATGAGGTGCCTGTGGGTGACGACCAGACTCAGCATGTCGAGCTGACGCGGGATCTGGCGGTGCGGTTCAACCAGCGGTACGGGCACACCTTTGTGGTGCCGAAGGCTACGAATCCTCAGGTTGCCGCTCGGGTCATGGACCTGCAGGACCCCACCTCCAAGATGGGGAAGTCGCACGCGGCCACGGCGGGAATCGTCTATCTGCTCGATGAGCCCGAAGTCGTGCGGAAGAAGATCATGCGGGCCGTGACGGACAGCGGGCGCGAGGTGGAGTACGACCGGGAGGAGAAGCCCGGAGTCGCGAATCTGCTCGACGTACTCGCGGCTTGTGAGGGTGGGAACCCCGAGGAGCTGGCCGGTGTATATGAGTCGTACGGGGCGTTGAAGAAGGACACCGCGGAGGCTGTTGTGGAGTTGCTGCGGCCGGTGCGGGAGCGGCATGCGGAGCTGGCGGCCGATCCCGGTTATGTGGACAAGGTGCTGAGGGAGGGGGCCGAGCGGGCTCGGGGGATGGCGCGGCCGACGGTGGACGCGGCCTATCGGGCGATTGGGCTGCTGCCTGCGGGCTGAGGCTCGGGGTCCGGTTCCGTCCGCGCGCTCGGGTGCGCGCTCGGGTGCGGGTGCGGGTGCGGGTGCGGGTGGCGGAAGGCTGCTCGGTAGTCGCGTGGGCTTGTCGACAGGTGGGCGGCGAAGTGCTGGCGCATGGTCACCTCGCTGCCGAAGCCCGCGCGGCGGGCCACTTCGGGGATGGGGTGATCGGTGCGTTCCAGCAGCTTCTGGGCGGCGGCGAGGCGCTGGGTGATGAGCCAGCGCTGTGGAGTGGTGCCGGTGGTCGCTGCGAAGTGGCGGGCGAAGGAACGGGGGGACATGCCGGCGCGGGCTGCCAGGTCGTTGACGGTGAGTGGTTCGTCCAGGTGGGTGAGGGCGTATTCGCGTACGGAGGCGAGAGTGTCGGCGTCACGGTCGGCTCGGGGGGTGGGGTGCTCGATGAACTGGGCCTGGGTGCCGGTGCGGAAGGGCGCGGTGACCATCGAACGGGCGATGGCCGCCGCGGCCTCGGCGCCGTGCGTCGTACGGACGAGGTGGAGGCACAGGTCGATGCCGGCGGCGGTTCCGGCGGAGGTCCAGATGTTGTCGTCCTCGATGAAGAGGGCGTCAGGGATGACGGTGACGTGGGGGTGGTGCGTACGGAGGAGCTCGGTGAGGTTCCAGTGGGTGATGGCGCGGCGGCCGTCCAGGAGGCCCGCCTGGGCGAGGGCGAAGGCGCCGCCGCAGAGTGCCGCGATGGGGGTGCCTCGGGTGTGGGCTTCGCGGAGGGCGTCCAGGATTTGGGGCGGGGCCGGCGTGAGGTGGTCGTCCAGGCCCGGGATGACGATCAGCTCGGGGGCGGTTCCTGTGCCGGTGTCGCTGAGCCAGTTGAGCGTGCGGTCGGGGGTGAGGGTGAGGCCGCCGCGCATGGGGACGGGGGTGCGGTCGACGGCGACCCGGCGGAGGTCGAAGGCGGGGACGCCACGGTCGGTGCGGTCCACGCCCCAGACCTCGGTGATGACCGAGACGTCGAACGCGCGAATGCCCGGGAAGGTGAGGAGCGCGATGCGGCTCGGGGGCGTCGCTCGGGAAGTCACCCTGGCAGTAAACCATCGGGCGATGGCTTTCTCCTGTATGGGAAGCGCGGGGAACGGGCGGGAGCATCGTCCGTATGGAGATCGCAGAGAACGCAGCGCTGTTGGTTGTCGACGTACAGAAAGGGTTCGAGGAGGAGGAGCACTGGGGGCCGCGGAACAATCCGGCGGCCGATGACAACATCGCCGCGCTGATCGACGCGTGGCAGGGGACGGGGCGGCCGGTCGTGTTCGTGCGGCACGACTCGCCGAAGCCTGATTCGCCGCTGCGGGTCGGTTACGAGGGAAATGAGTTCAAGGAGTACGTGGCGAAGCGGCGCGGGAAGGGGGACGGGGCGGAGCTGCTGGTCACTAAGAGCGTGAACTCGGCGTTTTACGGGGCGCCGGACCTCGATGCGTGGCTGAAGGGGGTGGGGGCGCGGCAGATTGCCGTGGCCGGGATCCAGACCAATATGTGCGCCGAGACGACCGCGCGGATGGGCGGGAACCTGGGGTACGAGGTGTTCTTCGCGCTGGACGCGACGTACACCTTCGACGGGGTCGGGCCGTGGGGGTGGACGCTCGGCGCGGAGGAGCTGGCCCGGGCCACCGCCGTGACTTTGCACGGCGGTGGGTTCGCGCGGGTGGTGCGGACGGAGGAGTTGGTGCGGGCGGCGGGGGCCGGTGCCGCCTGAGCGGCGCGGGGGTCGTCGGCCCTGGCTCCTCAGCACGGCTGCCGGGCCGGGGGGCGGCTTCCGGTGCGGGCGGCTTCCGGTACCGGGCGTGGCTTCCGGTGCCGGGCAGCTACGGCCTCCAGGCGTGGCTCCCTCGGGGCACGCTTCCGGGCCTCGCTTCCGGGACACGGTTGCGGCCTCAGCTTCCGGTCGCGGCCACCTTCCGGAGCGGGGGCCGGGGGCGGCTTTCGGTGCCGGAGCCGGCTACCCGTCTGGGGCCAGCTTCCGGCTCCGGGCCTGGCTCCCCGGGGGCACGGTTGCGGCCTCAGCTTCCGGGCCGGCGGCTGCCTGTCCGGGGGGCCGCTTCCGGCTCCGGGGGCCAGCTTCCGGTTCCCGGCCTGGCTCCCTGGGGGCACGGTTGCGGCCTCAGCTTCCGGGCCGGGGGCGGCTTCCGGGCCCCGGTTCGGAGCTGGATCCGGGGGCCGGCCCCGGCTTTGGTTGTTGGTCAGCCGTTGCCCGAGGCCAGTTCGCGGCTTCGGTCGCGGGCCGCTTCCAGGGCGGCGATGAGGGCGGCTCGTACGCCGTGGTTCTCAAGCTCGCGGATCGCGTTGATGGTGGTGCCGGCGGGTGAGGTGACCGCCTCGCGGAGCTTCACCGGGTGCTCGCCGCTGTCGCGGAGCATCACGGCCGCGCCTATGGCCGCCTGGACGATCAGGTCGTGGGCCTGGGCGCGGGGCAGGCCGAGGAGGATGCCGGCGTCGGTCATCGCCTCGACGAGGTAGTAGAAGTACGCCGGGCCCGAGCCGGAGAGGGCGGTGGCCGCGTCCTGCTGGGACTCCGGGACGCGGAGTGTCTTGCCCACGCCGCCGAAGATCTCCTCGGTGTGGAGGAGGTGTTCGGCGGTGGCGTGGGTGCCGGCCGAGATGACGGACATCGCCTCGTCCACGAGGGCGGGCGTGTTCGTCATGACGCGGACGACGGGGGTGTTGGGCGCGAGGCGATCTTCGAAGTACGCGGTGGGGATGCCGGCGGCGCCGCTGATGACCAGGCGGTCGGCCGGGACGTGGGGGGCGAGCTCGTCGAGGAGCTTGCCCATGTCCTGCGGCTTGACCGTGAGGATGAGGGTGTCCGCGCGCTTGGCGGCTTCGGCGTTCGTCACCGGCTCGACGCCGTAACGGGTGCGGAGCTCTTCGGCGCGCTCGGGGCGGCGGGCGGTGACCAGGAGGTCGGCGGGGCGCCAGCCGGCGCGGATCATTCCGCTGAGCAGGGCCTCGCCGATTTTTCCGGTGCCGAGGACTGCGACTGTCTGGGTCATGCGGTTCACCTCGCCGGTGGGGCTGCGTGCGTGTGGGTGCGCGTTGGTTCGTGGGGATGCGCCTGGGTTGCTCCGGCGTCCCGGGGACATCTTCGCACCGGGGTGTGGGGGTGTGGCGCGGTGTCCGATGGGCGGGACGTTGTGGTGGGGGGAGTGGGGGTGGGGAGTGGGGGCGGTCGGCTTTCCCCAATCCGCCCCTTCCCGAACTGGGGCAAGCCCCAGACCCCGGAACCCGAAAACGCCGGACGCGGCACCCGCATGGGTCAGGCCGTGCGGCGGCGGAGGGTGGCTGCTCCGAGGGTCAGGACCAGGAGGGCGCAGGTTGCGACGATCGTCGCGTCGCGGATGAAAGTGACCGTGATGTCCGTGTGGCGCAGGACCTCGTTCATGCCGTCCACGGCGTACGACATGGGGAGTACGTTCGAGATCGCCTCCAGGACCGGCTGCATGGTGTCGCGCGGGGTGAACAGGCCGCACAGGAGCAGCTGCGGGAAGATCACCGCAGGCATGAACTGGACCGCCTGGAATTCAGACGCCGCGAAGGCGGAAACGAAGAGGCCCAGTGCTGTGCCGAGCAGTGCGTCCAGGAGAGCGATCAGGAGCAGCAGCCACGGGGAGCCGACCACGTCCAGGTCCAGCACCCAGAGGGAGATTCCTGTGGCCAGGGCTGACTGGACCACGGCCAGGGCGCCGAAGGCCAGGGCGTAGCCCGCGATCAGGTCGGCCTTGGCCAGGGGCATGGCGAGCAGGCGTTCGAGGGTGCCCGAGGTGCGTTCGCGCAGGGTGGCGATCGATGTCACCAGGAACATCGTGATCAGGGGGAAGATTCCGAGGAGTGATGCGCCGATGGAGTCGAAGGTCCGCGGCGAGGCGTCGAAGACGAAGCGCAGCAGCGTGATCATCACTACCGGGATGAGGAGCAGGAGCGCGATCGTACGGCGGTCGTGGAGCAGCTGGGCCAGGACGCGGGCGGCGGTGGCGAGAGTACGGGAAGCGTTCATCGGAGCGTCTCCTGGCGGGAGTTGGCCTCGTCGACCAGGTGGAGGAAGGCCTCTTCGACCGTGGCGGAGCGTGTACGGGAGCGGAGGGCGTCCGGGGTGTCCTCGGCGAGGATCTCGCCCTCGCGCATGAGGAGGAGGCGGTGGCAGCGCTCGGCCTCGTCCATCACGTGGGAGGAGACGAGGAGGGTGGCGCCGCGGTCCGCGAGGGTGTGGAAGAGGTTCCACAGGTCGCGGCGCAGGACCGGGTCGAGGCCGACGGTCGGCTCGTCGAGTACGAGGAGTTCGGGCGTACCGAGGAGGGCGACCGCCAGGGACACTCGGCTGCGCTGGCCGCCGGAGAGGTTTCCGGCCAGGGCCGATTCGTGCGAGGTGAGGTCGACGTCGGCGATGGCGCGGGTGACGGCGTCGTGGCGGGCTTCTCGGTGGTCGCGGCCGGGCTGGAGGACGGAGGCGAAGTACTCCAGGTTCTGGCGGACCGTCAGGTCGGAGTAGACCGAGGGGGCCTGCGTGACGTAGCCGATGCGGGGGCGCAGGGCGGCGGCGCCTGCCGGGTGGTCGAGGACTTCGAGGGTTCCGGTGACTTTGGCCTGGGTGCCCACGATGGCTCGCATGAGGGTCGTTTTGCCGCAGCCCGAGGGGCCCAGGAGGCCGGTGATCCTGCCTTTGGGGACGGCGAAGTCGAGGCCGCGGAGGACGGTGCGGGGGCCGCGTACGACGGTGAGGTCTTGGGCGGTGACGGCTGCCCCCTCTGGCGGCGGGGCGTGCTCGGGGGAGTAATTCATCATGTGTTGAATAATCCTCCCGGCGGGTCCCCGCGTCAAGAACTCGGGGCATCGGCGCGGGCCGCGGCGCGGGAGGGCGGGGTGCGTACGGGGTGCCGGGGGCGGCGCAGGCGGACGGCGACGCGATCGAAGGCGGGGCGTCCGCCTGATTCGCGCTTCGTGGGCACCGAGGCGATACGGCTACCGGGGTCGCGGCTGTCGCGCTGGGGGTGGGGGCCGTCGCGGTGCTCCGCTGGGTGGCGCTGGAGGTGGGGTGCGGCGCGTGTGGCACCGGGGTTGTTTGTCGCGGTGGCGGTGGCGGCTGGCGTGACGGGGAGGCTGGGTCTGCCAGTGCCGCCCTTGGAGGTGTACGGACTGCTGGACGCCGTACAGCCGCCGGGGCTGACCCCTTCGCGCGGCTCGCGGAGGTGGGGGTCGCGCTTATCGCCTCCGCCGAGTCGCTGTTCAGCGCGACCGCCGTCGACCGGCTGCACGGCGGGTCGCGGACTGACTACGTCAAGGAGCTGATCGCGGCGCAGGGGCGGGTAACGCGGTGTGCGGGGCGCTGCCGGTGACCGCCGTCATCGTGCGCAGCATGGCCAATGTGCGGGCGGGCGGGCGCGCGCACGAAGGGCTCACGGGTGCTGCACAAAGTGCGGCTGCTGATTTTCGCGGCCGGCCGTGCCCGCGGCGCTCGGGTGATTCCGGTGGCGGCGCTGGCCGGGGTGCTGGTGCACAGGGGCTGGAAGCTCATTCCCGTACAAGAGTTGGTGCCGCTGTGGCGTGAGCATCGGGGGAGGCGGTGGTGCTGGTCCTGGTGGTGACTAACGGGGCGATCGTGGCGACGAACCTATTCGAAGGGGTCCTGGTGAGTCCGCTGCTCGCTGTCGCGTAGACCGCGTGGGATACCGGTCAGGTGCCGGTGCACGTGAGGTGCAGGTGGAGGTGGAGACGGAGGGTCTGCACGGTGGGTGCGGGCCTTGGGTGCGCGGCTATGCGGCGTTCCCGCGGCTGAAGCTGATGGACGCGCTGGGAAAGCGCTGCCGCACGACCGCCCAGTACGGGTCGACCTGGCGGATTGCGGCAGCGTCGGCCATGCGTGGGCAGCGGCGCTGCCAGGGGTGGGCGGCTCGGAGCGCGGGGGACGCCTGGGGTGGTGGTGTCGTCCGTGCGGTGGTGGTGGTCTGGCGGCTTCAGCGGCGTCGCTTGGGGGGCTTCTTGCGGGCTGCGGGGTTGCCCGTGCGGGAGCCTCGGCGGCGTTCGTACTGGGTGAGGGCCGTCTCGTACTCGCTGCGGCGCAGCTTCTCGCCCGGCGCCTCGGTCAGCGAGCGGAAGAAGTACGCGAGGAGCGAGCCGACGAAGCCGATTGCCTTCAGGCTGCGCAACTGGGCCTCGGTGGTGGGGTCCGGGCGGCGCGAGTACCCCTCCCAGGTGCGGCGGAAGGCGATCGCGCTGCAGATCGCGAACATGGCGACCACCAGGATGTTCACGAAGCCGCCCACATCCGCGATCGCCAGGCCCTGGTAGGCGAAGCGGAGTACGAAGCAGCCGGCGGCCGCGGCGGCCAGCGAGCCGACGGCGACCCCGGCGCGGCGCAGCCCGTAGCCGTTGTCGTGGCCCACCCAGGTCGTACCGAAGAACCGGATGGGCTCGGGCTGCGGACCGCCGCCGCCGGCCGGGACGGTGGTGGCGGCGGGGGGCGGGGTGCCGTCGGTGTTCTCGCTCACGGGGTCGATTATCCCCGGGGCGGGGGCGGGCGGGTCAGCTGCAGCGCGGCGCGACGTAACCGTCACGGCCGGTGTTCACGTACGCGTCCGACACGAACTGTCCGTCCGCGATGTTGTCCCACAGGTTCGAGGTCCCGTACGGGCCGGAGATCGACTCGCCCGGCTTCTGGCAGTAGACGGCGACCTTGACGTCGTACGGCAGCGTCTTGATCAGCCGGTACTGCGTTCCCGGGCCCGAGCGGACGTTCACCCGGTAACCGGGCGCGACCGGGTATCTGCTCACGCCGTCGCTCACGGCTGCCGCCGTCGCCACCGATGCGGCCGGCACGCTCTCTTCAGTACTCATGCAGTTCTCCCCCGTTGATGTCCTGCTTGATGTCCTGCGGATGATGTCCCGCAGACGTGACGCGCGCAGGCTAGCAAGCCCCACGCGTCTCGTACGTACCATCGACTAGGCTCCGTGCGTCGCGCTTGCGGACGAACACACGGGGGTGGGGGCGATGCCGCCGCTGCGCAATAGCGGGCCAGTACCGGAAGCGGAACATCCGGAGTACGCCGGGCAGTACCGCCTTGAGGCGTGTCTCGGATCCGGCGGCATGGGCATCGTGCACTTCGCGCGCTCGGCTTCGGGACTTGCCCTCGCGGTCAAGGTGGTGCACCGCCAGTACGCCGCGGACCCCGAGTTCCGGGCCCGTTTCCGGCAGGAGGTCGCCGCCGCGCGGCGCGTGAGCGGGGCGTTCACCGCCCCGGTCGTCGACGCGGATCCCGATGCCGTGCGGCCCTGGATGGCCACCCTCCACGTGCCCGGACCCACGCTGGCCGCACAGGTCAAGCGGAATGGGCCGATGAGCCCCGCTGAGCTGCGCAGGCTGACGGCCGGGCTCGCCGAGGCGCTGCGGGACATTCATCGTGCGGGTGTGGTGCACCGCGACCTCAAGCCGGGAAACGTACTGCTCACCGACGCCGGGCCGAAGGTCATCGACTTCGGGATTTCGCGGCCCACGGACAGTGATCTGCGTACGGAGACGGGCAAGCTGATCGGTTCGCCGCCCTTCATGGCTCCCGAGCAGTTCCAGCGGCCGCGCGAAGTCGGCCCGGCCGCAGATGTGTTCGCGCTCGGGTCCGTGCTGGTGCACGCGGCTACCGGTCGCGGTCCGTTCGACTCGGACAGTCCGTACATCGTGGCGTATCAAGTCGTCCACGATGCCCCGGACTTGACCGGCGTACCGGAGGATCTCGCGGCGCTCGTCGAGCAGTGCCTGGCCAAGGACCCCGCGGAGCGCCCCACCCCCGACGACATCATGGCCGCGCTGAAGCCGCCGTCGTACGAGGCCGCCGCGTTCGTACCGGCGCAGCGGCGCAGCGGCGGCACGGGAGACGGTGGGCGTGCGGGAGACGGTGCGGGAGGCGGAGGCGGCGCGGGACCTGGCGTCGAATCCGGTGGCGATCACGTCACCAGGTCGCTCGGGCGGCCCGCCCCGGAACCGTCCGACGGCGAATCCGGCGGCGAATCCGGCGGCGAATCCGGCGACCGTACGGCACCGTCCGGCGCGCGGCGTCGCCGTGCGACCTGGGTGAAAGCGGCATTGGCACTGTGCGCCCTGGTGGTCGGAGGGGCCGTCGCGGTCCAGGTGTTGAGCACCTCACGAGCCCCATCGGAGCCGGCGGCGGACAAGAGCACGGGTTCCGGCGCGTTCGTCCCCTGGCGCACCGGCCTGACCACGGAGAACGGCGCTCCCCCGGCCTGCTCGCTCGCGGGCCCGGCGCTCTACTGCTCGGCCCCCGGCATCGGCGCGGCCCGCCTGGATCCCACCGACGGCCGTGTGCTGTGGTCGCGGAAGGCCGATACCGGTGACGCCGCCTTGTCGGCGCCGCCCGTGGCGGCGGGGGTGGTGCTGGGCGCGCCGTTCGAGCGGAGAGTCCAGTCGTACGACACCACCGACGGCGCCCGTGGCTGGGGCGCGGACGTCTCCGCGTACCAGGGACGGGTCTATCCGGCGGGCCGGACCGTGCTGCTGGTCTCGGCCGACGGCACCGTGCGGGCTCTCGACACGACGACGGGGAAGGAGCGCTGGCGCCGCGCCGTGGCCGGACATCCCGCTCCCGCTTTCGAGTTGTACGACGCGGATACGGACACCGCGTATGTCGCCCAGCGCGCAACGGACGGAACGAGCACGCTGGTCGCCGCGGTGGACCCGGCGACCGGCGCCCAGGAGTGGGAGCGCCGTCTGCCGGGGACTCTCACTCCTGCCGCAGCCGTGGACGGCGTCCTTCACCTCGCTTCCACGGACCTGGACAGCCGGACCGACGCCCTCGTCCGCTACGACCCCCGGCGCGGGAGCGTACGGCGCGTCCCGCTGCCGTACCCCATCGACGAGCCGCAGATCGCTCTGCGCGGCGACACCGCGTACCTCCTGTCCCCCGGCGGCACACTGCTGGCCGTCGGGACAGGCCCCGCGCGGGACGGGGAATCCGCCGAGCTGTGGCATCTGGAGACGGGGGCGGCACGGACCTCGCGGCCCGTCGTCGCCGGCCGCGACCGGCTCTACTTCTCCGCCGCCGATGGCCGACTGCTCGCCATCGACACGGCTCGCGGCGTACTCCTTGGCGGGACCGAGCCCCGGCTGCGGGCCGGAAAGCTGGGCTTCGCGCCGACGCTCCCCGCGCCCGTCCCCGCCCACGGCAAGGTGTTCGCCACCGCGCCCGACGGGTCGGTCTTCGCCGTGAAGGACGGGGATCCGGCGCGCTGGTGAAACGGGGCCGGGCGGGACCGGGCGTGTGCCCCGTCCCGCCCGCCTGCCTGCCTGCCTGCCTGCCTGCCTGCCTGCCGAAGCGAGGGTGCGTGCTCAGCCCAGCTTGGTGACGTCGCGCACCGCGCCCTTGTCGGCGCTGGTCGCCATCGCGGCGTACGCGCGCAG
Organism: Streptomyces sp. ISL-99; assembly: GCF_018614005.1. Classification (NCBI taxonomy): domain Bacteria; kingdom Bacillati; phylum Actinomycetota; class Actinomycetes; order Kitasatosporales; family Streptomycetaceae; genus Streptomyces; species Streptomyces sp. ISL-99. Next base: position 10,965 of record NZ_JAGGPC010000047.1, read on the forward strand.
GGCTGCCGAGACCTTGCGCTCGCGGTTCTTCGGGGCGTACACGCCGCCCAGGGCCTCGCGGCGGGCCGCCAGGTCCTCGTCCGCGACGAGGAGTTCAATCGTGCGGTTCGGGATGTCGATGCGGATACGGTCGCCGTCCTCGACCAGCGCGATCGTGCCGCCCGCAGCCGCCTCCGGGGACGCGTGCCCGATGGACAGGCCCGACGTACCGCCCGAGAAGCGGCCGTCCGTGACCAGCGCGCAGGACTTCCCGAGGCCGCGGCCCTTCAGGTACGACGTCGGGTAGAGCATCTCCTGCATGCCGGGGCCGCCCTTGGGGCCCTCGTAGCGGATGACCACGACGTCGCCCGGCTCGATCTCCTTGCGGAGGATCTTCTCGACGGCCTCGTCCTGCGACTCGCAGACGACCGCCGGGCCCTCGAAGGTCCAGATCGACTCGTCGACACCGGCGGTCTTCACGACGCAGCCGTCGACGGCGAGGTTGCCCTTGAGGACGGCCAGGCCGCCGTCCTTGGAGTACGCGTGCTCGACGGAGCGGATGCAGCCGCCCTCGGCGTCCGTGTCCAGGGTCTCCCAGCGCTCGGACTGCGAGAAGGCGGTCGCGGAGCGGACGCAGCCGGGCGCCGCGTGCCACAGCTCGACGGCCTCGGCGGACGGCGAGCCGCCGCGCACGTCCCACGTCTTCAGCCACTCGGCGAGGGTCGCGGAGTGGACGGAGTGGACGTCCTCGTTGAGCATGCCGCCGCGGTACAGCTCGCCCAGGATGGCGGGGATGCCGCCCGCCCGGTGCACGTCCTCCATGTAGTACGTGCCGCCGGGAGCCACGTTCGGCGCGACCTTGGCCAGGCACGGGACGCGGCGCGAGACCTCGTCCATGTCGTCGAGGCCGAAGTCCAGCTCCGCCTCCTGGGCGGCGGCCAGCAGGTGCAGGATCGTGTTGGTGGAGCCGCCCATCGCGATGTCGAGCGCCATGGCGTTCTCGAAGGCGGCGCGGGTGGCGATGCTGCGGGGCAGGACGGTCGGGTCGTCCTGCTCGTAGTGGCGCTTGGTGATCTCGACGATCGTGCGGCCGGCGTTCTCGTACAGCGCCTTGCGGGCGGTGTGCGTGGCGAGGACCGAGCCGTTGCCGGGCAGGGCCAGGCCGATGGCCTCGGCCAGGCAGTTCATCGAGTTGGCGGTGAACATGCCGGAACAGGAGCCGCAGGTCGGACAGGCGTTCTCCTCGATACGGAGCATGTCCGCGTCCGAGATCTTGTCGTTGACCGCGTCGGACATCGCGTCGACCAGGTCGAGCTTACGAACGGTGCCGTCGACCAGCGTGGCCTTGCCGGCCTCCATCGGGCCGCCGGAGACGAAGATCGTCGGGATGTTGAGGCGCAGCGCGGCCATCAGCATGCCCGGCGTGATCTTGTCGCAGTTCGAGATGCAGATCAGCGCGTCCGCGCAGTGCGCCTCGACCATGTACTCGACCGAGTCGGCGATCAGGTCGCGGGACGGGAGGGAGTAGAGCATTCCGCCGTGGCCCATCGCGATGCCGTCGTCGACGGCGATCGTGTTGAACTCACGGGGGACGGCGCCCGCCGCCAGGATGGCGTCGGAGACGATCCGGCCGACCGGCGCGAGGTGCGTGTGCCCCGGAACGAACTCGGTGAAGGAGTTCGCGACCGCGATGATCGGCTTGCCGATGTCCGCGCTCGCTACGCCCGACGCCCGCATAAGGGCGCGCGCGCCCGCCATGTTGCGGCCGTGGGTGACTGTGCGGGACCTCAGCTCGGGCATCGTCGCTCGCTCCTTAGGCAGATGTGACGCAGATGGGCACAGATGGGACGTACGAGGCTTACTCACGAGAGTAACTTCGAGCGTACGCCCCGGATCCACGATCTGGACAGCGCGTCCGATATGCGGGACGCCGCGCTCGTCCTCCGGTCACCCACCGGGGCAGGACAGGGGCCGGGCGCGCGCTCGCTCCTCGCGGCGTGCCCCGTGTCACGCCTCCGTCAGGTACCGCTGGAGCGTCGGGGCCACCATCGCGATGATCCGCTCGGGATCCGCCGAAGCCAGCGGCTCCGCCTTGATCACGTACCGCAGAATCGCGATCCCGACCATGTGCGAGGCCGCGAGCTCCGCCCGGAAGGTCGGATCCGGTACGTCGAGCTCCGCCGCCACCCGCTCCAGCAGCCGGCGCAGTACGAACGTACGCAGCACCTTCGCCGCTGTCTCGTTCGTCAGCGCCGACCGTACGACCGCGAGCAGCGGCGCCCTGGTCGCCGGGTTCTCCCACACGCCGATGAAATAGCGGGCCAGCCGCTCGCCGATGCCGTCGGTGCCGCCCTGGCCGAGGACCGCGGGCACCGCCATGGCCGGCTCGAAGGAGATCTCGATGGCCGCCGCGAAGACGTCGTCCTTCGTACCGAAGTAGTGATGCACGAGCGCCGCGTCCACGCCCGCCGCCTTCGCGATGCCGCGCATCGACGTCTTGTCGTAGCCGCGCTCCGCGAATTCGTCGCGGGCGGCCTGGAGGATCCGCTCGCGGGCGCCGGGCCCGGCGTCCTCGGGCGACCGGCGCGGACGGCCGCGGCGGCGGGGCCCGGGTGGCGCCGTACCGCTGTCGCCGCCGCTTGCGCTGTCGGTCACTGCTGCGACACCCGGGACGCCAGGTGCAGGCGGGTGAAGGCGAGGGCCTCCGCGAGGTCGGCTTCGCGTTCGGCGGACGACATGGCCCGGCGCGTATTGACCTCGATGACCACATGGCCGTCGTAACCGTTGAGGGCGAGGCGCTCCAGGAGCTCGGAGCAGGGCTGGTTGCCGCGCCCCGGCACGAGGTGCTCGTCCTTCGCCGACCCCTTGCCGTCCGCCAGGTGGACGTGCCCGAGCCGGTCGCCCATCCGGTCGACCATGGCCATGGTGTCGGTGCGGGCGGTCGCGGTGTGCGAGAGGTCGACGGTGAAGTGCCGGTAGTCGTCCTTGGTCACGTCCCACTCGGGGGCGTACGCCAGCATCTCGCGGTCCTTGTAGCGCCACGGATACATGTTCTCGACGGCGAACCGGACGTCGGTCTCGTCCGCCATCCGCCAGATCCCGTCGACGAAATCGCGGGCGTACTGCCGCTGCCAGCGAAACGGCGGGTGTACGACCACGGCCGACGCGCCGAGCTTCTCGGCGGCCGCCTGCGCGCGCCGGAGCTTGGTCCACGGGTCGGTGGTCCATACGCGCTGGGTGATCAGCAGGCAGGGTGCGTGGACGGCCAGTACGGGCACGCCGTGGTACTCGGAGAGTCTGCGCAGCGCTTCGATGTCCTGGCTGACGGGGTCCGTCCACACCATGACCTCGACACCGTCGTAGCCGAGGCGTGCGGCGATCTCGAAGGCCGTCGCCGTCGACTCCGGATACACGGACGCCGTGGACAGCGCGACCTTCGCATCAGGGATGCGCACCACTGGTTCTGCCACGAGGGACAGCGTACGGGCCGTTCCCGGTCGGGCGTCAGGCGGTCGGCAGGTGATCCAGACGACGCAGGATGACACCTTCGCGCAGCGCCCAGGGACAGATCTCCAGCGTCTCCACACCGAAAAGGTCCATCGCACCCTCCGCCACCAGGGCTCCTGCCAGCAGTTGCGCGGCGCGGCCCTCCGGGACTCCGGGGAGGCCGGCGCGCTGCGATATCGGCATCGCGGCGAGCTTGGGCACCCACTCCTCCAGCGACTTGCGACTGAGCTCACGTTGCACGTACAGCCCATCGGCGGAGCGGGCCGCGCCCGCGATCCGCGCGAGCTGCCGGAACGTCTTGGACGTGGCGACGACGTGGTCGGGCCTGCCGAAGCGGGCGAATTCGCCGACCGTACGGGCGATCTGGGCCCGTACATGACGGCGCAGCGCCTTCACGTCCTGCGGGTCCGGCGAGTCGCCGGGCAGCCAGGCGGCGGTGAGGCGGCCGGCGCCGAGCGGCAGCGACACGGCGGCGTCGGGCTCCTCATCCATGCCGTACGCGATCTCCAGGGAGCCGCCGCCGATGTCGAGGACGAGGAGCTTGCCGGCCGACCAGCCGAACCAGCGGCGGGCGGCGAGGAAGGTCAGCCGCGCCTCCTCCGGGCCGCTGAGCACCTGAAGATCGATTCCGGTTTCGGCCCTGACGCGGGCCAGCACCTCGTCGGCGTTCGTCGCCTCGCGCACGGCGGAGGTCGCGAACGGCAGGACGTCCTCGCAGCCCTTGTCCTCGGCGGCCTGCACCGCGTCGGCGATCGTCGCCACGAGGCGGTCGACGCCGTCGGCGCCGATGGCCCCGTCCGCGTCGAGAAGCTCGGCGAGGCGGAGCTCGGCCTTGTGCGAGTGGGCGGGCAGCGGGCGGGCGCCGGGGTGCGCGTCGACCACCAGAAGATGAACCGTGTTCGAACCCACGTCGAGGACTCCGAGTCTCATAGGCGGAACGCTACTGCGGCGGCGCGCTTACCCTTGGCCCCGTGTCGAAGACGAAAAAGGCGAAGCCGGGCAAAGCCACTGAGCAGCCGAAGATCACCCCTCCTGTCGCGCCGGTCCAGGACGAGAAGGGCGGGCTCGACTTCGCCCGCGCCTGGGTGGAGTTCCCCGACCCCGCCGACGACGAGCAGATCTTCCGCTGTGACCTGACGTGGCTGACGTCACGCTGGAGCTGCATCTTCGGCAGCGGCTGCCAGGGCATCCAGGCGGGCCGCGCCGATGACGGCTGCTGCACGCTCGGCGCGCACTTCTCCGACAAGGACGACGAAGAGCGCGTCGCGGGGCACGTGGCGCGCCTCACCCCCGACGTGTGGCAGTTCCACGACGTCGGTACGGAGTCGGGATGGACCCAGACCGACGAGGACGGCGAACGCCAGACGCGCCGCTGGGAGGGCTCCTGCATCTTCCAGAACCGCCCCGGATTCGCGGGCGGGGCGGGTTGCTCGCTGCACATCCTGGCCCTGCGCGAAGGCAAGGAGCCGCTGGAGACGAAGCCGGACGTGTGCTGGCAGCTGCCGGTGCGGCGTACGTACGACTGGATCGAGCGCCCCGACGACACGCGTGTCCTGCAGATCTCGATCGGTGAGTACGACCGGCGGGGGTGGGGGCCGGGGGGTCACGATCTGCACTGGTGGTGCACGTCGGCGACTTCCGCGCACGGGGCGGGGGATCCGGTGTACGTGACGTACCGGCCGGAGCTGACGGAGCTGATGGGCAAGCCGGCGTACGACCGGCTGGTGGAGTTGTGCGAGGAGCGACTGTCGTCGCTGCTGCCCATGGCTCCGCATCCGGCAGACCCGTCGACGCCGCCCGCCTAGCCGCGGGGAGGCCGCGGGCATTTTGCGGCTCCGCCGCGTGAGGGGCTCCGCCCCTCAAACGCCGGAGGGGCTGGGAGTTGCCGCAAGCGGCAACCTCCAGCCCACCCCGGCATATCCAGCCCGTCCGGCGTTTGAGGACACGCCCGGAGGGCGTTGGGGGGTCTGGGGGCCTTGCCCCCAGCTTCGGGAAGGGGCGGGTAGGGGAAAGCCCCGCAGGGCCCCCGTTACGACATCGGGGGTGACGTCTCCTCCGCCGGGGCCGGGTCCGGGGACGGTGGGGGTGTCGACTCCGTCGGGGTCGGGTCCGGGGAGGGCGGGGGCGTCGACTCCGTCGGAGTCGGGTCCGGGGACGTCGGTGGGGGCGTCGGGTCCGGGGACGAGGGCGGCGGCGTCGGTCGCGGATTCGAGGGCGGCGGCGTGGCCCGGCCATGGCCCCGCACCGCGATCACCGCTCCCGCCGGGTCGACCCCGATACGCGCCCGCCACGGCCCCGCCGGCTCCCGCTCGTGGTCCACGGACACGTACAGCGTGATCGACCGGCCGGGCGCCAGCGTGCCCGAGGTCTGGCTCAGGTAGAGCCAGGACGCGTTCGTCCACGCCGACCAGGACACCGGCGAGTCGCCCGTCGCGGTCAGGGTGACGACCGTCGTGCTGCCCGCGGGCCTCGCCTCCACCGCCAGCCGCCCCGCCCCGGCCTCCCCCGGCCGGCCCGGCATCGACGTACCGCCGCTGACGACCTCGACCGACACGTCCGGCGAGGGGCCGCCCGCCGTGAAGCCGGGCTCGGGGGTCGTGCGGGCGTTGCCCGTGTTCTCGTACGCGGGTCCGCCGGCGTCGCCGCCCGGACCGTCGTACGGGCCGCCGCCGAGCCCGTCGGGATCGTCCGCCTTGCTCGCGGTGACCGACGAACCGCCGGGGCTCTCGCCGGTGAACGGTGCGCCCCGGTACGCCGCCCAGAGGGCGAACACGGGGGCCGCCACGACGGTCGCCACGACCGTTGTCGTGACCGCCCGGGTCCGCAGCCGGTCGCGGCGCGCCGCGTGGTCCTTGGGGTCCAGCGGGAAACCGTCGCGGCCGAACCGGGGTGCGCTCACGCGCGCCCGGGGGACGTTCGCCATCGCCGCGTACGCCGCCGCCCGCGGCGCCTCGACCACCGGCAGCGCGGCGGGCGACGCCGTGACCGCACCCGGCCAGGGCCCGCCGGCCCCGACCCGCTCGGCCGAGCGACGGCAGCGCGGGCAGTCGTCGACGTGACGTACGAGCTCGTGGCGCAGGGCCGCTCCGAGCAGCACCTGGTTGTCGCCGGTCAGCCGGGCGACGATCGGGCAGCTGCCGCTCTCCACGACGGCGAGCGCGGCCCGGGTCCGCTCCACCTCGCAGGCCGCGGCGGCCAGCAGTTCCCGTGCGGCGGGATAGTCCATGCCCAGGACGGCGGCGACCTCGCGCGGGCCGAGGCCGTGGCGCACCGCGAGTTCCAGCGCCTCGCGCTGCTCGGGGGTGGTGCCCGCGGCCTCGGGCCAGGCGAGGAGTGCCAGCTCGCGCCGACGGCGTACGGCCGTCTCATCCGGTACGGCCGCGGCGCTCACGGGCCGGGGAGCGGCCGTGCGGTGGCCGCCGTGCGCCCCCTGCCTGCGCCGCTTCTGCTCCGCGACCCGGCGCAGGCAGGCCCATCTCGCCAGCGCGTACAGCCAGGCCTTGCGCTCCGGTTCGCGGGACGGGCAACGTCCGTGCTGCCGCTCGGAGATGGCGAGTACGTCACCGAGCACCGCCGTCGCCGCGTCGTGGTCGCAGAGCACGGACAGGCAGTAGGTGAACAGGCCGTCCAGATACGGCCCGTACCGGGTCGGCGGGGCCTGCGCCAGCGAAGGCCGGGGCGCACGGCTCTGCGCCCGGTGTGCGCCGGTGGTGTGCGTAGGGGGCTCCAGCCTGCTGCTCGTCACCCGGCGACCGTAGGCAACGGAGGCGGGCGCCTTAGTACCCCTTGAGGAGTTTTAACCCGTACGGGTGAACACATCCCTCAAAAGGGGACAGGAATCCGGGATTCCGGCCGCGGGGAGCGGGTGGCGACCGCGTGTCGGACCCGGCCTGTACGGTCACCACCATGGCTGCCCGTACATCTCGCTCATCCGCCAAGGACCGGCCGTCCTACCGTTGCGCCGAATGCGGGTGGACGACCGCCAAGTGGCTCGGCCGCTGCCCCGAATGCCAGGCATGGGGGACGATCGAGGAAACCGGCGCGCCCGCCGTACGGACCACCGCGGCCGGCCGGGTGAGCACCGCCGCGCTCCCCATCGGCCAGGTCGACGGCCGCACGGCCACCGCACGCTCCACCGGCGTCGACGAGCTGGACCGCGTCCTGGGCGGCGGCCTGGTCCCCGGCGCCGTCGTGCTGCTCGCGGGTGAACCGGGCGTCGGCAAGTCGACGCTGCTGCTCGACGTCGCCGCGAAGGCGGCGAGCGACGACCACCGCACGCTGTACGTGACCGCTGAGGAGTCCGCGAGCCAGGTGCGGCTGCGCGCCGACCGGATCGGCGCGCTCAGTGATCATCTCTACCTCACCGCCGAGACCGATCTGTCGGCCGTCCTCGGGCACCTCGACGCGGTCAAGCCGTCCCTGCTCGTCCTCGACTCCGTACAGACGGTCGCCTCGCCCGAGATCGACGGCGCGCCGGGCGGCATGGCCCAGGTCCGCGAGGTCGCGGGCGCGCTCATCCGGGCCTCCAAGGAGCGCGCCATGTCGACGCTCCTGGTCGGCCATGTCACGAAGGACGGGGCCATCGCGGGCCCGCGCCTGCTGGAGCACCTCGTCGACGTCGTGCTGTCCTTCGAGGGCGACCGGCACGCGCGCCTGCGGCTCGTACGAGGAGTCAAGAACCGTTACGGCGCGACCGACGAGGTCGGCTGCTTCGAGCTGCACGACGAGGGGATCACGGGCCTCGCCGACCCCTCGGGTCTCTTCCTGACGCGGCGTGCCGAGGCGGTGCCGGGGACGTGCCTGACCGTCACGCTCGAAGGGCGGCGCCCGCTGGTCGCGGAGGTGCAGGCGCTGACCGTCGACTCGCAGATCCCCTCCCCCCGGCGCACCACCTCGGGCCTGGAGACCTCGCGCGTGTCGATGATGCTCGCCGTGCTGGAGCAGCGCGGCCGCATCACCGCCCTCGGCAAGCGCGACATCTACAGCGCGACGGTGGGCGGCGTGAAGCTCACCGAGCCCGCCGCCGACCTCGCGATCGCGCTCGCGCTCGCCAGCGCCGCCAGCGACACCCCGCTCCCGAAGAACCTCGTCGCGATCGGTGAAGTGGGCCTCGCGGGAGAGGTCAGGAGGGTCACCGGGGTCCAGCGCAGACTCGCCGAGGCGCACCGCCTCGGCTTCACGCACGCCCTGGTCCCGAGCGACCCCGGGAAGGTCCCGGCCGGCATGAAGGTCACCGAGGTCGCCGACATGGGAGACGCCCTGAGAGTCCTTCCGCGCCGCTCTCGTGCACAGGCCCCACAAGGCGAGGAACAGCGCCGGTAGACTTTGCCCTGGTCTCGCCCACCCGTACGAGTACGCGAGGCGAAGTTCAGTGCCCGAAGGGCACCGCAACCGTGTGACCGGAGGAATGCAGTGGCAGCCATCGACCGGGCAGCAGCATCCGGAAAGTCCGGCGGAGGCTCGGGCACCGAAGCGCTGATGCGCGCCTCGCTGAGCGCCGTCGCGCCCGGCAAGGGGCTGCGCGACGGCCTGGAGCGCATCCTCCGCGGCAACACCGGCGGTCTCATCGTCCTCGGTATGGATAAAACCGTCGAATCGATGTGTACCGGTGGATTCGTGCTGGATGTGGAATTCACCGCGACCAGACTCCGCGAGCTGTGCAAGCTCGACGGGGCGCTGATCCTCGACAAGGACATCACCAAGATCCTGCGGGCCGGCGTCCAGCTCGTACCGGACGCGTCGATCCCCACCGAGGAGACCGGCACCCGCCACCGCACGGCGGACCGCGTCTCCAAGCAGTGCAACTTCCCGGTCGTCTCCGTCTCCCAGTCGATGCGTCTGATCGCGCTGTACGTCGACGGGGAGCGCCGCGTCCTGGAGGAGTCGGCGACGATCCTGTCCCGCGCCAACCAGGCGCTGGCCACCCTGGAGCGCTACAAGCTCCGCCTCGACGAGGTCGCGGGCACGCTGTCCGCGCTGGAGATCGAGGACCTGGTGACGGTCCGCGACGTGACGGCGGTGGCGCAGCGCCTGGAGATGGTGCGGCGTATCGCCACCGAGATCGCCGAGTACGTGGTGGAGCTGGGCACCGACGGGCGCCTTCTCTCCCTCCAGCTGGACGAGTTGATCGCGGGCGTCGAGCCGGAGCGCGAGCTGGTCGTACGGGACTACGTGCCGGAGCCCACGGCGAAGCGTTCCCGCACGGTCGACGAGGCGCTGACCGATCTGGACGCGCTGCCGCACACCGAGCTGCTCGAACTGCCCGTGGTGGCGCGTGCGCTGGGGTACAGCGGCTCGCCCGAGACACTGGACGCGGCGGTCTCGCCGCGCGGGTACCGGCTGCTGGCCAAGGTGCCGCGGCTGCCGGGCGCGATCATCGAGCGGCTCGTCGAGCACTTCGGCGGCCTGCAGAAGCTGCTCGCCGCGAGCGTGGACGACCTCCAGACGGTGGACGGCGTCGGCGAGGCGCGGGCGCGCTCGGTGCGCGAGGGCCTGTCGCGGCTGGCGGAGTCGTCGATCCTGGAACGTTACGTCTGAGTCCGCCGGCGCGGCGCTGCGGTCGCCCCGCCCGGGGCGTACCGCAGCGGTCAGTCCTTCTTCAGCGTGAAGGCCGCCGGTGACTTCGCGCCCGGCAACTCCAGCAGGTAGGTCCCTTCGCCGACCGACGAGGCGGGCGGCGTCGCGCACTTCGGCGCGCTCTTCTTGAGGTCCCAGTCGACGGTGTGCTTGACGGTGCTGTGCGCGGGGACGCGGAGCAGCAGGCTGCCGGGACCCTCCGGGCAGTCCTTGGAGGACCACACCGTCTTGTTGTCGTCGTCCGTGATCGTGAGCACGGCGGCCTTGGGGCCGAAGTCCATCTTGCAGGCGGCGCCCGAGGTGTTCTCGGCGATCAGCTCGAACTTGGGCTTCTCGCCCGGCTCGTACTCGTTCTTGATGCTGCGCAGGGACAGCTCCACGGTGGAGGCGTTGCAGTCGGGGAGGCTGGAGTCGGCCGGTACGCGCTGACCGCCCACGCTGCCGCCGGCGCCACTGCCACCGCCCGCTCCGGAGCCGCCGGTTCCGCCGGACCCCTCGCCGCCGCCACCCGCGCCGGCGCCGTCGCTGCCGCCGTCACCACCACCGCCGCTGCCGCCGGCGTCCGCGCCCGTACCGGCGTCTTCCCCACCGCCGCCGTCGCCGCCGTCACCGTCACCGCTGCCGCCGTTGTCGCCGCCCGTGCCGCCCGAGTCGTCGCGGCCGCCCGGATCCTCGCTGATGGCGGGGCCCGACGAGTCCGGTCCCGGGGTGATGGTGGACGGCGCGGGAGTGGCGCCGCTGCGGGCGTTCTCGTTCTTGTCGTCCTTGCCGCCCGCGGACATGACGATCCATAGGATCACCAGCGCGAGCAGCACCAGCAGGGACAGCGCGACTGCCCTCCGGCGCCAGTAAATGGAGGAGGGAAGCGGCCCGACTGGATTGCGCATAGATCCCACGGCGCAAACTGTACGAGAGATCGCGGCCAACTCCTGCCCCACCCGCCGCCCGTGCCCCCAACTTTTCACGATCATCATTCCGGACGCCCGCCGCCATCCCGCTGCCACGCCGCCACCACCCCTGTCTTTCGTCGGGGCAAGGCACCTGACGATCGCTCAATGTGACGGCGTGGCCCTGGTCCGTACGGTCCGTGGTCATGGACAGCACAGAGCTCTACCGGGACATCACCGACTTCGCCCACACCACGCCCTCCTGGGTGCGGCACCTCGCCGAGGTCTGGACGGAGGCGGGACTCCTCCTCTTCGGCGTCCTCTTCGCCGTCACGTGGTGGCGGGCACGCGACGGGGACTCGCGCGCCGTCGCCCTGGCCGTACTCGCACCGCTCGTGACCGCCGTGGCCTATGTGGCGAGCGAGCTGCTGAAGAGCGTGGTCGACGAGGAGCGCCCGTGCCGCGCCGTCGCGAACGCGGCGGCCTCGCTCGTACCGTGCCCGCCGACCGGCGACTGGTCGTTCCCCAGCAACCACGCCACGATCGCGGGCGCCGCGGCGGTCGCTCTCGCCGTCGCCTGGCGGCGACTCATAGTCCTCACCGTCCCGATGGCGCTGCTGATGGGCCTTTCGCGGGTCTTCGTCGGCGTCCACTACCCGCGTGACGTCGTGGCCGGACTGCTGCTCGGCGCGGCCGTGACGGCGGTGGGCGTCTGGGCCCTGACGCGCCTCACGCAGGCGCTCGTAGCGAGCATGCGTACGAGCCGGCTCGCCCTCGCGGTCTGGTTCGCCGGGCCGGGCCCCGGCCTCAGGCCGTGACGCCGCCCGCCCCCTCGGCCGGCCCCGCCTCCTCGACCAGTCCCGCCTCGTACGCGACGATCGCCGCCTGGACGCGGTTCCTGACCTCCAGCCGCTCAAGGACCGCGCTCACATACGCCTTGACGGTGCCCTCGACGAGATGCAGCCGCGCCGCGATCTCCGGATTGGAAAGCCCGGCGCCGACCAGCGCGAGCACCTCCCGCTCACGGGGCGTCAGCCGCTCGGTACGGGCGCGGGCGGCGGCGGCGCGGCCCAGCTTCTCGCCGCCGAGCTCCGCGATGACGTGGCGGGCCACCTTGGGCGACAGGAAGGCGGCGCCCTCGGCCACCGCCCGTACGCCCGCGATCAGTTCGTGGGGGTCGCCGGACTTGAGCAGGAAACCGGTGGCGCCGCCGGACAGCGCGCGGGCGATGTAGGCGTCCGCCGAGAACGTCGTCAGGATCGCGACGGCGGTCCCCGGGACAGCCCTGGTCACCTCCTCGCAGGCGGCGAGGCCGTCGAGGCGCGGCATGCGGATGTCGAGCAGGGCGACGTCGGGGCGGTGGGCGCGGACCAGCTCCACCGCCTCGCGGCCGTCGGCGGCCTCCGCGACGACCTCGATCCCCGGGTCGGCAGTGAGGATCGCCCGTACGCCCGCCCGCATCATCGCCTCGTCGTCCGCCAGCACCACACGGATCACCGCACCCATTCCTTCTCCTCTTCCCTGATGTGCTGTTCGGTGGTGCGCAGGGTGGGCACCACCGACTTCGATACGAGACGGCCGTCCAGAAAGCAGACCCTGAAGTGGTCGACGGACACGAAGAGTTCGGGGCTCGCGCGGTAGTAGCGGCAGTCGGCGCCGGGCGGTGGCGGTCCGGGTGCGCGCTCGACGGGCGGATCGGTGACGGCCCGGCCGGGCAGGACCCGCCCGGCCTCGGCCTCGGTGTCGCCGATGCGCAGGCTCGCGTAGTCGGCGGGGGCCAGGGCGGTGTGGGTTCTGGTGTACGCGTACCAGCCGAGGGCGCCCGCGACGAGTACGGCGCCGACGCCCCCGGCGACGGCGAACGACACGACGGCCCGCCGCCGGGCCCGGCGCCGCGCCAGCAGATAGACCTCGGGGGCGCCGTCCTGGGCTGCCGGGGTGTCGGTACGCGGTGGCGTCCCGCCCGGTCCCGGCAGGCGGGCCGTGACGCGGAAGCCGTCGGCGTACGGGCCGGCGGTGAACGTACCGCCGGCCAGGGCGACACCTTCCCTGAGGCCCAGCAGGCCAGAGCCCGTGCCCGGGTGCGCCTTCGCGAACGGGGAGCTTTCCCCGCCCGGTCCCCCGGCGCGCCCGTTGGTGACCGTGACCGTCGTGGAGCCGTCCGGGGCCGGCGCGACCACGACCGTTACCGGTGCTCCGGGCGCGTGCTTCGCCGCGTTCGTCAGAGCCTCCTGGACCACGCGGTACGCCGTGCGCTCCGGCACTCCGGCGCGTACGGGACGTACCTCACCAGGTGACAGCAGGCGTACCGGAAGGCCGGAGCCGGCCGCCCGTGCCACCAGGTCCTCGATCGTCTCGCCCGCCGGAGCGAGCGAGGGCTCGGCGTCGGGCTCCCCTTCGCGCAGTACGCCGATGATCTCCCCGAGCCGGTCTGTCGCGTCGGCCGCCGCGGCCCGCAGTTCACGCGCCGCGTCCCGGTGCGGCGCGGCGAGGCCCGGCGCGACCTGGAGCGCGCCCGCCCGTACGGCGATCAGGCTGAGCTCGTGGCCCAGCGAGTCGTGCATGTCCTGGGCGATCCTGGCCCGTTCCAACAGCCGTGCCCGGTCGGCCACGATCCGCTGCTCGCGCTCCAGCTGCGCGGCCCGGCTCCATCCGGCGGCGACGAGCTCGCGGCGCTGCCGCCAGTGCCGGCCCGCCAGCCACGGGAACACCGCCCCGAACAGCAGCGTCCCCGCCAGGACCAGCCACTCCACGACCGGGTCGGCCCCGCGCACGGCGATCGCCACCGTGCCCGCCGCCGCCACCGCCCCGAAGGCGAGCGGCGCCTCGCGCATCCGGGCCCCGCGGAGTCCCAGGAGCAGACAGAAAAGGGAGAGAGCCGGCCCGTACGAGAGGGTGAAGAGCGAGCGGGACGCGGCCAGGCCGAGCGCCGCGACGAGCAGCACCGCCACCACCGGCCGCGCCCGCCACACCAGCGCGGCCACGGCCAGCACCGCGAGGCCCGCGGCCTCCTGCCACCACGGGCGCGGCTCGTTCAGGCCGATCCGGTCGACGGCGAGCGCGGGCACCGCGAGCGCCGCCCACAGGAGGGCGTCGGTGAGGAGGGAGCGGCGGAGGCACGGCACGGTGACGACGCTACAAGCGGTGGTACGGCGCACGCCCCTGCCGATCGTCAGGTCTGTACGTACCGAGCCTCGCCCGGCCGTGCGCCGAAACGTGTCAGGATCGGTGGTGCCATGACTGCGACAAGTGAAATCACCCCGAGCGCCACGAACGCCACCGCCGCCGCCACCGCCGCCCTCCACACCCCCGTCATCGCGTGGTTCGACGCGAACGCCCGCGACCTGCCCTGGCGCCGCCCCGAGGCCGGTGCCTGGGCCGTGATGGTCAGCGAGTTCATGCTCCAGCAGACGCCGGTCAGCCGTGTGCTCCCGGTGTACGAGCAGTGGATGGAACGCTGGCCGAGCCCCGCCGACCTGGCCGCCGACTCCCCCGGCGAAGCGGTCCGCGCGTGGGGCAGGCTCGGCTATCCGCGCCGCGCGCTGCGGCTGCACGGCGCCGCCGTGGCGATAAGGGACCGGCACAACGGCGACGTACCGAGCGACCACGGCCAGCTCCTGGCGCTGCCCGGCATCGGCGAGTACACCGCCGCGGCCGTCGCCTCCTTCGCGTACGGGCAGCGGCACGCCGTCCTCGACACGAACGTCCGCCGCGTCTTCGCCCGTGCGGTCACCGGCATCCAGTACCCGCCGAACGCCACCACCGCCGCCGAGCGCAGGCTCGCCCGCTCCCTCCTGCCCGAACAGGAGGCGAGGGCGGCCCGCTGGGCCGCCGCGTCGATGGAGCTCGGCGCGCTCGTGTGCACCGCGAAGAGTCCGGACTGCGGGGCCTGTCCGGTCTCGCAGCAGTGCGCGTGGCGGCTGGCGGGCAAGCCCGCGCACGTGGGGCCGCCGCGGCGCGGTCAGACGTACGCCGGTACGGACCGCCAGGTGCGCGGCAAGCTGCTCGCCGTACTGCGGGAAGCGGCCGAGCCGGTTCCGCAGGCAGCGCTCGACGCGGTGTGGCACGAACCGGTGCAGCGGGCGCGGGCGCTGGACGGGCTGGTCGCGGACGGGCTGGTGGAGCCGCTGGAGAACGGCGTCTACCGGCTCCCCGTCGGCTGACCACAGCCGGACCGCGACCCGAACACATCTCCGTTACACAACCGATGGACAGCCGTGCGTCTGCCGAGGGCTGGCCCGCACAGTGCCGTGACAACGCCTCCGTAGCGTCATCGCCGTAAGCAAGCAGGTCACGGGGTCTGTTTGTCAGTGGGACGGAGGCGGTTCTGACATGGCGCACGGCGAGGTGCTCGAATTCGAAGAGTACGTACGCACTCGGCAGGATGCTCTGCTGCGGAGCGCCAGGCGTCTGGTCCCCGACCCGGTGGACGCCCAGGACCTGCTCCAGACCGCTCTGGTGCGTACGTACGGCCGCTGGGACGGCATAGCGGACAAGTCGCTGGCCGACGCCTACCTGCGCCGCGTCATGATCAACACGCGGACCGAGTGGTGGCGGGCCCGCAAGCTCGAAGAGGTGCCCACCGAGCAGCTCCCGGACGCGAGCGTCGAGGACGGCACCGAGCAGCGCGCCGACCGTGCGCTGCTGATGGACATACTGGGCGTACTGGCTCCCAAGCAGCGCAGCGTAGTCGTGCTGCGACACTGGGAGCAGATGAGCACCGAGGAGACGGCCGCGGCCCTGGGCATGTCTGCAGGTACGGTCAAGAGCACGCTGCACCGGGCGCTGGCCCGTCTCCGGCAGGAGCTGGAGAGCCGCGATCTGGACGCGCATGCCCTGGAGCGTGCGGAGCAGGGTGACGAACGGGGGATGGAGCGTTGCGCGGCCTAGGCAGGGGCGGCAGGTTCACAGTGGCGGCGGGTGGCACGGCGGTGGCCGGTGTCGCCGCCGTCGGCCTGTTCGTGGTGGCGTGCAACGCCGGGGGGACGGGCGCGCGGGACGCGGGTCCGGCGCGTACGGACCCGGTGGCCAGGGCGACTCCATCGGCGGGCGAGCCGTCGGCTCCCGCCACCAAGCGGGTGGACCCGGTGGCGCTGCTCCGGGGCGATCCGAAGGTCAGCGACACGGTGAAGCGGGACCTGAAGCCGTGCGTGAAGGACGAGTACCCGGTCGACACGTCGTACGGGAAGCTGACCGGCGGGCCCGCGAATGACGTCGTGGTGAATGTGATGACGTGTGGGGACGCTGTGGGCGTGGGGACGTATGTGTACCGCGAGGACGGGGACGCGTACGAGAATGTCTTCGCCGCCGAGGCCCCCGCGGTCTACGCGGAGATCGACCGCGGCGACCTGGTGCTGACGAAGCCGGTGTACGGGAAAGACGACCCGATGGCGTATCCGTCCGGCGAAGAAGTCATCACGTACCGCTGGGCCGGGAGCAAGTTCACCGTGCACGACCAGGTGCACAACGACTTCAGCCGCGCGGTCGGCGGGGACGGTGACGCGGACGGGTCCGAGCCCGCCACGACCGCCACGCCGGAGAACTGAGAGACCTGACCACCTCAGAGAACCACCTCAGAGAACAGAGAGCAGCGGATGGCCGAGACCCATGTCCTGTTCGTGGAGGACGACGACGTCATCCGCGAGGCAACCCAGCTCGCGCTGGAGCGCGACGGCTTCGTGGTCACCGCCATGCCCGACGGGCTTTCCGGGCTCGACGCCTTCCGCAGCGACCGGCCGGACATCGCGCTGCTCGATGTGATGGTGCCGGGCCTGGACGGTGTGAGCCTGTGCCGGCGCATCAGGGACGAGTCGACGGTGCCGGTGATCATGCTGTCGGCGCGTGCCGACTCGATCGACGTCGTACTGGGCCTGGAGGCGGGGGCCGACGACTATGTGACGAAACCTTTCGACGGGGCGGTGCTCGTGGCACGCATCCGGGCGGTGCTGCGCCGCTTCGGACATGCGGGCGGGCCGGCGGGCGGGACGTACGACGACGGCGCGGCGCCGGGCGGCGGGCTGCTCGTCTTCGGTGACCTGGAGGTCGACACCGAGGGCATGGAGGTCCGCAAGGGCGGTGTGCCGGTCGGCCTGACGCCGACGGAGATGCGGCTGCTGCTGGAGTTCTCCTCCGCGCCGGGCACGGTGCTGTCGCGCGACAAGCTGCTGGAGCGGGTCTGGGACTACGGGTGGGGCGGGGACACGCGGGTCGTGGACGTCCATGTGCAGCGGCTGCGCACCAAGATCGGCCAGGACCGCATCGAGACGGTCCGGGGCTTCGGCTACAAGTTGAAGGCATGACGTCCGAGCCCGTACGGCGGCTCCCGCACTTCGGGGCCCGGGGCCGAGCCGCGCAGCCGCACCGCGCCTGCGCGTGGCCCCGCGCCCACGTCGGCGCCCACGGCCACGTCCCCACGCACGTCCCCGTCCCCACCCCCCTCCCCACCCGCACCCGTGCCCGTACACAGAACGGGGCCCCCGTACCATGCGCCTAGCCCTGCGCACCGGCGTCCGCTGGAAGATCAGCATCGCCATCGCCGCCGTCGGCGCACTCATCGCCGTCGCGCTCAGCCTCGTCGTGCACAACGCCGCCCGCGTGTCGATGCTCGACAACGCCCGCGACGTACAGATCGAGCGCCTGCAGTTCGCCCAACGGTGGTACGAGTCCTCGCGCGAGCCCAGGTTCGGCACCAAGCTCAACGACCCGGCGCTGCCCGAAGAGCTCAAGGCGAGCATGGCGAACGGCCGCCGGGCCACCTACGTGTCGGACCGCCCCAACGGTGTGCCCGACGTATGGGCCGCCGCCCCCCTCGGCAACGGCGACGTCCTGTCGCTGCACACCCCGTTCACCGACCGCAGCGCCGCCATCATGGACGAGGTCGACCGCGCCCTGGTCATCGGCTCGGTCTCGGTCGTCTTCTGCGGCTGCGCGCTCGGCGTGCTGATCGGCGGCCAGCTCTCCCGCCGCCTGCGCAAGGCGGCCGCCGCGGCGGGCAAGGTCGCGCAGGGCAACACCGAGGTGCGGGTACGGGACGCTGTCGGCGGCGTCGTACGCGACGAGACGGACGAGCTCGCGCGCGCCGTCGACGCCATGACCGACGCGCTCCAGGAGCGGCTCGAAGCGGAGCGGCGCGTGACGGCGGACATCGCCCACGAGCTGCGCACTCCGGTCACCGGTCTGCTCACCGCGGCCGAGCTGCTGCCTCCCGGCCGCCCCACCGAGCTCGTACGGGACAGGGCACAGGCGATGCGGACGCTCGTCGAGGACGTACTGGAGGTGGCGCGGCTCGACAGCGCGGCGGAACGGGCCGAGCTCCAGGAGATCGCGCTCGGTGAGTTCGTGAGCCGCCGGGTCGCGCTCCTCCACCCGGACGCGGTGGTCCGCGTGGTGCACGAGTCGTGGGTGAACACCGATCCGCGCCGCCTGGAACGCATCCTCGGCAACCTCCTCGGCAACGCCGCCAAGCACGGCAAGGCGCCCTTCGAGGTGACGGTCGAGGGGCGCGTCGTACGGGTGCGCGACCAGGGGCCGGGATTCCCCGAGGCGCTGCTCAAGGAGGGGCCGAGCCGGTTCCGTACGGGCAGCAGCGACCGGGCGGGCCACGGGCACGGCCTCGGTCTGACCATCGCGTCCGGCCAGGCCCGCGTCCTCGGAGCGCGCCTCACCTTCCGCAACGCGCACCAGGACGGCGGGGCGATCGCGGTGCTGTGGCTGCCGGAACAAGCGCCGACCACGACCGGCAGCCTCCCGGTCGTCCAGCTCCCGGACGTCGGCTCGCGCCACTGACGACGGCCCCCGGCGCGAACGCCGGGGGCCGCGGTGAGACTGCGCCGGGCGGAGTTGAGCCAGGCGGAGTCGAGCCGGGCGGAGTCGAACCGGGCGGAGTCGAACCGGGCCGGCCGCCGGCTCAGGCGGTTCGCGTCACCGTCGCCCGACCGGGCCCGCGGCAACGGCACCCGCACCCGCATCCACACCGCCACCGCCATCGGCACCCGCACCCGCACCCGCACCGGGCGCTGCCTGCGGCCCCGCGCCCCGCAGCGGCACCTCCTTCACGAAGAAGGCCGCCACGAACCCGATCACCGCGATGATCCCCGCCAGCAGGAAAGCCGCCTGCGTACCGGAGGCCACCGCGAACTGATACGCCTCGCGCACCTGCTCCGGCAGCTTCGCCAGGCTCGCCGCGTCGAGCTGCGCCGACTGCTGGGTGGCCGCGGACCCGCCGCGCTCGGCCATCGCGTCCTGCACCCGGCTGGTGAAGAGCGCGCCCATGATCGAGACGCCGAAGGAGCTTCCGAGCGTACGGAAGAGAGTGGTCGACGAGGACGCGACGCCCATGTCCTTCATCTCTACGCTGTTCTGCGCGACGAGCATCGTGATCTGCATCAGGAAGCCCATGCCCGCGCCCAGTACGGCCATGTACACGCCCGAGGTCAGCCGCGAGGTCCCGGTGTCCATCTGGGCGAGCAGCAGCAGCCCGGCGACCATCAGTCCGCCGCCCAGGATGGGGAAGATCTTGTACTTGCCGTTGTTGGTGGTCATCCGGCCCGCGATCAGCGAGACGACCATCATCGCCATCAGCATCGGGAGCAGGAGCAGGCCGGAGTTGGTGGCCGAAGCGCCCTGGACCGACTGCTGGAACAACGGCAGGAAGAGCACCGCGCCGAACATCACGAAGCCGGTCAGGAAGCCGATCACCGACATGAGCGTGAAGTTGCGGTTGCGGAAAATGTGCAGCGGCATGATCGGTTCGGCGGCCCTGGACTCGACGAAGAGGAAACCGACGAGTGCGGCGACACCGACCGCGATGAGCTCCATGATGAGGGCCGAGGTCCAGGCGTACTCCGTACCGGCCCAGGTCGTGACCAGCACGATCGCCGTGATGCCGACCGTCAGCAGCGCCGCGCCGAGGTAGTCGATCCGCGCCTGCGACCGCTCCTTCTTGGGCAGGTGCAGTACGACGGTGACCATCGCCAGCGCGACCGCGCCGAGCGGCAGGTTGATGTAGAAGCTCCAGCGCCAGCCCAGGTGGTCGGTGATGGTGCCGCCGACGAGCGGCCCGCCGATCATGGCGAGCGCCATCACGCCGGCCATCATGCCCTGGTACTTGCCGCGCTCCCGTGGCGGGATCAGGTCGCCGATGATCGCCATGACGCCGACCATGAGACCGCCCGCGCCGAGCCCCTGAAGGGCACGGAAGCCGATCAGCTGGCCCATGTCCTGGGCCATTCCGCTGAACACGGATCCGACGAGGAAGACGACGATGGCGGTGAGGAAGATGCCCTTGCGTCCGTACAGGTCGCCGAGCTTGCCCCAGATCGGCGTGGACGCGGCCGTGGCCAGGGTGTACGACGTAACGACCCAGGACAGGTGCTCCAGGCCGCCGAGCTCGCCCACGATGGTCGGCATGGCGGTGCCGATGATCATGTTGTCGAGCATGGCCAGCAGCATCGCGATCATGAGCGCGAGGAGCACCACGCGCACACTGCGCGGCTGAGCCTCCTTCGCCTGTTTCTTCTCTTCCCCCTGCTTCGCCTTCGCCTGTTGCTTCATCGTGCCCATGATCCCCGCTCCCCGTCCCCAGGCTACTTACTTGCCGACCGGCAAGTTGACTAGACTGGGGAAGGTAGACCCCTCACTAGCCGGGCGTCAAGTAAGTTTTCTTGGGAGAGCAGCGTGTCCAGAGGCAACACTCGTCAGCGCATTCAGGACGTCGCCATGGAGCTCTTCGCCGAGCAGGGCTACGAGAAGACCTCGCTGCGCGAGATCGCCGAGCGGCTCGACGTCACGAAGGCGGCGCTCTACTACCACTTCAAGACCAAGGAAGACATCATCGTCAGTCTCTTCCAGGACCTGACCAGGCCCATGGACGAGCTGATCACCTGGGGGCAGGAGCAGCCGCGCACCCTGGAGACGAAGAAGGAGATCCTGGCCCGCTACAGCCAGGCGCTCGCCGCCGCGGCCCCGCTCTTCCGGTTCATGCACGAGAACCAGGCGACGATGCGCGACCTGAGCATCGGCGAGACCTTCAAGGAGCGCATGCTCGTGCTGCTGGAGCTGGTCAAGGACCCGGACGCGGCGCTGACCGACCAGATCCGCTGCGTCAGCGCGCTCTTCACGATGCACGCGGCGATGTACGTCCTCAGGGACGCCGAAGGCGACCCCGAGGAGAAGCGCGAGGCTGCTCTCGAGGTCGCCATCGATCTGGTGAGCCAGGCACACGGCCAGGCTCCGAGGGTCACACGCTGACGCTGGTGTCAGAGGCGGACGCAAGTGTCAGAGGCTGACGCTGGTCAGACGCTGACGCCCTCCGCGCGGAGGAACGACACCGGGTTGATCGCAGTGCCGTAGTTCGGCGTCGTACGGATCTCGAAGTGCAGGTGCGGGCCGCTGGAGTTTCCGGTGTTGCCGGAGAGGCCGATGCGCTCGCCGGTCTTGACCTTCTGGCCGGGGTACACGTTGACCTTCGACAGGTGCGCGTACTGCGAGTACGTGTTGTTGTCGTGCTTGACGACGATCGCGTTGCCGTACGCCGGGCCGTCGCCGGCGCCGTTCGGGCCCGCCTTCACGACGGTGCCGCCGTGCACGGCGTCGACCGGCGTGCCGGTGGGCACCGCGAAGTCCTGGCCGGAGTGCTTGCTGGCCCACATGCCGCCGCCCTTGCCGTACGTCGCGCTGAGCGAGTACTGCTGGACCGGCTTCATCCAGGAGGAGGCCTTCTTGGCCTGCGCCTTCTTCGCGGCGGCGGTCTTGGCCTTGGCCGCGGCCTTCTTCAGGTCCGCGGCCTTCTTCGCGTCGGCAGCGGCCTTCTTCGCGCTGTCGGCGGCCTTGGCCTGAACCTGGGCCTGCTTCTGGACGGCCGCGGCCGCGGTCCCCTCGGCGGCGAACGCCACGCCCGCCGTGCCGAGCATCATCGACGCGCCGAGCCCGGCGGCCACTACGGCGTTGCGGCGGGTACGGACGGACGAGGAGCGGGCGCGGGAGAACATGTCGAACTTCGTCATACGGGGGGAACCTCCGGGAGTGAGTGAACCCGGCAGACCGCCGGGCTGGCTTCACATTGGTAACCCGCGCTCCCGCCACACCCAAAATGGCTCATCTACTACCAATGACCGTATTAACCGCATCAACTATTCGACTCTTGACGCAATCCGCCGCACTCTGCAGAACCAGTGAAATAAAGCGACTTCACCCGGTTTAACCCCACGCCAGACCGCCCCAAACCACCCATGCGCGCAGGCTCCCGGCGCCACGTCCCCCCTGGGCCGAAGGTCCTCCCGCCCACGGCCCGAAAGTCCCTCCCCCGACGTGCCACAGGGCCACTACTGCGCCTCGTAGAGGCCAAAACGCCTGTGCGCCTTGTCACCGAGACACCCCCCGATACGCTGATCAACTGGACAGCACAGGCCCGGGGGGACGGCACGTGGATCCCGCAGTAATCGGTACGCGACTCGTGTCGAGCGCGGTCGCACCACTGGTGAAGAAGCTCTTCGTGGCACAGAGCCCGGGCGCCGGACTGGTCGACAAACCAGTGCGCCTGGCCGGTTACGTGTCCTTCAGAGGAGAAAAGCGCGCCCTCACCCGCTCCGACCTGCGCAAACTCGCCGCCGAGCTGGTGAAGCAGGCCCTCCGTACGGGAGAGCGACCCTTGCCCGCCGACGAGGAGCAGGCGGTCGTCGACGCCCTCACCACCACGCTGTACGCCCTCGGAGACCTCACCCTCACCGACGTCGAGGCCGTCGACCTGGGCCACATCGCCCTGGCCGCCGAACTGCGCCGCGCGAGCCCCGGCCCGGAACGCCACCTGTCGGCCGACGCGACGTACTTCTACGAGCGCCTCCTGGCCGCCACCTGCCTGCACATCCTCCACTTCTTCACCCAGCGCTCGACCTTCGTCGCGGCGACCCTGGTCGCGCAGAGCCGCCGCCAGGGCGAGCTGATCGCCAAGGTCGACACCCTCATCGCCCGCAGCCCCCTGCCGGGGGCCGAGGACGTGGCCTTCGAACAGCGCTACCTCGCGCACATGGCGAAGAAGCACAGCAAGCTGACGATCTTCGGCATCGACCTGAGCAACTCACCGGGGAAGTGGCCGCTGGACGCGGCGTACCTGAGCCTGGAGGCGACGGCAGCCCCGCACGACGTGGACGACGTCGACGACCTGGCCCAGGTCCTGCGGGACTCGCACGACAGGTACCGCGATCACGGCCGGCTGCTGGCCGGGAGGGTCGACTGGACCCAGGTCCACGGCGGTGGCCAGCCCAGCAAAAGCGCGGCGGTCATCCGCCGGCTCTTCGAGCCCCGCCCCGCCGACCAGGCCCTCGCCGACCACGAACGCGTCCTGCTGCGCGGCGAGGCCGGCTCCGGCAAGACCACGCTCGTCCAGTGGCTGGCGGTCTCCGCGGCCCGCCAGAACCTCGACGACCGTATGGCGTACCTCCACAACCGCGTGCCCTTCGTCCTCCCCCTGCGCACCCTGACCCGCCACGGCGAGCGCCTTCCCGCGCCCAAGGACTTCCTGGCCGCCGTCGGCTCCCCGCTCGCCGGGGAACAGCCCGCCGGCTGGGAGTCCCGCGTACTCACGGCCGGCCGCGGCCTGGTCCTCGTCGACGGCATCGACGAGATCCCGGACACCGAACGGTCCCGCACCCGCGCGTGGCTCACCGACCTGACCGACGCCTACCCCGGCAACCGCTGGCTGGTCACCTCCCGCCCCTCGGCCGTACGGGAGGACTGGCTGGCCGACGAGCTGTTCACCGAACTGACGCTCACCGCCATGCGACCGGCCGACGTGGCGGCGTTCATCAAGCGCTGGCACGCGGCGGCCCGTACGGGCTCGGACGACGAGGACGCGGCCCTGCTGTCGTACGAGCGCCAGCTCCTGGCCGCCGTACGCGCGAAACCCGACCTGGGCCGCCTCGCCACCAACCCCCTGATGTGCGGCCTGATCTGCGCCCTGCACCGCGACCGGCGCGGCTTCCTTCCCCTCGGCCGCAAGGACCTCTACACGGCGGCGCTCTCGATGCTGCTGGTACGCCGCGACCGTGAACGGGACATGGGCGTACCGGAACTGCGCGAAGAGCCGCAGATCCAGCTCCTCCAGCGTCTGGCGTACTGGCTGATCCGCAACGGCCGCACGGAGATGGACCGTTCGCGGGCGGAGAGCATCATCAGCGACGCCCTGCCCTCCGTCCCGGAGCTGGCCGCGCTCGGCGACGCCAAGGCGGTCTTCGACCACTTCCTGCACCGCAGCGGGCTGCTCCGTCAGCCCAGTCCGGGCACGGTCGACTTCATCCACCGCACCTTCCAGGACTTCCTCGGCGCGCGGGCCGCCGTGGACGAGGGCGATTTCGGCGTCCTGGTCGCCCACGCGGCGGACGACCAGTGGGAGGACGTCATCCGCATGTCGGTGGCGCACGCGCGCCCGCGCGAGCGAGCGGAGTTCTTCACGGACCTCATCTCGCACGGCGACGCCCCCGCCAACGCTGCCGTACGCAACCGGGTTCACCTCCTCGCGGCAGCCTGCCTCGAGCACGCCGCCGAACTGTCCCCCGCCGTACGCCAGCAGGTCGAGCACCGCGCGGCGTCCCTGATCCCGCCGCCCCACGCCCAGGCGGCCCGAGACCTCGGGGCTGCCGGGCCGGTGATTCTGGACCTGCTGCCGGGCCCCGATGGCCTGGACACGGGCACGGCGACGTACGTCGTCATCGCGGCCTCACATGTCAGCACGGAGGCGGCAATCCCCTTCCTGACCCGCTTCTGCGATCACCCGTCGATCGGGGTCCGCTCGCAACTCGTGTGGTCGTGGGGCCGTTTCGACACGCAGCAGTACGCCGATGAGGTGATCGCCCGTCTCGATCCGCTCAAGCTGTACTTCACCGCGACATCGGACGAACAGCTGAACGCGCTGCACCGGCTCGGCACCCGGCCGTGGACCGAGGCACGGGGCGATGTCTCGGCGGACGCTCTCCAGGCGTACGCGCTCGGGGCAGCCATGACCCAGGTCAGGATCCGTGACAACGAACGGCTGGCTGACGTGTCCTTCCTCCGCGGCCAGTCCCGGCTCCACGCTGTCGACATCTCCGACTGCCCGCAGCTCAACGACCTCTCCGGACTTGAAGGCCTGCCGCTGGCCTCGCTCCACCTGGAAGCAGCGCCCGGTGCGGACCTCAACCCCCTGTCGTCGCTGAACACGTTGCAAGTCCTTGAGCTGGCAAGCTACGAGCGCGGAATGTCCCTGGAATCATTGCCCGTTCACGCACCGCTGCGAGAGCTGACCCTGACGGGTGTGCGCCGGCTGGTGGGTGGCCTTCGCGGGCTCAGCGGGTTCACCGGGCTGGAAGCGCTCACCCTCGGTGCGGGGAGCAGCCCGCGGAACGCGGCGGACTGGGAGGAGATCGGCGGCCTGCCGAACCTGACGACCCTACAGGTGTACTCCGACACCTCGGCGCCTCGTTCGCTCACCGTGCCGCCCGTCCGGCGGCTCGTCCTGCGCGGGAAGGTCTCGCAGAGCGAGGTCAACAGGAGCGCGGAACGGTTTCCCGGGTGCCGGGAGCTGTACATCGTCGGCCGGGGGGAGGAACTCGACCTCGCGCCCCTGGCGGCACTGCCCGAGCTGACGAGCGTTCACATCTCGGGGGGAACCCGCGCCGTACGCGGTACCGACCAGCTCCCCGGCTCGGTCGCCGTGTCCGTCCTCGGTCCTGCCGTCACCCACTGACCGCGCCCGACTACGCGGCGTCCTTCCCCCCGCCGCCCCCGTCCGGGATGCTCCTTTGCCATGAGTAGACCCGTGATTCGAGCGAAGCGCCCAGCGCGCCGTACCCGCGCCTGGATCTGGCCCCTGGCCGTCGCCCTCGCCTGCACGCTCACGTGGAGTTCACCCGCCACGACCGCCGCAGGCCCCTCCGACACCGGCATCAAGGGCGCCATCGACACGATCCTCACCGACGCCCGCCTCGACGGCGGCGCCGCGAGCGTCGTCGTCGCGGACGCCGCCACCGGCGAGACGCTCTACCAGCGCGACGGCGCCGACCGCCTCATGCCCGCCTCCAACACCAAGCTGCCCACCTCCGCCGCGGCCATGGCTCTCCTCGGCCCCGACTACCGCTACCGTACGGACGCCCTCGCCACCGGCAGCCGCCATGGCCCCGTACTCCGCGGCGACCTGTACCTGCGCGGCACCGGTGACCCCACCACCCTCGCCAAGGACTACGACGAACTCGCCGCCCAGGTCGCCCGGTCCGGCATCAAGCGGATCACCGGCCGGCTGATCGCGGACGACACCCGCTTCGACACCCAGCGCCTCGGCCGCTCCTGGGCCGCCGATGACGAGTCGTCGTACTACTCCGCTCAGATCTCGGCACTCACCGTCGCCCCGGACACCGACTACGACTCCGGCACGGTCATCGTCACGGCCGCCCCCGGAGCCGCACCCGGCGCCGCGCCCAAACTCACCCTCACCCCGCCCACCGACTACGTCGACCTCGATATCCGCGCCACGACCGTCCCCGCCGGCCGGCCGGGCACCCTCACCGTCGAACGCCGGCACGGCTCGAACACGATCAGCGTCACCGGCGACATCCCCGTCGGCGCGAACGCCACCAAGGAGTGGGTCACCGTCTGGGAGCCGACCGGTTACGCCGCCGCTGTGTTCGCCGACGCGCTGGCCGCCCACGGTGTACGCGTCCTGGGCCCCACCCGGCTGAGCCGCCCCACCCCCAAGGACGCCAGGCCCCTCGCCACCCACACCTCCATGCCGCTCAAGGAGCTGATGCGCCCCTTCATGAAGCTGTCCAACAACATGCACGCCGAGGCCCTCACCAAGACCATCGGCTACGAGACGGCGGGCAACGGCACCTGGAGCGCCGGTCTCGCCGGCATCTCCTCGTACCTCAGGAAGGAAGGCGTGGACACGGCCACCCTCCGCCAGGTCGACGGCTCCGGCCTGTCCCGCATGAACAACATCCCGGCCGCCCAGTTCGCCAGGCTGCTCCTCGCCGTACGCACCGCACCCTGGTACGCCGACTGGTACGAGGCGCTCCCCGTCGCCTGCAACCCGGACCGCACGATCGGCGGCACTCTCCGCTCCCGCATGTGCAAGACCCCCGCCGCCCTGAACGCCCGCGCGAAGACCGGCACCCTGACCGGCGCCTCCGGCCTCTCCGGGTACGTCACGGACGCGGGCGGCCGCGAGCTGGTCTTCAGCATCGTCCTCAACAACTACCTGGCCTCCTCGGTGAAGAGCATCGAGGACGCGATCGTGACCACCCTCGCCTCCTCGACCAGGACCAGCACGACCCTCGTACGCCCAGCCACCCGGCGCGCGGCCTCTGCCGCCACCGACACCACCGTCGAATGCTCCTGGCGCAAGCCCGCCTCCTGCTGAAACAGCAGCAGCAGCAAAAAAGGGGTGGCCCCGGAACCATTGGTTCCGGGGCCACCCCTTCGAGCGCTCAAGCGCTCCGCGCGCCGTTACGCGTCCTTCGACAGGTTCGGGCCGGCGCTGCCGCCCGTTGCCTGCTCGATCGGCGGGACGTCGGGCAGAGCCGACTTCTCCTCGCCGCGGAAGGTGAACTTCTTCGCCTCACCCTCGCCCTCGACGTCGACGACCACGATGTGGCCGGGACGCAGCTCGCCGAAGAGGATCTTCTCGGACAGGATGTCCTCGATCTGCCGCTGGATCGTCCGGCGCAGCGGCCGGGCGCCCATGACCGGGTCGTAGCCCTTCTTCGCGAGCAGCGACTTGGCTTCCGAGCTCAGCTCGATGCCCATGTCGCGGTCCTTCAGGCGCTCGTCGACCTTGGCCAGCATGAGGTCGACGATCTGGATGATGTCTTCCTCGGTGAGCTGGTGGAAGACGACCGTGTCGTCCACACGGTTGAGGAACTCGGGCCTGAAGTGCTGCTTGAGCTCTTCGTTGACCTTGATCTTCATCCGCTCGTAGTTCGTCTTGACGTCGCCCTGGGCCGCGAAGCCCAGGTTGAAGCCCTTGGAGATGTCCCGGGTCCCGAGGTTGGTCGTCATGATGATGACCGTGTTCTTGAAGTCCACGACCCGGCCCTGGGAGTCGGTCAGACGACCGTCTTCCAGAATCTGGAGCAGGGAATTGAAGATATCGGGGTGGGCCTTCTCGACCTCGTCGAAGAGAACGACGGAGAACGGCTTACGGCGCACCTTCTCGGTGAGCTGTCCGCCCTCTTCGTATCCCACGTAACCGGGGGGAGAACCGAAGAGACGGGAAACCGTGTGCTTCTCACTGAACTCCGACATGTCGAGGGAGATCAGTGCGTCCTCGTCGCCGAAGAGGAATTCGGCGAGCGTCTTGGAAAGCTCGGTCTTACCGACACCGGACGGGCCGGCGAAGATGAACGAGCCACCGGGGCGCTTCGGGTCCTTCAGACCGGCTCGCGTACGGCGGATCGCCTGCGAGAGGGCCTTGATGGCGTCCTTCTGGCCGATGACGCGCTTGTGCAGCTCGTCCTCCATGCGCAGCAGGCGGGAAGACTCTTCCTCGGTGAGCTTGAAGACCGGGATGCCCGTGGCCGTGGCCAGGACCTCGGCGATCAGTTCCTCGTCCACCTCGGCGACGACGTCCATGTCGCCGGCCTTCCACTCCTTCTCGCGCTTGGCCTTGGCCGCGAGGAGCTGCTTCTCCTTGTCGCGCAGAGAAGCCGCCTTCTCGAAGTCCTGCGAGTCGATCGCGGACTCCTTGTCCCTGCGGACACCGGCGATCTTCTCGTCGAACTCACGGAGGTCCGGCGGTGCGGTCATCCGGCGGATGCGCATCCGGGAACCGGCCTCGTCGATCAGGTCGATCGCCTTGTCCGGCAGGAAGCGGTCCGAGATGTAGCGGTCGGCCAGGGTGGCCGCCGCGACCAGCGCCGAGTCCGTGATGGACACGCGGTGGTGCGCCTCGTAACGGTCGCGCAGGCCCTTGAGGATCTCGATCGTGTGGGGGAGGGAAGGCTCCGCCACCTGGATCGGCTGGAAGCGGCGCTCAAGCGCTGCGTCCTTCTCAAGGTGCTTGCGGTACTCGTCGAGCGTCGTCGCACCGATGGTCTGGAGCTCACCACGAGCGAGCATCGGCTTCAGGATCGAAGCCGCATCGATCGCGCCCTCGGCGGCGCCCGCACCCACCAGGGTGTGGAGCTCGTCGATGAACAGGATGATGTCGCCGCGGGTGCGGATCTCCTTCAGGACCTTCTTCAGGCGCTCCTCGAAGTCACCGCGGTAGCGGGAACCGGCGACGAGCGCGCCGAGGTCGAGGGTGTAGAGGTGCTTGTCCTTGAGGGTCTCGGGCACCTCGCCCTTGACGATGGCCTGGGCCAGTCCCTCGACGACCGCCGTCTTGCCGACGCCGGGCTCGCCGATGAGGACCGGGTTGTTCTTGGTACGACGGGACAGCACCTGCATGACCCGCTCGATCTCCTTCTCGCGCCCGATGACCGGGTCGAGCTTGGATTCGCGGGCGGCCTGCGTCAGGTTGCGGCCGAACTGGTCCAGGACGAGCGAGGTCGAGGGCGTGCCCTCGGCCGGGCCGCCGGCAGCGGCGGTCTCCTTGCCCTGGTAACCGGAGAGCAGCTGGATGACCTGCTGCCGCACCCGGTTCAGGTCGGCGCCCAGCTTCACGAGGACCTGGGCGGCGACGCCCTCGCCCTCGCGGATCAGGCCGAGCAGGATGTGCTCTGTACCGATGTAGTTGTGGCCGAGCTGGAGGGCCTCGCGGAGCGACAGCTCCAGGACCTTCTTGGCACGAGGGGTGAAGGGAATGTGACCGGACGGAGCCTGCTGGCCCTGCCCGATGATCTCCTCCACCTGCTGGCGGACCGCCTCGAGCGAAATCCCGAGGCTCTCCAGGGCCTTAGCGGCGACACCCTCACCCTCGTGGATAAGGCCCAGGAGGATGTGCTCGGTGCCGATGTAGTTGTGGTTGAGCATCCGGGCTTCTTCCTGAGCCAGGACGACAACCCGCCGCGCGCGGTCGGTGAACCTCTCGAACATCGTTAATCGCTCCTCAGAGCGGTCGGTCAGTGAGGGGTCGGTCCCCTCCCAGTCCTTCCGCATGCTAGTCCCGTAGGACGGGACAGCTCATTCCAACTGCCGATATCCGTCCGGATCACCCCCGCCTCCGCGGGGAATCGAGCTGCCGAACAGCCGACACCTGCTCCAACCTGATGGTGGGAGACGATGTTCCCGCAGGCCAAGCGGATACCCGTTCATCCACTACGCCGATGGCGAACGCGAGACGGTTCGTCAGGCGTGTCGGCCCTTCCCACTAGGAATGTCTTACCCGTAAGCACTGACACTCCATGCGGCGCGCCCCCGTTCCCTCAGCTACGGGCGAACATTCTTGCGCCGCCGAATGCCTCCGCACGCTCCCGCAGCATCAACACAGCGCAGTCGGGTGCGGACGCAGCGTAACTCCGAGGCGTTTCAGGAGTTGGTCCGGACATGACGCCCACGGTTCCGTCCCCGCGTACGCCGCCGTCACTGCCGCTGCTGCCGTCACCACCGCCGCCCGAAGACGGTATCGCCCAGTGGTACGAACACGAGCTCGGCTGGGCCACCGCGGCGAGCGGCGAGGGCCGCCCGGTGCAGCTGCTGACCGGCCTGCGCTTCGACGTACTGGAGCTGCCTGCGGACGCGGGTTTCGCTGTACTGCGGCGTCACGCGGGGCTCAGGTGTCCCGTCGCGCTGACGGGGCGGCTGATGCGGCTGCTGGTGGCCGCGGGAAGCGCCGAGGAGCTCCCCGGGCTCCTCGACTGGCTGGAGTGGGGCGGCGTCGCCCTCGACCTGCGCGTGCTGGGCGCGGGCGGGCGGATGACCGCGCCCTCACCGCCCGGCCGGGCCGGCGCGCAGGGGGCCGCCGTATGGCTGCGGCCCCCCGAGCCGCGGCACGAGGTGGAACCGACACTTCCGGCTTTCGCCGGACTCGGGTGCCGTGGGGAAACACCCGATCTCGTACGTCTTGTGGGCACGGCGGCGACGGAATGCCACCGGGCCCGGTTGTCGCGTACGAATTCCGCTCACGCGAATGCTCAGCCGTTGGCCTTCTCGTAGGCCTCACGGATGTCGGCCGGGACACGGCCGCGGTCATTCACGTTGTAACCGTTCGCCTTGGCCCACTTACGGATCTCGGCGGTGTTCTGGCTGCCGCCCGCGGCAGCGGCGCGCGCCTTGCCGCGACCCGAAGCCGCACGGCCACCGGTGCGTCGGCCGCTCTTGGTGTACGGGTCGAGCAGACCACGGAGCTTGTCCGCGTTCGCGGTGGTGAGGTCGATCTCGTAGGTCTTGCCGTCCAGAGCGAACGTCACCGTCTCGTCCGCCTCGCCACCGTCGAGGTCATCGACAAGAAGGACCTGAACCTTCTGTGCCACCGGATTTCCTTTCATCGAAAATGCAGTACGCGGAAAGGAAACCGCTTTTCCCTGAAAAACACAAACCCCCGGTGGAGGTTCAGTACCTCTAGAAGACGGGAAACGTGCGCGTATCGGACATAGGGCTCCGGCCGCTTCTGTCGATCACAGGTGCAGAAGCATCCGGCTGTTGCCCAAGGTGTTCGGCTTCACTCGTTCGAGTCCCAGGAACTCCGCTACGCCCTCGTCATAGGAACGCAGCAGCTCGCTGTAGACATCTCCGTCGACCGGCGCCTCTCCGATCTCCACGAAGCCGTGCTTCATGAAGAACTCGACTTCGAAGGTGAGGCAGAAAACCTTGCGCACCCCGAGCCAGCGTGCGGTCTGGAGCAGCTTGTCCAGTACTTGATGCCCCACTCCGGCGCCCTTGAAGGAGGGATCGACGGCGAGAGTTCGCACTTCGGCGAGGTCTTCCCACATCACGTGCAGCGCGCCGCAGCCGACGACGGCGGCGTCCTCGTCGCGTTCGGCGACCCAGAACTCCTGGATGTCCTCGTAAAGCGTCACGTTCGCTTTGTCGAGCAGGATCCGCTTCTGCGCGTACGTGTCGACGAGACTGCGTACGGAGGGCACATCACTGGTCCTCGCCCGCCGGACGGTGATGGCTTTTTGCTCTGACGGCATACGTCGACGCTATCGCCCCGGGCCCTCTGGACTCTCGGCGCCCTCTGCCGGACCAGCGGGCGGTTCTGTCGCGGGATCGGCGCGCTGAACGACGCGCATCGCGTCCTCAAGGGCCTCGCGCTGCTCCGCCGACATCATGCCGAAGAAGGCGACAAGAGCCGCTGCCGGGTTGTCACTCGTCGACCAGGCTTCGTTCATCAGTGCGGCCGAGTAGGCGGCGCGGGTGGAGACAGCCGTATATCGATAGGCCCGCCCCTCGACTTCCCTGCGGACCCAGCCCTTCTGATGGAGATTGTCCATTACGGTCATGACGGTGGTGTAGGCGATGGACCGTTCCTTCTGAAGGTCTTCAAGGACTTCCCGGACGGTGACCGGTCGGTTCCACTGCCACACGCGCGTCATGACGGCGTCTTCCAGCTCTCCCAATTGGCGAGGCACAGCGCCACCATAGTAGGAGATATCGGTAATGGCTGGTTATTTGCGCAGCGAAAAGGGCGTACGGCCCGGAATGAGCCGTACGCCCTTGTGAAGCGCTCGGTGAAGCAGGACAGGGGCCGGACGGCGGTCAGGCGTCGCCGGTCTTCGGCGCACCCGCCTGGCGGGCGGACTGGGCCCGGGCCATGGTGGCGTCCACGGCCGCGTCTTCCTTGGCCTTGTTGGAACCACCCTGCGTCTTGACGATCGTCGTGACCAGGGCGATGAAGAACGCGGCCATCACCACGGGGGGCAGGAGCGCGGATACGTAGTCCATGCCGTCCAGAGTAGCTACCCGGCCGCCCGCTGCTCTCGCGGGGGCACGGGGCTTCTGCGGGGCGGGAAGACCTCGGAAGGCTTCGGCGCGGGTCGCGCGGGTCGCCCGGGCCGCATAGGACGCTCCAAGGGCTCGCGGGCGGGCTCCGGCTTCTTGGGCTTCGGCGGTTCCCCGGCGTCGGGGGCCCGCCCGCCCGCGATGGCCAGCAGCCGGGTGCGCGGGAGGGGGGCGGTGCTGCGGCCGGCCAGGCGGGCCCGTACGGACTGCTCCGCGATGGCCCGGCAGCGGTCGAGGAGGGCCGCGCCCGCCGGCGTGCCGCGCAGGCCGCGCAGTGCCACGAGGTCGTCGGGGACCGGCTGGTAGCCGGTGGCCAGGGCGTCCTGGAGCAGCCCCAGGTAGCCGCCCGCGGCGGCGGGGAGCGCGTCGCGGTAGCGGGCCAGGTCGGCGAGGAGGAACGCGCGCAGCCGGGCCGCTTCGCGGACCGCCTCGTCCAGGGTGCCGGCGAGGCGCAGGCAGTCCTGGACGTCTTCGTCGGACAGTGACGCGGGATGGAGGGCGATGGCGAGGGCGCGTCGGAGCACACGCAGCTCGTCCGCGCTGAACGCCATGCCGCCACGGGATCCGTATGGCGTGGGCATGCAGTGACAATACGCACCAAACGGACAAAATCTGTTTAATTGATCTACGACGGCGCGGCGGCCGGGGGCCGTCACATCCGGGCGATGTTGCGCTCGTACACCAGCCGCAGGCCGATCAGCGTCAGCCACGGCTCGTGCTCGTCGATCTCCGAGGCCTCACCGAGCACCATCGGTGCCAGCCCGCCCGTCGCGATGACGGTCACGTCGTCCGGGTCGCCGTCGGGGCCCACGAGCTCCCGCGCCATGCGCTGCGTGACGCCGTCGACCTGGCCCGCGAAGCCGTAGACGATGCCGGACTGCATGGCCTCGACGGTGTTCTTGCCGATCACGCTGCGCGGGCGGGCCAGCTCGATCTTGCGGAGCTGGGCGCCCTTGACGCCGAGCGCCTCGACGGAGATCTCGATGCCCGGGGCGATGACGCCGCCCGCGTACTCACCGCGCGCCGACACGGCGTCGAACGTCGTCGCCGTACCGAAGTCGACGACGATCGCCGGACCGCCGTAGAGCTCGACGGCCGCGACCGCGTTGATGATGCGGTCAGCGCCGACCTCCTTCGGGTTGTCCATCAGGATCGGCACGCCCGTCTTGATGCCCGGCTCCACGAGCACGGCGGGGACGTCGCCGTAGTACCGGCGGGTCACCTCGCGCAGCTCGTGCAGGACGGACGGGACGGTCGAGCAGATCGCGATGCCCTCGATGCCGTCGCCCAGTTCGTCGCCCAGGAGCGGGTGCATGCCCATCAGGCCCTGGAGGAGTACGGCGAGCTCGTCGGCCGTGCGGCGGGCGTCGGTGGAGATGCGCCAGTGCTCGACGATCTCCTCCCCGTCGAACAGGCCGAGGACGGTGTGGGTGTTGCCGACGTCGATGGTGAGCAGCATGGGTTACTTCGCCTCGCGCAGGTCGAGACCGATGTCGAGGATCGGGGAGGAGTGCGTGAGCGCCCCGACGGCGAGGTAGTCGACGCCCGTGTCCGCGTACGCGCGGGCGTTCTCCAGGGTCAGGCGGCCGGACGATTCGAG
The DNA here is from genome assembly GCF_018614005.1 of Streptomyces sp. ISL-99. NCBI lineage: Bacteria > Bacillati > Actinomycetota > Actinomycetes > Kitasatosporales > Streptomycetaceae > Streptomyces > Streptomyces sp. ISL-99. Next base: position 45,360 of record NZ_JAGGPC010000047.1, read on the forward strand.
GGCCGCACGGCCGTTCACGAGAGCGACCGCCTCGGCGGTCTGTTCCGGGGTGAAGTTGTCCAGCAGGATCAGGTCGGCGCCCGCCTCCAGGACCTCGGTCACCTGGGCGAGCGTGTCGACCTCGACCTCGATCGGGACCTCGGGGAACGCCTTGCGTACGAGCGTGAACGCCTCGGCCACGCCGCCCGCCGCGACCACGTGGTTGTCCTTGACGAGCGCCGCGTCCGAGAGGGACATGCGGTGGTTCACGCCGCCGCCGCAGCGGACCGCGAACTTCTCCAGGGCGCGCAGCCCCGGAGTCGTCTTGCGGGTGTCGCGGACCTTGGCGCCCGTACCTTCGAGAACGTCCGCCCACGCGCGCGTGGCCGTCGCGATGCCCGACAGACGGCACAGCAGGTTGAGCGCGCTGCGCTCGCCCATGAGCAGGTCGCGGGTGCGGGTGGTGACGCTGATGAGCTTCTGCCCGGCCTCGACGCGGTCGCCGTCCTCGACGTGCCGCTCGACCTCGAACTCGTCCGTACAGACGATCGACAGGACCGCCTCGGCGACGCGCAGGCCCGCCACGGTGCCGGCCTCGCGGGCCGTGAAGTCGCCGGTCGCGACGGCGTCCTCGGGGACGGTCGCGACGCTTGTGACGTCCACGCCGTGGGCGAGGTCCTCGGCGAGCGCGACGTTCGCGACGTCCTCGACCTCGACGGGGTCGAGGCCCGCCGCGACGAGGAGCTGGGCGAGGTCCGGGTCAAGGCTGCACTCGGCGGTGTCGAGTTCGTACGTCTCCTCACCGCCGCAGCCGCAGGCGTCGCCGCAGCCGCCGGAGGCGGTCGGCAGGAGCTGGGGGTTGTCGGGCGTACTCACGGTTACTGCTCCCTCTGAGCTGGTACGGGGCCGGGGTCTACGGGCGGGAAGGATGCGGACTCGGTGCGGTGTACGGCGAGGGTGCGGCCGGGGGTGAGCCGTACGACGAGGTGGCGGCGCCAGGTGTCGTCGTCGCGGTCCGGGCGGTCCTCGCGCCAGTGGCAGCCGCGGGTCTCCTCTCGGGCGCGGGCGGCGGCGACCAGGACGCGCGAGACGAGGAGGAGGTTGGTGGCCTCCCAGGCGTCCACGCCGGGCTCGGCGTCCTTGACGTCGTCGCTCCCGTTCCCCGCCTCCGCTTCGGCGGCCGCGCTGCGGTACAGGACCTCCAGCGCGTCCGCCGCGTGGTCCAGGCTGTCGGCGGAACGCAGAACTCCGGCGCCCGCCGTCATGATCCGCTGGATCTCGATGCGGGTCGCCGGGTCGAGGAGCGGGCCGGGGGCCTCCTCGCTCTCCACGGCGGGGCCGGGGGTGGCGGGGTGGGCCGCGATGTCCTCGGCGATGCGTTCCGCGAAGACCAGGCCCTCCAGGAGGGAGTTGGAGGCGAGCCGGTTCGCGCCGTGCACGCCCGTGCAGGCCACCTCACCGCACGCGTACAGCCCGGGGACCGTCGTACGGCCGCGCAGGTCCGTCCGTACGCCACCGGACGCGTAGTGGGCCGCCGGGGCGACCGGGACGGGCTCGGTGACCGGGTCGATGCCGTGGGAGCGGCAGGCCGCCAGGATGGTCGGGAAGCGCGACTCCCACATCTGCGCGCCGAAGTGCCGGGCGTCCAGGTACATGTGCTCGGCGCCCTGCTCACGCATCCGCCGCATGATGCCCTTGGCGACGATGTCGCGCGGGGCGAGCTCCGCGAGCTCGTGCTGCCCGAGCATGAAGCGCACGCCGTCCGCGTCGACGAGGTGCGCGCCCTCGCCCCGTACCGCTTCGGAGACGAGCGGCTGCTGCCCTTCCGCGTCCGAGCCCAGGAAGAGCACGGTCGGGTGGAACTGGACGAATTCGAGGTCCGAGACCTCCGCGCCGGCGCGCAGGGCGAGCGCGACGCCGTCGCCCGTCGAGACGGACGGGTTGGTGGTGGCCGAGAAGACCTGCCCCATGCCGCCGGTGGCGAGGACGACGGCCGGGGCGCGGACGGCGCCGACACCGTCGTGCTGGCCCTCCCCCATGACGTGCAGCGTGACGCCCGCCGTGCGTCCGTCGGGGTCCATGAGCAGGTCCAGGACCAGGGCGTTCTCGATCGTACGAAGAGAGGCGGACCGTACGGCTTCGACCAGTGCCCGGGAGATCTCCGCGCCCGTCGCGTCGCCGCCCGCGTGGGCGATGCGGCGGCGGTGGTGGCCGCCCTCGCGGGTGAGCTGGATGGCGCCCGACTCCGGGTCGGTGTCGAAGAGGGCGCCGGTGTCGATCAGGCGGCGTACGGCGTCGGGCCCCTCGGTGACCAGGGCCCGTACGGCTTCCTCGTCGCACAGGCCCGCACCCGCCACGAGCGTGTCGTCCAGGTGCTGCTCGGGGGTGTCCCCGTCGCCGAGAGCGGCGGCTATGCCGCCCTGCGCCCAGCGCGTGGAACCGTCGTCCAGGCGGGCCTTGGTGACGACGACCGTACGCAGACCTGCGGCGGTGCAGCGCAGCGCGGCGGTCAGACCGGCGACGCCGGAGCCGACGACCACGACGTCGGCGTCGACGGTCCAGCCGGGGGCGGGGGCCTTCAGCCGTATACCGGTCCGGGTCATGCCGAAGCTCCCTGCTCGCGGACTGCACTGTCTTCGCTGTCTTCGCCGGCTTCGTGGACGAAGGTCAGCGGGATGTTGTCGATGAGGCGCGTGACGCCGACCCTGGCGGCCACGGCGAGGATCGCGTCACCGCGGTAGGTGTCGGGCACCTCGGTGAAGTCCGACGGGTCGACGAGGGCGACGTAGTCGAGGTTCAGCGGGGGCTCCAGGCGCGCCGCTTCGTCCAGGACGGTGGCCGCTGCCGCGCGTACGGCCGCCGGGCCGCTCAGGTCCGCGTGGCCCGCCTGCTCGACGGCGTGCGCGTCGGCCGCCGCGCGCGCCTCGCCGAGGCCCGCGAGGGCGGCCACGCGCGCGGGGGTCGTCACCGCGCCCTGGGCCACGGCACGCGCGTGCAGGGCTTCCAGGGCGATGAGCCGGTCGCGGGCGGCGAACAGCGCGCGGGAGAGTGCGAGGGCGGTGCGGCGCTCGGCGGGCGAGAGGTAGCGGTTGCGGCTGGACAGGGCCAGACCGTCCTCCTCACGGACCGTCGGTACGCCGATGATCTCGACGGGGAAGTTCAGGTCGCGCGCCATGCGGCGGATCAGGGCGAGCTGCTGGGCGTCCTTCTGCCCGAAGAAGGCGACGTCAGGTCCCGTCAGGTGCAGCAGCTTCGCGACGACGGTCAGCATGCCGTCGAAGTGGCCGGGACGGGACGCCCCTTCGAGGCGCTCACCCATCGGCCCCGCGGTGATACGGACCTGCGGTTCGCCGCCCGGGTAGACCTCGTCGGCGGACGGGGCGAACACGGCGTTCGCACCGGCCTGTTCGGCGAGGGCGAGGTCGGCGTCGAGGGTGCGCGGGTAACGGTCGAGGTCCTCGCCGGCGCCGAACTGGAGCGGGTTGACGAAGACCGTGACGACGACGAAGCCCTTGGGCCCGACGTGCTCGCGCGCGGTGCGGATCAGTGTCGCGTGGCCCTCGTGCAGGGCGCCCATGGTCATGACGACGGCGGTGCGGCCGGGGGCGCCGAAGTGTTCGAGGACGTACTGGAGATCCTCGCGCGTGGGGACCAGCTCGAAGGTGCCGCTCATCGGTCTTCTCCCTTGGGCCCGTCGGTACTGCCGCCATCGGTGCTGCCGCCGTCGGTACTGCCACCGTCGGCCAGTACATCCAGCAGGTCCTCGGCGAGCTCGGGCTTGAGCAGGCCGTGCGCGAGGGCGCGGTCGGCGGTCGTACGGGCCATGGCGAGGTATCCGGCGACGGCCTGCGGCGCGTGCTCGCGCAGTTGCGCGACGTGCGCGGCGACCGTTCCCGCGTCGCCCCGCGCGACGGGGCCCGTGAGGGCGGCGTCGCCGGAGCGCAGGGCGTTGTCCAGGGCGGCGCCGAGGAGTGGTCCGAGCATCCGGTCGGGGGCCTCGACGCCTGCCGTGCGCAGCAGCTCCATGGACTGGGCGACCAGGGTGACCAGGTGGTTCGCGCCGAGGGCGAGGGCCGCGTGGTAGAGCGGGCGCGACTCTTCGGCGACCCACTCGGGCTCGCCGCCCATCTCGATGACCAGGGCCTCGGCCGCGAGGCGCAGCTCCTCGGGCGCGGTGACGCCGAAGGAGCAGCCGGCCAGCCGCTGCACGTCCACGGACGTTCCCGTGAACGTCATGGCGGGGTGCAGGGCGAGGGGCAGCGCGCCGGCGCGCAGGGCGGGCGCGAGGACGCGGGTTCCGTACCGTCCCGAGGTGTGCACGATGAGCTGTCCGGGGCGTACGGCGCCGGTCTCCGCGAGCCCCTCGACCAGGCCCGGCAGGGCGTCGTCGGGAACGGTCAGCAGGACGAGCTCGGCGCGCGCCAGGACCTCGGCGGGGGTGACGATCGGGACGTCGGGCAGGAGCGCCGCGGCCCGGCGGACGGACGCGTCCGAGACACCGGATACGGCGACCGGACGATGGCCCGCGAGCCGCAGCGCGGCGGCGAGTGCGGGGCCGACCCGGCCGGCTCCGACCACGCCGACGGTGAGGCGGGCGGGGCGGTCCCTGGCATCCAGGGGCTCATGTGCTGCGTTTGGTGCGTTCACGTTCACGCGGGGACGGCCTTCCGTTCCAGTCCGCGGGGGGTACCGGACGATTTCTCGTCATGCTACGCCAGCGTTTCGTGCGGTCGCCTCGCTGTCCACAGGCTGTGGGCAGAGGCCGCACGGTACGCGATGATCGCCTGATGACGGACACCGCGGACCGCACGGACCTCACGGACAGCCCGGACAGCCCGGACACCGGCGAGCAGGATCAGCGCCGGCGCAGGCTCACCGCGTGGAAGAAGTCGGGGCGCATACTCTCGCGCGCCTCCGCGGAGGCGACGGTGGGCGAGCGGCTGACGGCGCTGGCGGCGGACGCGGGTTCGGCGTACGACCTGGACGAGTGGGCCGACGTCTACGGCGACGGTGTCGTCGCCGAGCTCGAGCGGCGCGTCGCGCGGACGCTGGGCCTCGAAGCGGCGGCGTTCTTCCCGACCGGCACGATGGCTCAGCAGGTGGCGCTGCGGTGCTGGGCGGGGCGTACGGGCAACGCGACGGTGGCGCTGCATCCGCTGTCGCACCCGGAGGTGCACGAGGGCGGCGCGCTGGCGGCGGTGAGCGGTCTGCGTACCGTGCACCCCACGCACGCGCCGCGGCTCCCGACGGCGGACGAAATCCGCGCGTTCGACGAGCCCTTCGGCACGCTGATGCTGGAACTGCCGTTGCGGGACGCCGGTTTCGTACTGCCCTCGTGGGAGGAGCTGACGGCGGTCGTCGAAGCCGCGCGGGAACATGATGCGGTGGTGCACTTCGACGGCGCCCGACTGTGGGAGTGCGCCCCTCACTTGGGGCGTACGCTCCCGGAGATCGCCGAGCTGGCGGACAGCGTGTACGTGTCGTTCTACAAGTCACTGGACGCGATGTCGGCGCGGCGCTGGCGGGGCCCGCTTCACTGATCGCGGAGGCGCGCACCTGGCGGCACCGGTACGGCGGGCAGGTCTTCCAGCAGTTCCCCGCGGCGCTCTCGGCGCTGCTCGGCCTGGAGCGGGAGCTGCCGCGACTGCCGGAGTACGTCGCCCACGCGAAGGTGGTGGCGGCGGCCCTCGCGGACGGCTTCCGCGCGGCCGGGGTGCCGTGGTTCCGGGTGCATCCCGAACCGCCGCACACGCACCAGTTCCAGGTCTGGCTGCCGTATCCGGCGGAGGTACTGACGGAGGCGGCGGTGCGGCAGGCGGAGGAGACGGGCGTGACGCTGTTCCGCAGATGGTTCGCGGACACGCCACCGGGGCTGGCCGTCACGGAGGTGACGGTGGCGTCTCCCGGCCTGGCGTGGACGCGGGAGGACGTGAGGGCGGCGGTGGCGGACTTCACGGAGCGGCTGAGGCCGTAGGACACCGCCTGCGGCGGGCTTTCCCCGACCCGCAGGGAAACCCCGCGCACCCCTAGCCGCACGCACTCGAGCCCGCACCCGCGACAGGGCGGGAGCGCCCGGCCCGGCCGGCGGAGCCACGGGTGCCGGAGCTGCGGGTGGCCGAGGCGAACAGGTTCGCCAGGGCGGTCCGGAGCCGGTGGGCCCGACGCGGTCGGTCCTCGACCGCCGCGCGGAAGCGCCGGTAGTCGCGTACCTCCCGCACCACCTGCCAGTCGTTGAGGCCGGGCGCCGGCGGCGCGGGAGTGCCGAGTCGGGTGGCGCGGTAGACGTCGAGCATGTGCTGCTGAGTGGCGTTCATGTCCTCACCATGCGTACGCCGCACCCCGCGACGCGCATCGTTTGACGAGCCCCGTCAATCGGCGGCCGCGCTGTCAGTGGCACCGGGCACGATGTACCCATGAGCGTGTCCATCGACATCACCGGCCTGCCGCCCGAGCGCATCGTCTTCGAGACCTCCCCGCTGGCGGAGCTCGGCATGGCCCTGCACGCCCTGTCCGAGCCAGGCCACCACCCCGGGCTGCACGGCTGGGCGACCGCGGCCGCCGCCTCGCTGAAGCCGGACCTCGCCGACCGGATGAGCGAGGCGGAGTTCCTGTGGCGCAGCACGTTCTCGGACGTCTTCATGCCGTTCGCCGGCGTGCGGGGCGGCGACGGCAGGACGGGGGCGACGCTCAGCGACGACCTGGACGCGCTGGACCGGCTGGACGACGAGCGATTCGTCTCCGCCGCCCTGGAATTCACCTGCTCCAGTACGTACGGCATGCCCAGCCCGTCCCCGCTCGTCGACGCCACGATGCGCGAGCGGGCGCTGGACCTGGCGGCCGCGCGCGGGCCGAAGCAGACGGACTTCGCGCGCCGGCTGCTGGCCGACCCGGCGTCCGTACGGGCCTGGCTGCGGCGGCTCTTCGAGGACTGCGACCAGGCGTTCTTCGCGGACACCTGGCGCCGGATACGGGTCCAGCTGGCCGCCGACGCACGGCACAACGGCGAGGTGCTGCGCCGCAAGGGCCTCGCGGAGGCGCTGCACGCGGTCTCCCCCGCGCTGACGCTGGAGGAGAGCGGTGGCGCGGGCGGGGCCAGGACCCGTATCCAGGCCGACAAGCTCGCCGAGGGCCGCACCAGCGCCGTCGAGCCGGACGTCGGCGCGGGTCTCACCTTCGTGCCGTCGAGCTTCGGCTGGCCGCATCTGTCGGTCCTGCACGCCCCGGCTGGCGTCCGGTGATCCACTACCCGGTCGGCGCACCGGAACTGCCGTCCCCCGCGTCGGTCGAGCTGCTGAAGCTGCGGATGGAAGCGCTGGCGCACCCCATGCGCATGCGCCTGTGCCGCAACCTGGCCCGCTCCCCGTACACGACGGGTGAGCTCGCCGAATCGCACGGGATCACCGCCCCCGAGGTCTCACGGCACCTGACGACCCTGCGGAAGGCCGGTCTGCTGACCACCCAGCGCCGTGGCCGCTACGTCCTGCACAGCCTGGACCTCCAGGTGGTGTCCCGGCTGGGCAGCGACTTCCTGGAGGGCGTGCTGCGCTGAGGCGAGGAGGAACCTACTTGTCGATGTCGCCGACGACGAAGAACAGCGACCCGAGGATCGCCACCATGTCGGCGACGAGCGTTCCCGGGAGCAGTTCCACCAGTGCCTGGATGTTGTTGAACGACGCCGAGCGCAGCTTCAGGCGGTACGGCGTCTTCTCGCCCTTCGAGACGAGGTAGTAGCCGTTGATGCCGAGCGGGTTCTCGGTCCAGGCGTAGGTGTGGCCCTCCGGGGCCTTCAGCACCTTCGGGAGCCGCTGGTTGATCGGGCCGGGCGCGAGGTCGGCCATCCGGTCCAGGCAGGCGTCCGCCAGGTCCAGCGCGTTGTGCGTCTGTTCGAGCAGGACCTCGAAGCGGGCGAGGCAGTCGCCCTCGGTCCTGGTGGCGACCTTCAGGGTGTCCTGGAGTTCGCCGTACGCGAGGTACGGCTCGTCGCGCCGGAGGTCGAAGTCGACGCCGGAGGCGCGGGCGATGGGGCCGCTCACTCCGTACGCGTGCACGGCCTCGGGCGAGAGGATGCCCACGTTCCGCGTGCGGCCGCGGAAGATCTCGTTGCCGGTGACGAGGTCGTCGTACACGTCCATCCGGGACCGGACGTCCGCGACGGCCTCGCGGGCCCGGCCGAGCCATCCCGCGGGGAGGTCCTCCTTGAGGCCGCCGACGCGGTTGAACATGTAGTGCATGCGGCCGCCGGAGACCTCCTCCATGACCGCCTGGAGCTCCTCGCGCTCGCGGAACGCGTAGAAGACCGGGGTGATTCCACCCAGTTCGAGCGGATACGAGCCGAGGAACATGAGGTGGTTGAGCACCCGGTTCAGCTCGGCGAGGAGCGTGCGGGTCCAGACGGCGCGCTCCGGGACCTCCATGCCGAGCATGCGCTCGACGGCCATGACGACGCCGAGCTCGTTGGAGAACGCGGACAGCCAGTCGTGGCGGTTCGCGAGCATCACGATCTGCCGGTAGTCACGGGCCTCGAAGAGCTTCTCCGCGCCGCGGTGCATGTAGCCGATGACCGGCTCCGCGTGCTGGATCCGTTCGCCGTCGAGCACGAGCCTGAGGCGGAGGACGCCGTGCGTGGAGGGATGCTGGGGGCCGATGTTGAGCACCATGTCGGTGCTCTCCGCCGCGCCGCCGATGCCGACCGTGGTCTCCGTCATGCCGCCAGTATCCCTGGTGCGGGTTACGGCCGGGGCTCCGCCCCGGACCCTGGCACTCAGACACCGGACGGGCTGATTCCGCCCGGCCGGGACGAGCCGGCCGGCTGCGTCAGCCAGGTGAAGTCGCCCAGGCCGCCGCGGGCCGTCAGCTCCGCCGCCTCTCCCGCTCCCGACAGCGCCCGTACGTACGCCGCCGGGTCCGTGCTCGCCAGGGCCAGCGGCGGGCGGGCGGCCGTCACGCCCAGGCGGTGCAGCGCCTCCCGCTGCGACAGCAGCTCCGCACCCGGCAGCGCGCAGGCGTCCAGCGCGACGTGGGACGTGATGTCACACGTGCCGTCCGGGACCGGGCGTACCTCCCGGCCCGCCCGGAAAGCCGACAGCGTGCCGAAGGGGGGCCGTGCCGTCCGCTCGTGGGCGTAGTCCACCGCGACCCCCAGTCCCGCGTCGAGCGTCGCCACCGCCGCCGCCCACACCGCGTCGCGCGGGCGGCCGATCTCCGCCCGCAGTCCGGGCTCGCCGCCGGGCGCGAGCGGCCACCAGCGCGCGAGCCAGTCTGCGTCCGGCCCGGTGACCGGGTCGCCCAGGCGCTCCTCGCCGTCCTCGCGTCGTACGAGGACGTACCGCGCGACACCCGCCGCGTCCGTCTCGGCCACGTCCACCGGAACGTTGTCCAGCCACTCGTTCGCGAACAGCAGCCCGGCGACGCCCGACGGCGGCTCCGCGAGCCACTCGATGCGGTGATCCAGGCCGGGCGGCCGGGGCGCGCGCTCCACGGCGTACGCCCGCACGCGCGCCGAAAGCTCCTGCGGCGCCGCCGCCAGCACCGCCGACAGCAGTTCACCCCGCCCCGCGCCCACGTCGACCAGCGCCAGCTCCCGCGGCCGCCCCAGCGACTCGTCGACGTCCCCGAGCAGCCGCGCGACCGCTCCGGCGAACAGCGCGGACGCGTGCACCGACGTACGGAAATGGCCGGACGGGCCGGGTCCACCGGGCCGTACGTAGAAACCGTCCGGACCGTACAGCGCCTGCTCCGCCGCCTCCCGCCACCCCTGCCACTCATCCGTCACGGCACCAAGTCTCCACCTTGGGGAGTAGGCTCCGGTCCACCGGATCGCTCCTCCGGTTGACCCCTGCACCTATTTGATTTCCCTACGCTGGGTTACGTGCAACGCCTCTACGATTTCATCCGCAGGCACCCGACGAGTGTCGACAGCTTCTGGGCTGTGCTGCTCTTCGGGATCTTCCTGCTGTGGGCCGTCCAGGCGGCCATGGGGACCGAACCACGCATCGCGGCCGTCCCGATCATCACGCTCCTCTGCCTGGTGGTGGCCCTGCGTCGCCGCGCGCCGGACAAGATGCTGCTGCTGGCCATCCTGATGGGCGTCGCGCAGCTCGTGTTCGACGTGGAGGTCAATCCCGCCGACTGGGCCATGCTCGTCATCATCTACACCGTCGCCGCGAGCGACGGGCCCCGCTGGATCTCGCGCGTCGCGCTCTTCGGCGGCCTCACCGCCGCTCCGCTCGCGCAGCTGCGCTGGCCGGCCGAGCAGGGCACCAGCTCCGTCCTCGCGTCCGTCTTCTTCACGGTCGTCATGGCCCTGCCGTTCGCGCTGGCGTGGGTCCTCGGCGACTCGATGCGCACCCGGCGGGCGTACTTCGCCGAGCTGGAGGAGCGTGCGGCCCGGCTGGAGAAGGAGCGCGAGGCGCAGTCCAAGGTGGCCGTCGCCGCCGAGCGGGCCCGTATCGCCCGCGAACTGCACGACGTCGTCGCGCACAACGTCTCCGTGATGGTCGTCCAGGCGGACGGCGCGGCGTACGTCATGGACGCCTCGCCCGCCCAGGCCAGGCAGGCCCTGGAGACGATCTCGACAACCGGCCGCCAGGCGCTCGCCGAGATGCGGCGCCTGCTGGGCGTACTGCGCACCGGCGAGCACCAGGAGAGCGGCGAGTACGTACCGCAGCCCGACGTCGAGCAGATCGAGGACCTGGTCGAGCAGGTACGCACCGCCGGGCTGACCGTCGATTTCAAGGTGGAGGGCACGCCCCGGCCGCTGCCCAGCGGCGTGGAGCTCACGGCGTACCGCATCGTGCAGGAAGCCCTCACCAATACGCGCAAGCACGGCGGGCCCGAGGCGGGCGCGAGCGTCCGGCTCGTGTACTTCGACGACGGGCTCGGCCTGCTCGTCGAGGACGACGGGCGGGGCGCGGCGCACGAACTGTACGAGGACGGCGGCGCGGACGGTCGCGGCCACGGCCTGATCGGCATGCGTGAGCGCGTCGGTATGGTCGGCGGCACGCTCGACGCGGGGCCGCGGCCGGGCGGCGGCTTCCGGATCAGCGCGCTGCTGCCGCTCAAACCGGCCCACTGAGCGGCCGCCTCCCATCCCTGGTTACGCCGACGAAAGGCACCCCACCCCATGTCCATCCGCGTGATGATCGTAGACGACCAGGTGCTGCTGCGCACCGGCTTCCGCATGGTCCTGGCCGCCCAGCCGGACATGGAGGTCGTCGCGGAGGCCGGTGACGGGGCGGAGGCGATCGAGGTCCTGCGCTCCACGGCCGTGGACGTCGTCCTGATGGACGTACGCATGCCGAAGCTGGACGGCGTCGAGGCGACGCGGCGCATCTGTGCGGACCCTGACGCGCCGAAGGTGCTCATCCTGACCACCTTCGACCTGGACGAGTACGCCTTCTCCGGGCTGAAGGCGGGGGCCAGCGGCTTCATGCTGAAGGATGTGCCGCCCGGCGAACTGCTGGCCGCCATCCGGTCCGTGCACAGCGGTGACGCGGTCGTCGCGCCGTCCACGACACGGCGGCTGCTGGACCGCTTCTCGTCGATGCTGCCGAGTACGGACAAGGAGACCCGCGCCGTCGACTCCGCGCTGGCCCGGCTGACCGAGCGGGAGCGCGAGGTGATGCTGCTCGTGGCGCAGGGCCTGTCGAACGGGGAGATCGCGGCGCGGCTGGTGCTGTCGGAGGCGACGGTCAAGACGCATGTCGGCCGCATCCTGACCAAGCTCGGCCTGCGCGACCGGGTGCAGGTCGTGGTCCTGGCGTACGAGTCGGGCCTGGTCCGAGCGGGCGGCGGCGCCGGCCCGACCCCGTTGTAGGACGCACCGCCGCGCGGGGCCTGTTCCCCACCCCGCGGGGTTACGAGATCGCGCTGCGCAGAACCGCCACGTCGAGCTGCTCGGTTTCGTCATGGGCCGTCAGGTCGATGACCTGACCCACCACTCGGTCCCCCGACGCCCGATGCGCGTCCGCCAGCGCCTCCTCGCCCACCACGTCCGCGAGGTCCTCGTTCTGGACGGCTGCGATCGCCGCGGCGGCCGACTTCTGGTTGCCGAAGAAGTCGAAGCCCCCCTGAACACGCGAGGCGCGGCGCCGCTCGGCGGCGTACGGCACGACGGCGGACGACGGGCGAGCGTGTTCCGGGGAGGACACGGCGTCGCTACCGGCGGCCGCCTCGTGCTTCCCCTCCGGCTCCGCCACCCCACGGCCCCGCGCTTCGCGCGACGCGCGGGACTCCTGCTCCGCCGCGTTGCGCGACAGATTGTCCAGCGCCATCGACGCACGCAGATACGCGGACGGCGTCGGGGAAGCGCCGGCAGCCGGCAGTGCCTTCGGGGCCGCCGCCTCGATGGCCAGCAGCCGCCGGCCTTCCAGCGCGCTGGCCCGCTCGGTCTCCGCGGTCGCGTACCGCCGCAACAGCGCGGCGTGCTCGCCGCGCAGGGCGGCCAGTTCGACCCGCTTGGCGCGCAGCTTCGCGTCGAGCCTGGCGCGCAGCTCGCGCGACTCCTCGATGTCCGACTCGAGGTCTGCCAGGCGCTCCTCGGTCTTCCACTCGTCGCTCGCGCGCGCTCGCGTCAGTTCAGCCACACGGCGGCCCGCCGCGCGGTCCCAGGAGCGCATGAGCACCGCGCCGGTGACCGCCGCGGCCGCGGCGGCAGCGACCAGGCCGCGCAACACCACCGGTTCCGCGAACAACCAAGCACCGGCGGCGCAGAGTATTGACGAGCCGGCGACCGCGGAAGGCGGAAGGATCCTGTGCAGGGGTGGGGAATGGCGGTGGCGTCCACGTGGCATGGCCTGAAATTTACCGTGCGTGGACGACGAATGGGGCCCCGCCCGGCAATCTGTTCCCGGGCGGTTACCCAATTCCTTACGCCGCTTACTTCTTGACCAGCCCCTTGGCCTCCAGATACTCCTTCGCGGCATCGGCGGGCTTCATCCGGTCAGCGTCGATCTTGCGGTTCAGCTCCACCAGATCACCGGTCGTCAACACCTTGGTGAGCTTGCCGAGAGCGTCCGCTATCTCCGGCGCTCCGGCGTCCTTCGCATTGACCACCGGCAGTACGTTGTCGGCGTTCTGGAGCTTCTTGTCGTCCTCCAGGAGGACGAGTCCGAATCCCTCCAGCGTCGCGTCGGTCGTCGTGGTCAGCACCAGCTGATCCGCGCCGTCCTTGACCGCCTGCTTGGCCTGGGGGGTGCCTACGCCCTTGGGGTCGACGCCGATGACGTCGATCCCGTACTCCTTCTTCAGACCCGGTGCGCAGAAGGGCCGGATCTCGCACTCGTCACCCGCGGCGATCTTCACCTTGAGCTTGGACTTACCAAGATCGGAAAGTGTCTTCAGGTTGTTCTTCCCGGCGTATTCCTTGCTCACGGCGAAGGCGTTCTGGTCGACGGCCTCACCGGCCGGCAGCGGCTTCAGTCCGCGCGGCTCCGCGAGCTTCTCCAGTGCTTTGAAGGTGGCGGCCACATCGCTGGACGCGACCGGATTCTTCTCGGGCGCCTTGGGTCCGTTCGCCTTGGCGTTGAGGAATTCCGCAAGCGTAGCGGCGTATTCCGGTACGACGTCGATCTCGCCCTTCTCCAGGGCGGGTTCGTACAGTTCGCGGTTCTCCACCGTCTTGATGGAGGTGCTGTATCCGGCGTCGGAGAGGAGCTGCGCGTACAGCTCGGCCAGCACCTTGGACTCGGTGAATCCGGCCGAACCGACCACCAGCGACCCCCTTTTGCCATCGCCGCCGGCTCTGTTCTCTCCGCCGGTCCCGCCCTCCTCCAGGTTCTTGCCGCCGCACGCCGCCAGCCCGCCGGCCAGCGCGATCACGCCCAGTACCGCACCCGCCGTACGCGAGATTCTGCTCATGAGGTTCACCATCCAGAGGAAGAAGAAAGAACAGACAAGAAAGACACCGTCAGGCCGTCGCCCGCCGCACCGCACCCCGCCGCCGCGCCGCGCCCCGCCGCCGCGGGTCCAGCAGCCGGTCCGCCGCCACCAGCACGCCCTCCACCAGCAGCGCCAGCGCGGCGACAAGCAGTGCGCCCGCCACCACCTGCGGCGTGTTGTACGTGTTGAAGCCGGCCGTGATGATCCTGCCCAGGCCGCCCTCGCCCGCCATCGCGGCGAGCGTGGCCGTGGCGACCACCTGGACGGCCGCCGACCTGAGCCCGGTCATGACGAGCGGGTACGCGAGGGGCAGTTCGACCCGGACGAACACCTGACGCCCCGACATCCCCATCCCGCGCGCGGCCTCCACCACCGCCCGGTCCACCTCACGCATGCCGATGTACGCGTTCGTCAGCAGCGGCGGTACGGCGAACAGCACCAGCGCGATGACCGTCGGCAGGTCCCCCTGCTTGCCCAGCGGCGTGAGCGTCAGCAGGATCAGCACCGCGAGGGTGGGGATCGCCCGCCCCACGTTGGAGAGATTGACGGCGAGCGCGCCGCCCCGGCCCAGGTGCCCGAGCCAGAGCGCCACAGGCAGCGCGATCAGACAGGACAGCAGCAGGCAGACGCCACTGAAATACAGGTGCTCGGCGAGCCGGTTCCAGACGCCGCTCTCCCCCTGCCAGTTGGCGCCCGTCGCCAGCCACGTGAAGGCGTCCCCGATCGCTCCCATGAATCAGCCGGCCTTCGCGATACGGGTGGTACGGACAGAAGACCGGCCGGTACGTATTCGGGGCGTACGCCGCCCCGGCGCCCTGGTCCACGGAGTGAGCGCCCGCTGCAGGCCGATCAGCAGCAGGTCGGCCACCACCGCCAGCAGCACACAGATCACCGAAGCCGTGAGCACCTGCGCCTTGAAGAGGGAGTCGAGGCCGTCCACGATCAGTGTCCCCAGGCCGCCGTACCCCACGATCGCGCCGACCGTCGTCAGGGCCACCGTCGACACCGTCGCGATCCGCACCCCGGCCAGCAGGGCGGGCAGCGCCAGCGGCAGTTCCACCTCCCACAGCAGCCGGCCACGCCCGTACCCCATGCCCAGCGCGGCCTCCCGCGCCTCCGCCGGCACCGCTTCGAGCCCGGCCAGGATGTTGCGCACGAGGACGGTCAGCGAATAGAGGACGAGCCCCGTGACCACCACGGCCGCCGAAAGCCCGAACACCGGCAGCAGCAGCGAGAACATCGCCAGCGAGGGGACCGTGTAGAGCACGGTCGTGAGGCCGAGGACCGGACCCGCGAACCTGGACCGGCGTCCGTCCCGGCCACGCGCGAGCAACGCCAGCGGAAGGGCGATCAGCAGGCCGATCATCACCGAAACCACCGTGATCCACACATGCTGCACGGTCGCGTCGGCCAACTCCTGGCCGCGGGAGCGGACGTACTCGCCGCAGATCCAGTCGTTCGCCGTCAGACAACTCCGGCCGCTCATGCCGCCCCACCTCCCCCGAGACCCCGAACCCATGCCGAACTCATGCCCGAACCCATGTCTGACGACCCTATCCCCGGCCACTGACAATCGCCGGAATCCGCCTCATTCCCGCAACATGGTCCTGACACCGGACCGGCCACAATGGGGACTCATGATCCGATTCGAGCACGTCACCAAGCGGTACGCCGACGGCACCACCGCCGTCGACGACCTCTCCTTCGAAGTCGCCGAGGGCGAACTGGTCACGCTCGTCGGGCCCTCCGGCTGCGGCAAGACCACCACCATGAAGATGGTCAACCGGCTGATCGAGCCGAGCGACGGCCGGATATTCCTCGACGGGGACGACATATCCACCGTCGACCCCGTCCAGCTCCGCCGCCGTATCGGCTACGTCATCCAGCAGGTCGGCCTCTTCCCCCACAAGACGGTCCTGGACAACACCGCGACCGTCCCCCACCTCCTCGGTGTCAAGCGCGCCAAGGCCCGCGAGCGCGCCGCCGAACTCCTCGACCTGGTCGGCCTCGACCCGTCCGTCCACGGCGACCGCTACCCCGACCAGCTCTCCGGCGGCCAGCGCCAACGCGTCGGCGTGGCCAGAGCCCTGGCCGCCGACCCGCCCGTACTCCTCATGGACGAGCCCTTCGGCGCGGTCGACCCGGTGGTCCGCGAGCACCTGCAGAACGAGTTCCTGCGGCTCCAGTCCCAGGTGCGCAAGACGGTCCTCTTCGTCACCCACGACATCGAGGAGGCCGTCCGGCTCGGTGACCGCATCGCTGTCTACGGGCAGGGCAGGATCGAGCAGTTCGACGCCCCGGCCGCCGTCCTCGGCGCACCCGCCACGCCGTACGTCGCGGACTTCGTCGGCGCCGACCGGGGCCTCAAGCGCCTCTCCGTCACACCCATCGAGCCCGGTGACCTGGAGCAGCCGCCCGTCGTCCATCTCGACGACCCGGTCGGCAAGGCGGCCGCCAAGCTGGCCGCCGATGGCGCCCGTTGGGCCGTCGTCCTGGACAGCGCAGACGATCTGCACGGCTGGGTCTCCGCCGAGCAGGTCCGTACGGCCACCGGGACCGTACGCGAACACGCGCGCCGCATGGAGGCCTGGCTGCCCGTCGGCGCCTCCCTCAAGCAGGCCTTCTCCACGATGCTCCAGCACGATGCCGGCTGGATCGCGGTCATCGACGAGGAGAGCGCGGGGCGCTTCCTCGGTGTGCTCACACCGGCGCGTCTCCATGAGGCGCTGCGCCGGTCCATCGACGCCGACGCACAGGCCGTTCCCCGTACGGCAGTGGAAGTGGAGTCCGTCAGCTCGCCCTGAGCCTGGCGCTGATCCACTCCATGGCGGCCGGTATCTCGCGCCGCCAGGTGCCGAAGTTGTGGCCGCCGCTGTCCAGCGTGATCGAGGAGACCCGCGCGGGCGGCCGCACCTTCCCGATGAACTTCACCGTGTCCTTGAGGTTTCCCTCGCCCTCCTTGGAACTGGTCACAAGGAACGACGTTTTCGACGGCTTCACATGGTCCAGGCTCCACAGCAGGTCGGCCCGCTTCCGCCGGCCGTTGTCGCCGTGGAAGAGGTCACCGGTCGTCGGGTCCTCGGCGGCCCTGTAGTACGCGGACAGGCCGGCGCCCGCGCCGAACGTCGCGGGATGGTGGAGGGCGAACTTCAGGGCGCAGTAACCCCCGGTGGAGTTCCCTATGACGCCCCAGTTCCGCGGCTTCGTGCCCACCCTGTAGGACTCCGACACCGCCTTCGGGACGTCCTTGGCCAGGAAGGTCTCGGTCTGCGGGCCGCCGGGCACATCCACGCATTCGGTGTCACGCGGCGGTGCCACGGTCGGCCGCAGCATCACCAGGATCATCGGCTGCATCCTGCCCGCCTGCGCCTGCGTGTGTGCTGTTCGCGGGTAACGCAGCCCCTTGAGCAGGTTCTCTGCCGTACCCGGATACCCGGTGAGCACGATGGACGCCGGGAAGGTCTGCGCGGCGTACTGCGGCCGGAAGTACTCGGGAGGCAGATAGACGTAGGCCTTGCCGGCTATCTTCGAGCGCTCGCCCGTGATGACGACCTTCTGTATCTGGCCTCCCCTCGCGGGCTTCGATCCGCCCGGCACGTCCATGCCCTGCGTGTCGACGACCTTGAGGTCCCTGGCAGCGGCCGAGTGGTCGACGACCACGCCCATTTCCGTCTCCTGACCGAAGAGGTCGGTCCACGAGCCGTAGAAGAGGAAGGACTTGTTGGCCGCGAGCCCGACCGTGGCGAACAGCATCAGCTGAGTCACGAGGAGCAGGCCGACACGGCCCAGTACGGAGCGCCAGTCGCGGCCCGCCAGGCGAGGCCAGAGCAAGACTGTGGCGACGAACAGCACCACTGCCAGAAAAGCGGCAAGCGCCAGAACCTTGTTACTGGTGAGGCCCATGAGGAAAGAGAGCTTTCTGCCTGAGAATTTCCGGGGAGCGAGTGAACCCGCCCCCCGGATGCACCGTCCTAGAGGGCGCAAATTGTCCGGCTGCTTCGGCCCAAGGACAGAAATTCTCTCGCGGAGCCACGGGAAGCGATGTCTATCAGGCTAGATGGGGATAAATCAGCGACGGTTCCGGATCGGGTACGGCGGATCCTCCGGGGTCCTCGGCCCGAGCGGGTGCCCTCCCTCGTCGGTACGGCCTGCACCGTCGTGGGCCTCCTCGACATAGCCGCCGGCGTCTTCCCGCGCTTCCGGCACAGCAGGATGCACGCCTTCGCCGAGGTGCTCCCCGGCGCGCTCGGCCCGTTCGCGGCCGCTCTCGCGATCAGCGCGGGCGTACTGCTGCTGCTTCTCGCGCACGGCCTCAAGCGCCACAAGCGCCGCGCCTGGCGCGCCGCCGTGGTCCTGCTGCCCGCCGGAGCGGCGGCGCAGTTCATCTACCGGAACTCGGTCATCGGCGTACTGATCTCGCTCGCGCTGCTCTGGCTCCTGCTGCGCCACCGCGGCGAGTTCGCGGCCCTGCCCGATCCGCGCAGCCGCTGGAAGGCGCTCGCGAACTTCTTCCTCCTCGGCGCCGGTTCGCTCGGGCTCGGCCTCGTCATTGTCAGCTCGCACCCGGCGAAGGTCGTCGGCAACCCGAGCGTGGCCGAGCGCCTGGAGCATGTCCTGTACGGGCTGTTCGGCTTCGAGGGCCCCGTCGACTACGCGGGCCGGGTCTCCTGGACCGTCGGTTACTCGCTCGGCGCCCTCGGCCTGCTCACCGCCGTCACCACCATCTACCTGGCGCTGCGGCCCGAGCACCCGGCGGCCCGCCTCACCACCGACGACGAACAGCGGCTGCGCGAGCTGCTGGCCAGGCACGGCGGCCGCGACTCCCTCGGCCACTTCGCGCTGCGCCACGACAAGGCCGTCGTCTTCTCACCGAGCGGCAAGGCCGCCGTCACCTACCGCGTCGTCTCCGGCGTGATGCTCGCCAGCGGCGACCCGATCGGCGACGTGGAGGCCTGGCCGGGCGCCATCGAACGCTTCATGGACGAGGCCAAGGCCCATTCCTGGACCCCCGCCGTGATGGGCTGCAGCGAGACCGGAGGCGAGGTGTGGACCCGCGAGACCGGGCTCGACGCGCTGGAGCTCGGCGACGAAGCGGTGGTGCACGTGCCGGATTTCTCCCTCGCCGGGCGCGCGATGCGCAACGTACGCCAGATGGTCAAGCGCATTGAACGCAGCGGCTACGAGACGCGGGTACGCCGCGTGCGCGACCTCGGCGACGCCGAGCTGGACCGCATCCGGCGGGCCGCCGCCGACTGGCGCGGCACCGACACCGAGCGCGGCTTCTCGATGGCGCTCGGCCGCATCGGGGACCCGGGCGACGGGGACTGCGTGATCGCGACCGCCCACAAGCCGGACACGACGGACGGCGCGTCCGGCGCGGACTCGGCGTACGGCGACCTGAAGGCCGTACTCCACTTCGTCCCGTGGGGGACGGACGGCATGTCCCTGGACCTGATGCGCCGTGACCGCTCCGCCGACCCCGGCATGAACGAACTGCTGATCGTCGCCGCGCTCCAGGCCGCTCCCCGGCTGGGCGTCGACCGCGTCTCGCTCAACTTCGCGATGTTCCGCTCCGCGCTCGCGCGCGGCGAGAAGATCGGTGCGGGACCGGTGCTGCGCGTGTGGCGCGGCCTGCTGGTCTTTCTCTCGCGCTGGTTCCAGATCGAGTCGCTGTACAAGTTCAACGCCAAGTTCCGGCCCCAGTGGGAACCGCGCTTCGTCGTCTTCCGCACCACCCGCGACCTGCCCCGCATCGGTTTCGCCGCGATGCAGGCTGAGGGCTTCGTCACGCTGGCGCTGCCCCGCCCGTTCGCCCGCCGCGCCACGGCCGCCCGTCGGCGGCCGTGCGCGCACCTGGAACCCGTGCTCAGCCGACGGTGATCACGATCTTGCCGCGGGTGTGGCCGTCCATGCTCAGCCGCAGGGCGTCGGCGGCCTTCTCCAGCGGGAAGACAGCGGCGACGTCGACACTCAGCGCGCCACGCTCGGCCAGCTCCGTCAGTGCCGCCAGATCGGCGGCGTCGGGGCGTACGAAGAGGTAGCTGCCGCCGAGGCCCAGCACCGAGCCGTCCGCGATCGAAGCCAGTCGGCCGCCGGGGGCGAGGAGGGCGGGCGAGAGCTGGAGCGCTTCGCCGCCGACGAGGTCGAGCACGGCGTCGACGCCTTCGGGCGCGAGCGCCTTGACGCGGTCGGCCAGCCCTTCGCCGTACGCCACTGGGGTGGCCCCCAGGGAGCGCAGGTAGGCGTGGTTGCGCTCGCTCGCCGTGCCGATGACCCGGACGCCGAGGGCGCGCGCGATCTGCACCGCGAGCGAACCGACGCCGCCGGCCGCCGCGTGCACCAGCACGGTCTCCCCCTCGGCGGCCCTGAGCCGGTGGACGAGCGCCTGGTACGCGGTGAGGCCGGCCAGCGGCAGCCCCGCGGCCTCCTCGAAGGAGAGGTTGGCGGGCTTGCGGGCGAGCGTGCGCACGGGCGCGGCGACGTACTCGGCGAAGGTGCCGCGCGAGACGAAGTCCTCACGTACGTACCCGATGACCTCGTCGCCCGGCGCGAACTCGCTCACTCCGACGCCCGCCTGCTCGACGACACCCGCGACGTCCCAGCCGGGTATGACGGGGAAGACCGCGTCGAGGGCGGAATCGAGGTAGCCGGCCTGGATCTTCCAGTCGACGGGGTTGACGGAGGCCGCCTTGACGCGGACCAGCACGGAGTCGGGGCCGAGCTTCGGCTCCGGCACGTCTTCGTAGCTGAGAACGTCCGGGCTGCCGTAGGTGCGGTACGTGATGGCCTTCATGGTGGTACTCCTGTGAGCGTTGCGGCCGTGTTTGCTGGTATTGCTTGATGAGCTCAAGCAATAAATAGACCGTAGACCTCAACGTTTGAGATAGTCAAGTACATCACGATAAGCTGGCGGCATGGCAGAGACGATTCCCACCAAAGCCCAGCTGATGGAGCGGCTCGCCGACTCCTTCAGCGGCTACTACGGCGACTTCACGCTCGCCGCCGCCGACGCAGGCCTCAGCGCGAGCCAGGCCAAGACCCTCGGCGTGCTGCGCGCCCCCGCCTCCATGCGTGCCCTGGCGACCACCCTGGCCTGCGACGCCTCCAACATCACGGGCATCGTCGACCGGCTGGAGAAGCGCGATCTCGTACGCCGCGAGGTCAGCCCCAACGACCGGCGGGTCAAGAACGTCGTCCTCACCCCTGCGGGCGAGGAGACCGTCGACGCCATCCGGGCCCGTATGCACACCACCCACGCCGCCCTCGACGCCCTGGACGACGCCGACCGCGCCGCCCTCTACGACCTCCTCGGCCGCGTCTTCTGCGGTGCGCGCGGTCCGCGCGACACCACCTGACGCCTACGCTGGACGCATGAGTACGTTGCGCACGCGTGGCCGGGTCGAGGGTCTGCCGGAGTGGGACCGCTGTGCGGTGATGGGGGTCGTCAATGTGACGCCGGACTCCTTCTCCGACGGCGGACGCTGGTTCGACACGGCCGCCGCGGTCAAGCGGGGCCTTGCCCTCGTCGCCGAGGGCGCCGACCTGATCGACGTCGGCGGCGAGTCGACCCGCCCCGGCGCCTCCCGCGTCGACGCCGACGAAGAGCTGAAACGGGTGATCCCCGTGGTGCGCGGCCTCGCGTCCGAGGGCGTCACCGTCTCCGTGGACACCATGCGGGCCGCCGTCGCCGAGAAAGCGGTCGCGGCCGGCGCCGCCCTGGTCAACGACGTCAGCGGCGGCCTCGCCGATCCGGCCATGATCCCGGCCGTCGCGGCGGCCGGAGCCCCCTTCGTCGTCATGCACTGGCGCGGCTTCAGCGAGCAGATGAACAGCCTCGCGGTGTACGCCGATGTGGTCGGCGAGGTCGTTTCCGAGCTGCACGCGCGCGTGGAGGCCGTCATCGCGGGCGGCATCGCCCCCGAGCGCATCGTCGTAGACCCGGGCCTCGGCTTCGCCAAGCAGGCCGGACACGACCTGGCCCTGGTCGCCCATCTCGCCGAACTGCGCGCCCTCGGCCATCCCCTCCTGGTGGCCGCCTCCCGCAAGAGGTTCCTCGGCCACGTCCTCGCGGCCGACGCGGGCGAGGGAGCCACCCCGCCGCCCGCCCGCGAACGGGACGCCGCCACCGCCGCCGTCTCCGCCATCGCCGCCCATGAGGGCGCCTGGGCGGTGCGCGTCCACGAGGTACGGGCCACCGCCGACGCCGTACGGGTCGCCAGGGCCGTAGAGGGAGCCCTGTGAGCCGCGCGCACACGGACGTCGAGCAGGTCGAACAGGCCAACACGGCGTTCTACGAAGCCGTGGAGCGCGGCGACTTCGACGAGCTGTCGGTGCTCTGGATGGACGACGAGATCTCCTGCGTCCACCCGGGCTGGCCCGTGCTGTCGGGGCGCGGCGAGGTGCTGCGCTCGTATGCGCTGATCATGGCGAACACGGAGTACATCCAGTTCTTCCTGACAGACGTGAAGGTGACGGTCCTGGGCGACACCGCCCTGGTGGTCTGCACCGAGAACACCCTCAGCGGCGGCCCGGCCGAGGAGGCGGGCGAACTCGGCCCGCTCGTCGGCCAGCTGATCGTCGCCACCAATGTGTTCCGCCGCACAGAGGACGGCTGGAAACTGTGGTCGCACCACGCGTCCCCCGTTCTGACCGAAAACGGTGAGGAAGAGGACGACGAGACACCCGCCTGAGTGGGTAGGGGCCTGTGGAAGGTTGGCGTCCGGAGCCCTTGGGTATGGGCGGCTACCAGCCCCAAGAGCTTCTGTCCATAGCCCCCGTGGGCGCCCGGTGTCAGTGCTCGCAGGTAGATTCGGGTGAGGGTGGCAGGCCGACCGCACTCGGCAGGCGCCCTCGTTCTCTACGACAGCAGGAGTGATTCGCGTGGATCGTGTCGCGCTGCGCGGCCTCAAGGCCCGCGGGCACCACGGCGTGTTCCCCCGGGAGCGCGAGGAAGGCCAGACCTTCATCGTGGACCTGGTTCTCGGCCTCGACACCCGCCCCGCGGCGGCCGACGACGACCTGGCGAAGACCGTGCACTACGGCGTCGTGGCGGAGGAGGTCGTGGACGTCGTCCAGGGCGAACCGGTCGACCTGATCGAGACGCTCGCGGAGCGGATCGCCCAGCAGTGCCTCAAGCACGAGGGGGTGAAGGAAGTCGAGGTCTGCGTCCACAAGCCGGACGCCCCGATCACGGTCCCCTTCGACGACGTGTCCATCACCATCACCCGGAGCCGAGTATGAACCGCACCCAGAGCGACCCGACCGTGCAGCCGGTGCCCGCCTCCGTGGTGGAACAGGTGGACGCCGCGGACACCACGCTGTCCAACCCGAAATGGGCCGTGATCTCGCTCGGCTCGAATCTGGGCAACCGCCTGGAGACCATCCAGGGCGCGATCGACGCCCTGGAGGACACGCCGGGCCTGCGGGTCAAGGCCGTCTCTCCGGTGTACGAGACGGAGCCCTGGGGCGTCGACCCCGGCTCCCAGCCGTCGTACTTCAACGCCGTCGTCGTCATCAAGACCACCCTGCCGCCGGCCTCCCTGCTGGAGCGCGGCCAGGCCATCGAGGAAGCCTTCGACCGGGTCCGCGAGGAGCGCTGGGGGCCGCGCACGATCGACGTGGACATCGTGGCGTACGCCGACGTGGTGTCCGAGGACCCGCTCCTCACCCTGCCGCACCCCCGCGCCCACGAGCGCGCCTTCGTGCTCGCCCCGTGGCACGACGTGGACCCGGAAGCCCAGCTGCCGGGCCGCGGCCCCGTCGCGGACCTGCTGACCGGCGTCGGCGCCCACGGCGTACTCGCCCGCCCCGATCTGGAACTCCGTCTGCCCGAGTAGTCGTTAGGCTGGCGGACGGCATCAACCGGACGAACGATCATGACCGGCTGTGACATGAACCGATGTGAGGGGCGCTCTCGGTGAAGCAACTTCGGCTCGGCGTACTGGCCGGTCTCTTCGCCGTGGCGGGCGTCCTGTCCTGGGGCGGCGCCCGCCTCTGGGACACCGTCGGCACGCTGCCGAGCGTGCCGCTCGCGGCGCCCGTCGTACTGGCCGTGATCGCCGTCGTACTCCTCGCGACCGCCCTCTCGATCCGGTCCCGGCTGCGCGCCCAGCGCGAGCGGCGGCCGGGCGCCAAGGGCGTGGAGCCGCTGATGGCGGCCCGCGCGGTGGTATTCGGCCAGGCGAGCGCTCTCGTGGCGTCACTGGTCTGCGGGATGTACGGCGGTGTGGGTGTCTACCTGCTGATGAACGGCCTCGACGTCCCGGCCCGCCGGGATCAGGCCATTTACGCGGGCCTGGCCGTCCTGGCGGGCACGGGCGTCGTCGCGGCGGCGTTCTTCCTGGAACGGGTATGCAAGCTCCCGGACGACGAGGAAACCGGCGCGGCTCCCACCGTCTGAGCCGTGTGAGCCTCTCAGCCGTCCGATCCGTCTGAGCCGAGCCGACTCGCGAGAAGATCAGCGAGCCATGATCAGGCTCATCGCCTCGTTGCGCGTGGCCACGTCGCGGAGCTGCCCGCGCACCGCCGAGGTGATGGTCTTCGCGCCCGGCTTGCGGATGCCGCGCATCGACATGCACATGTGCTCGCACTCGATGACCACGATCACACCGCGCGGCTCCAGGATCTCCATCAGGGAGTCGGCGACCTGCGTGGTGAGCCGCTCCTGCACCTGCGGGCGGCGGGCGAAGACGTCGACCAGCCGCGCCAGCTTGGACAGGCCGGTGATCTTCCCGCTGGTCGCCGGGATGTAGCCGACGTGGGCGACCCCACGGAACGGAACCAGATGGTGTTCACAGGTGCTGAAGACCTCGATGTCCTTGACCAGGATCATCTCGTCGTGGCCCAGGTCGAACGTCGTCGTCAGCACGTCCTCGGGCTGCTGCCACAGGCCTGCGAATATCTCCCTGTACGCCCGCGCCACGCGCCCCGGCGTCGCCCGCAGTCCCTCTCGGTCGGGGTCCTCTCCGATCGAGATGAGAAGCTCGCGTACGGCGTTCTCGGCCCGCTTCTCGTCGAACTCGCCGATGGTGCCCTCGCCGTCCAACGTCACCGGGTCGGTCATCTGTGCCTCGTTCCTGTGCTCTCACATGCCGCAATCGGGCGGTCGTACGAATGCCGCGCCGAAAACGCCGCGTCCCCCAGGCTAAAACCTGGGGGACGCGGCGTACATTCCGGGCCCCGGGGGGGGCCGGATGATCAGCTCTCGGGGCGCTCCTCCGGGACCGCCTCGGTGGCCGGGGTGTCCACCGGGCCGGCCGTCACCGCGGGAGTCACACCGTTGGCAGTGACGCCATTGGTGAGGGAGAGCTCCTTCGGGGAGAGCACCGGCGGCCGTGTGGACGGCATGCGGCGGGAAGAACCGGTCCACGCGGGGCGGGCCGGGCGCTTCACGATCGGGCTGAAGATCTCGGCGATCTCCTCCTTGTTCAGCGTCTCCTTCTCCAGGAGGGCCAGAACCAGGTTGTCGAGAACGTCGCGGTTCTCGACGAGGATCTCCCACGCCTCGTTGTGCGCGGTCTCGATGAGCTTCTTGACCTCTTCGTCGACCAGCGCGGCGACCTCTTCCGAGTAGTCGCGCTGGTGACCCATGTCACGTCCGAGGAACGGCTCGGAGCCGTCCTGGCCGAACTTGATCGCGCCGAGGCGCTCGGTCATGCCGTACTGCGTGACCATCGCGCGGGCCGTGGCGGTGGCCTTCTCGATGTCGTTCGAAGCGCCCGTGGTCGGGTCGTGGAACACCAGTTCCTCGGCCGCACGGCCGCCCATCATGTAGGCGAGCTGGTCCAGCATCTCGTTGCGCGTGGTCGAGTACTTGTCCTCGTCCGGGAGCACCATCGTGTAACCGAGGGCACGCCCGCGGGACAGGATGGTGACCTTGTGCACCGGGTCGCTGTTCGGGGAAGCCGCCGCGACCAGGGCGTGTCCGCCCTCGTGGTACGCGGTGATCTTCTTTTCCTTCTCGCTCATGATCCGGGTCCGCTTCTGCGGTCCGGCCACGACGCGGTCGATCGCCTCGTCCAGCGCGTGGTTGTCGACCAGCTTCTTGTCCGTACGGGCGGTCAGCAGCGCCGCCTCGTTCAGCACGTTCGCCAGGTCGGCGCCGGTGAAGCCGGGGGTACGACGGGCGACGGCCCGAAGGTCGACCTCCGGCGTGACCGGCTTGCCCTTGGCGTGCACCTTGAGGATCTCGAGGCGGCCCATGAGGTCCGGACGGTCGACCGCGATCTGCCGGTCGAAGCGGCCCGGGCGCAGCAGCGCCGGGTCGAGGATGTCCGGCCGGTTCGTGGCGGCGATCAGGATGACGCCGCCCTTCACGTCGAAGCCGTCCATCTCGACGAGCAGCTGGTTCAGCGTCTGCTCGCGCTCGTCGTGACCGCCGCCCATGCCGGCGCCGCGGTGGCGGCCGACGGCGTCGATCTCGTCGACGAAGACGATCGCCGGAGCGTTCGCCTTGGCCTGCTCGAAGAGGTCACGCACCCGGGAGGCACCGACACCGACGAACATCTCGACGAAGTCGGAACCGGAGATCGAGTAGAACGGGACACCGGCCTCACCTGCGACGGCACGCGCGAGCAGCGTCTTGCCCGTACCGGGCGGGCCGTACAGCAGCACACCCTTGGGGATCTTGGCGCCGACGGCCTGGAACTTCGCCGGCTCCTGGAGGAACTCCTTGATCTCGTGGAGCTCCTCGACCGCCTCGTCGGCGCCCGCCACGTCGGCGAACGTCGTCTTGGGGGTGTCCTTGGTGATGAGCTTGGCCTTGGATTTCCCGAACTGCATGACCCGGGAGCCGCCGCCCTGCATCTGATTCATCAGGAACAGGAAGACGACCACGATCAGGACGAAGGGGAGCAGGGAGAGCAGGATCCCGACGAACGGATTCTGCTTGGAGGGGGAGACCGTGTAGCCCTTGTCGATGTCCCCGCTGTCGAACTTCGACTGCAGCTTGTTGGCGAGCGCGACGCCCTGGTCGCCGATGTAGCTCGCCTGGATCTTGCTGCTGTCCTTGACCTTCTGGCCGTCCTTGAGCTCGACCTTGATGACTTGCTCGTCACCGGTCGTCAGCTTGGCCTGCTTGACCTGGTTCTTGTCGATCGCCTGGACGACCTCGGCAGTGTCCACCGTCTTGTAGCCGCCGGACGAGCCGACAACCTGCATCAACACGACCACGGCGAGGACGGCCAGCACGATCCACATGACCGGCCCACGGAAGTATCGCTTCACGTCCATCCATACGGGGCGGTAGTCGCCCCGTCCCTCCTGCCCGTAGGTAAATGCTGCTGTTTAAAAAGACTGTTCTTCGGACGGTACCCCAGCATTGTCCCCCGCGACTGCCGGGGACGGCTGACGAACCTGCCTTCCCATGCTCCAACGGCGGGGCGGGGGTGGAGGTTCCCGGTGGGTTCCCGGCAGGTTACGGCTCAGCCGCCGTAGACGTGCGGGGCGAGAGTGCCGACGAAAGGCAGGTTCCGGTACTTCTCGGCATAGTCCAGGCCGTAACCGACGACAAACTCGTTCGGAATGTCGAAGCCGACCCACTTCACGTCGAGCTGAACCTTCGCCGCCTCCGGCTTGCGCAGCAGCGTGCAGACGTTCAGCGACGCGGGCTCACGCGAGCCGAGGTTCGACAGCAGCCAGGAAAGCGTCAGACCCGAGTCGATGATGTCCTCGACGATCAGGACGTGCTTGCCCTTGATGTCGGTGTCGAGATCTTTGAGGATGCGGACCACGCCGGAGGACTGGGTGCCCGCACCGTACGACGAGACCGCCATCCAGTCCATCGTGACGGGGGTGGAGAGCGCGCGCGCCAGGTCCGCCATCACCATGACGGCGCCCTTGAGGACACCCACGATGAGCAGGTCCCTGCCCGCGTACTCCGCATCGATCTTCGCGGCCAGCTCGGCCAGCTTCGCGTCGATTTCTTCCTTGGTGATGAGCACCGACTTGAGGTCGGTGCCCATGTCCTTCTCGTTCACCGGGGTCACTTTCGTAGTGCTTCAGCGCATCAGCCCTGCCGGATGACCAGTCTGCCACCCTGCCGCTGCGCCTCCACCCGGCCGGGGAGGTTGATGACCCCCTGCCCGCGCCAGCCGGTGATCAGCCGGTCGAGCTCTTCGATGTGCCGCGCGAAGAGCGATCCGGGCGGTGAGCCCGCCGCGATGGCCGCCCGGCGCAGGACGCGGCGGCGTACGGCCGGGGGCAGGGCGTAGAGCTTGGCGCACTCCAGCCGGCCGGATTCGTCCCGTACGGACGCGTCCGCCTCGGCGGCCCAGTCGTCGAGGGCGTCGGCGTCGTCGCGCGAGAGCTGTGCGGTCCGGGCCAGGGCCTCGACGACTCCTTTGCCGAGCGCCTTCTCCAGGGCCGGCAGGCCGTCGTGGCGCAGCCGCGAGCGGGTGTACGCGGGGTCCGTGTTGTGCGGGTCGTCCCAGACGGGCAGCGACTGCACCATGCAGGCCTTGCGGGCGGTCTGCCGGTCGAGCTGGAGGAAGGGCCTGCGGTAGCGCCCCGCGCCGGTCACGGCGGCCATGCCGGACAGCGAGCGGATGCCGGAGCCGCGGGCGAGGCCGAGGAGGACCGTCTCCGCCTGGTCGTCGCGCGTATGGCCGAGCAGGACGGCGGCGGCGCCGTGGCGCTCGGCGGCGGCGTCCAGCGCGGCGTAGCGGGCGTCACGGGCGGCTGCTTCGGGGCCGCCGTCACGGCCGACGCTCACCGCGACGGCCTCGACGGGGTCGAGGCGCAGCGCGGCGAGGCGGTTGACGACCTCGGCGGCGCGCACGTCGGAGCCCTCCTGGAGGCCGTGGTCGACCGTGACGCCGCCGGCCCGGATGCCGAGCTTCGGCGCCTCGAAGGCGAGGGCGGAGGCGAGTGCCATGGAGTCGGCGCCGCCGGAGCATGCCACCAGCACGAGCGGCGGGGGCGGCTCGTGGGCGGCCGCGCCGCCCACGGTGGTCGCCGTGGCGGGCGGGGTGATGTCGTTGAGTACGTCGTGGAGTACGCGGCGGACCGCCAGGCGTATCGCTGCGACCGCAGGATGGGGACCCATGTCCGGTGCCCTTCGGTGAAGTTGGGAGTGCCTCGGGAGGAGAAGCCAGTCACGCAGAGTGCGTCGATGGTGACAGAGACGGGCCATTCCCCGAGCATTGCACGCCTACCCAGCGCTCACGGTCCCTCGGATGGGTGATTGAAGGGGCGTTCTCCTGCCGTCGGCCGCACCCGGATTACTACTCCGCCTTACGGTGCACCCGCGCGACCCAGTCCGCCGGTTTGGCGATCTCCGCCTTGGTGGGGAGCGTGTTCGGGGAGGTCCACACCCGGTTGAAGCCGTCCATTCCGACCTCCTGCACCACAGCCCGTACAAAACGCTCACCGTCACGGTACTGCCGGAGCTTGGCGTCCAGGCCGAGGAGCTTGCGCAGGGCCAGGTCCAGGCGGCCGGCGCCGCGGGCCCTGCGCTGCTGGAACTTCTCGCGGATCTCGGCGACGGACGGCACCACGTCGGGCCCCACGCCGTCCATCACGAAGTCGGCGTGGCCTTCGAGCAGTGACATGACGGCGGTCAGGCGGCCGAGGATTTCGCGCTGGGCGGGGGTCTGGACGATCTCGACGAGGCTGCGGCCGCCGTCCTCGCCCGCCTCGCCCTCGGGGCGGCCGCCGGCCAGTGACTGGGCCGCTTCGCGCAGGCGCTCCAGGACCGTCATCGGGTCGACGTCGGTCTCGGCGAGGAACGACTGGATTTCGCCCTCCAGGTGGTCGCGCAGCCAGGGCACGGCCGTGAACTGGGTGCGGTGGGTCTCCTCGTGCAGGCAGACCCAGAGCCGGAAGTCGTGCGGGTGGACTTCGAGCTCCCGCTCGACGTGCACGACGTTCGGAGCGACGAGCAGCAGGCGGCCGCCGCCGGTGCCGGACGGGAGCTCGCGGGAGGGCGGGGCGAACGTCTCGTACTGCCCGAGGACGCGGGAGGCGAGGAAGGACAGCAGCATGCCGACCTCCACGCCGGTCACCTTGCCGCCGACCGCGCCGAGCACGGCGCCGCCGGGCCCGCTGCCCCTGCGTTCCTGCATCTTGTCCAGGAGCGGCCGCAGGACCTCCCTGAATCCGGCGACGTTCGCCCTGATCCAGCCGGCCCGGTCGACGACGAGGACCGGGGTGTCCTGTGGCTCGTGCCCGTCGGGGATCATCCGCGTGAATCCGCGGACGTGCTCCTCCGAGGCCTTGGCATGCCGGCGGAGCTCGGCCACGACGGCGCGCGCCTCGTCCCGGCTCACGTCGGGACCCGGCCTCACCAGTCGGGTCGCGGTCGCCACCGCGAGGTTCCAGTCGACCATCTCCGCACCACCGATGCTCGTCATGCGTCAACCGTACGTTGTCGAGCCGGGCCGCGGTGAGGTGTTGTCCGCCACCTGTGCCCCTGAACTTCCTCAGGGTTCACGTACGCCCCGGCCGCCCCGAGGACGGTCCGCAGCCGCAGTTGGCGATCGTGGAGGCGAGCCGGTCCAGGGCCGACTGGGCGGTGTCGGGTCCTGTGGTGCCGGAGGTGAGGAAGGCGAAGGAGAGGAGCCGGCCGTCCGCGTCGACGACGGTTCCGGCCAGCGTGTGCACGCCGCTGAGGGTGCCGGTCTTGGCGCGGACCATGCCCGTACCTGGAGAGTCCTTGGCGTACCGGTGCTTCAGGGTGCCGCTGAAACCAGCCACCGGCAGGCCGGTCAGGACGGGCCGCAGTTCCGGTCGGGCCGGGTCGGCGGCGCGCGCGAGGAGGCCGGACAGCAGGGCCGCGGACATCCTGTTGGCGCGGTCGAGGCCGCTGCCGTCGGCGAAACGGGCGCCGGACAGCGGCAGCCGGAGCTTCTTCAGCCGGGACTCGACGGCCCTGCCCGCGCCTTCGAAGCCGGCCGGTTCGTCCGAGGCGAGCGCGGTCTGGCGGGCGAGGGCCTCGGCGATGTCGTTGTCGCTGTGGGTGAGGGTGCGCTCGACGAGGGCGGACAGGGGCGCGGAGAGGGCCCTGGCGACCGGTTCGGCGTTGCCGGGCCCCTTCCCGGGTGAGGTGGCGCCCTTGGTCTCGACGCCGCGCTCGCGCAGCATTTCCGCGAAGGCGCGGGCGGCGTCGCCCGCCGGGTCGGTGCTGCGCGGGGCGGGGCCGCTGCGGGAGCCGTCGAGCCGGCCCTCCTCGATCATCAAGGGACTGACGGGGCTGATGTTCTCGTTGGGGCTGATGGGGTGAAGCTCGGGTCCCTCGTACAGCGTGGCGTCGTACGAGAGCTCCGTCTCTTCGGCGCCCCGGTCCCGCAGCGCCCGTACGGTGTCGTCGGCCAGCGAGGCCAGGGCGTCCCGGTCCAGCGTCGGGTCGCCGCCGCCGACCAGCACCGTCTTCTTGCCGTCCGGGGCCGCGGTGACGGTGGTGGCGATGCGGTGGTCGGGGCCGAGGGCCAAGAGCGCGGCGGCCGTCGTAGCGATCTTGATGGTGGAGGCCGGAATCATGCCCTCCGCGTCGCCCTTCCCGTACACCTGCGTGCCGGTCGCGGTGTCGATCACCGACGCGGTGGTGCGCAGCGTGCCGAGCCCGGGGTCGCGCAGCAGCGGATCCAGGGCGTCCGCGAGGCCGCTCCTGGCGGGCGGCGGTACGGGTGCGCCGAGCGCGGTGAGCACGCCGGGCGCGCTGGGGGCGGGCGCAGGGACGGAGCCCGCGGGGGGCTCGTGATGTGCGCCACCCTTCCCGGCCCCGTGTGCCTGTGAGGCGCCCGCCGGATCCTGGGAGGCGGCCCGGACCCGCTCGGCCTTACGCTGACCGGAGTCCCAGGGGCCCGCAGCGGCCACCGCCCCGGCGGAGAGGGCGAGACCGGCGACAGCGGCGATCGTCGCGAGCTGCCACGTTCTGCGATCCAGCACCTCGGACCAGCCCCTTTCGCGATCACCCACCTGCGTGAGGGACACTTAACCACTGCGTGTTGCCGGGAGCATGACGCCCCGGCTCGTCCGGCCTACCGAACCGGCCGGGAGTCTGGGGGTCGCCCCTCAGAAGACGCAGCACCACCCGGAGTTTGTGCTGATCATGGAGGAACCACCCGTGGAGTTCGACGTCACCATCGAGATTCCGAAGGGTTCGCGGAACAAGTACGAGGTGGACCACGAGACGGGTCGGATCCGCCTGGACCGTCGACTCTTCACTTCCACGAGCTACCCGGCGGACTACGGCTTCGTCGAGAACACCCTCGGCGAGGACGGCGACCCGCTGGACGCACTCGTACTGCTGGACGAGCCCACGTTCCCCGGCTGTGTCATCAAGTGCCGCGCGATCGGCATGTTCCGGATGACCGACGAGGCCGGCGGCGACGACAAGCTGCTGTGCGTCCCGGCGTCGGACCCGCGGGTGGAGCACCTGCGCGACATCCACCACGTGTCGGAGTTCGACCGCCTGGAGATCCAGCACTTCTTCGAGGTCTACAAGGACCTGGAGCCCGGCAAGTCCGTAGAGGGCGCCGACTGGGTCGGCCGCACCGAGGCCGAGGCCGAGGTCGAGGCCTCCTACAAGCGCCTGCAGGCGCAGGGCGGCAGCCACTGACGAGCCCCTCGGCTCAGCTCTGACATCACGGCACATCACGGCGGGCGGTGCACCCCAATGGGGGTGCACCGCCCGCCGCGTGTTGAGCGGCGCGCAAGGGGAAGGTGTCCGTCCGCATACTGGGCATGTCTGGCCATGGCTTGACCGTGCCGACGTACTGGACTGGATCAAGGAATCGAAGCATCGAAGCGAGGCAAGTAGTGGCGGAGCCGAAACGCGGCGGCAGCGGGGCCGACAGCGAGGGCCCCGAGGATCGCAAGCCGCAGTCGGACGAGGCGCGCAGCGCCTTCACTCCGCCGGCCGGGGTGGAGCAGCCGGAGCCGGCCGAGGAGGACAGCCCGACCTCCGAGTTCGCCGTTCCGGAGGGGCTGACCACGGGCGAGCACCCCATCCCGCCGGAGGCGTCGGCCTTCGACACCCCGAGCACCTACAGCGCCCGCAACGCGCCGCCCGCGTTCACCCCGGCCCACGGGATGCCCGTGGTCAGGCTGACCAAGGAGGCGCCCTGGCAGGACCGGATGCGTACGCTGCTGCGGATGCCGGTGGGCGACCGGCCGGTGCCGGAGCCGGTGCAGCGGCACGACGAGGCCGGGCCCGCCGTACCGCGCGTGCTGGACCTGACGCTGCGTATCGGCGAGCTGCTGCTCGCGGGCGGCGAGGGGGCCGAGGACGTCGAGGCGGCGATGTTCGGCGTGAGCCGGGCGTACGGGCTCGACCGCTGCGAGCCGAACGTCACCTTCACGCTGCTGTCGATCTCCTACCAGCCGTCGCTGGTGGAGGACCCGGTGACGGCGAGCAGGACCGTACGCCGCCGGGGCACCGACTACACCCGGCTGGCGGCGGTCTACCACCTGATCGACGACATCACGTCTCCGGACACCGACGTCACGCTGGAGGAGGCGTACCGCACGCTCGCGGAGATACGCCGTAACCGTCACCCGTACCCGGGCTGGGCGCTGACGGCGGCCGGCGGGCTGCTGGCCGGTGCGGCTTCCGTGCTGGTCGGCGGTGGGCCGGTGGTGTTCCTGGCGGCCGCGATCGGAGCGATGCTCGGTGACCGGCTGGCCTGGCTGTGCGCCGGGCGCGGGCTGCCGGAGTTCTACCAGTTCGTGGTGGCGGCGATGCCGCCCGCCGCGATGGGGGTGGCGCTCACGCTGGCACCGACGACGACGATGTGGGACGTCCGGCCGTCCGCCGTGATCACCGGTGGGCTGTTCGCGCTGCTGCCGGGGCGGGCCCTGGTCGCGGGCGTACAGGACGGTCTGACCGGCTACTACATCACCGCGTCGGCGCGGTTGCTCGAAGTCATGTACTTCTTCATCGCGATCGTCATCGGCGTACTGGTCGTGCTCTATCTGGGCGTGCAACTGGACGCCGAGCTGCACGCGGCGACGTCGCTGGAGACCGTCGAGCGGCCGGTGACGCAGATCCTGGCGTCGATGCTGCTCTGTTTCGCCTTCGCGATCCTGCTCCAGCAGGAACGTAACACCGTGCTGATCGTGACCCTGAACGGCGGCGTGGCCTGGATCGTGTACGGCGCCATGCACGACGTCGGCGAGATCTCCGCAGTCGCCTCGACGGCCGTCGCGGCCGGTCTCGTGGGCCTCTTCGGGCAGCTGTTCTCGCGCTACCAGTACGCGTCGGCCCTGCCGTACGTCACGGCGGCGATCGGTCCGCTGCTGCCGGGCTCCTCGACGTACTTCGGACTTCTGGGCATCGCGCAGAACGATCTGAACCAGGGACTCGCGTCCCTGTCGACGGCGGCGGCCCTGTCGCTGGCCATCGCCATCGGGGTGAATCTGGGCGGCGAGATCTCCCGGCTGTTCCTGAAGGTGCCGGGGGCGGGCCGTGGGGCGAGCCGCCGCGCGGCCAAGCGGACGCGCGGCTTCTAGGCTCTGCGCGCCGGGTCAGCGCTTGGCGTGGCGGCCGCGCGAGGCCGGGGGCGCGCCGTCGGCCGGGCCGCCGCTCTCGACGGCTGCGGCCTTCTTGCCCTTGCTGCGGGCGCGCAGGTACTCGATGACGATCGGGAGGACCGAGATCAGCACGATCAGGATCAGGATCGCTTCGATGTTCTTGTGGACGAAGTCGACCTTGC
Organism: Streptomyces sp. ISL-99; assembly: GCF_018614005.1. NCBI lineage: Bacteria > Bacillati > Actinomycetota > Actinomycetes > Kitasatosporales > Streptomycetaceae > Streptomyces > Streptomyces sp. ISL-99. Next base: position 79,868 of record NZ_JAGGPC010000047.1, read on the forward strand.
CGAGCGAGGCGCCGAGCAGCGTGACGCCCGCGCCCCACAGCACACCACCGATGATGTTGAACGTGATGAACGAGCGGTAGTTCATCCGGCTCACGCCGGCGATGATCGGCGTGAAGGTACGGACGATGGGCACGAAGCGGGCAAGGACCAGCGACTTGGGGCCGTACTTCTCGAAGAACTCGTGGGCCTTCTCGACGTTCTCCTGTTTGAAGAGCCGGGAGTCCGGGCGGGTGAAGAGGGCAGGTCCGACCTTGCGGCCGAAGAGGTAGCCGACCTGGTCACCGATGATCGCCGCGAGGACGACCAGGGTGCAGACCAGCCACAGCGGGGTTTTGAGGGCGCCCGTGGTCACCAGCAGTCCGGTGGTGAACAGCAGCGAGTCGCCCGGCAGGAAGAAGCCGATGAGCAGGCCGGACTCGGCGAACACGATGACCAGCAGGCCGATCAGACCGAACTGCTCCAGCAGATAATTCGGCTCCAGCCAGCTCGGTCCGAGCGCAAGCGTATTCACGGGTACCGGGCTCCAGGGTGGGATCGTCTGCGGGTTTGCTGCCCAAAGCTATCAACGCCACTGGGGACCTCCTGGTTCCAGTGGCCGGTTACGGTACGGCCCCGGGGCGCCTCCGGGGCCGCAATTGAACCGTCCGCCCCGCCGCGCGCTACGCGTGACGTGCGGCGTTGGCCAGGATCGCCTCACGCACATAGGCAGCCAGGCCCGGCTTCGCCGCGTCGAAGAACGCGGTGAAGCGCTCGTCCGTGACGTACATCTCGGCGAGACAGACGTGCATGTCGTAGCCGCAGTCGTAGTGATTGCGGCTGATCCAGGAGCGGTGCTCCTCCGCGAGGTCCATGGCCCGGACGGAGTCGGGCGCGGCGCCCGCCTCCATGGCGGCGACCAGGCCGGCGATGTTCTCCTCCCCCTCCGTCTTGATCCGCAGCCAGTCCTCCTTGGTGTACGACGCGGTCTTGCGCTGCGACTCCTTGTACGCGTCGCTGGTGCCCCAGCGCTGCTCGGCCTCCTCGGCGTACTGATCGGGATCGTGGTCGCCGAAGACCTCGAACTTCTCTTCCGGGGTGAGATTGATGCCCATCTTCCGTGCCTCCAAGGCGGTTTCGACGGCGGCGGCCATCGCCTGCAGTTTCGCGATCCGGCCGGACAGCAGCTCGTGCTGGCGCCGCAGGTGCTCCCGCGGGTCCGCGTCCGGGTCGTTGAGGAGGGCCGCCACCTCGTCGAGCGGGAAGCCGAGCTCCCGGTAGAACAGGATCTGCTGCAGCCGGTCGAGGTCGGCGTCGTCATAGCGCCGGTGGCCCGCGTGGCTGCGGCCGCCCGGGGAGAGCAGCCCGATCTCGTCGTAGTGGTGCAGTGTGCGCACCGTCACTCCGGCGAATCCGGCGACCTGTCCAACGGAGTAGCTCATCGCTTTCCGCTCCTTCTTCTTCTCGGTACGCGTCTCAGCCTGAGCCCTCACGTCACGTGAGGTGCAAGCCCCGTTGGCCGGAGCGTTATGTCCCCTATCAACCCTTATGGTGAGCGCATGGCACTTCACCGAGGCGGTACGGGCCCGGACAGTCAGCAGCACCGCCGTCTTGCCCTCAACCCCTTCTACGGCGCGGCCGACCCGGTCGGCGGCATGGAGGCCGTGCCGCCCCGGCACCGGCTGCCCGACGGACCCATGGCGCCCGCGACGGCGTATCAGCTCGTGCACGACGAGCTGATGCTCGACGGCAACTCCCGGCTCAATCTCGCCACCTTCGTCACCACCTGGATGGAACCGCAGGCGGGCGTGCTGATGGGTGAGTGCCGGGACAAGAACATGATCGACAAGGACGAGTACCCCCGCACCGCCGAGCTGGAGCGGCGCTGCGTCGCCATGCTCGCCGACCTCTGGAACGCACCGGACCCGACGGCGGCCGTGGGCTGCTCGACCACCGGGTCCAGCGAGGCGTGCATGCTCGCCGGGATGGCCCTCAAGCGCCGCTGGGCGATGAAGAACGGCGACCGGTACCCGGGCCGAGCCCGCCCCAACCTGGTGATGGGTGTCAACGTCCAGGTCTGCTGGGAGAAGTTCTGCAACTTCTGGGAGGTCGAGGCGCGCCAAGTCCCCATGGACGGCGACCGTTTCCACCTCGATCCGCAGGCCGCCGCCGCACTCTGCGACGAGAACACCATCGGTGTGGTCGCCGTGCTCGGCTCCACCTTTGACGGCTCCTACGAACCCGTGGCCGAGATCTGCGCGGCCCTGGACGACCTCCAGGAGCGCACGGGCCTCGATGTTCCCGTGCATGTGGACGGTGCCTCCGGTGCGATGGTCGCGCCCTTCCTGGACGAGGACCTCGTCTGGGACTTCCGGCTGCCGAGGGTCGCCTCCGTCAACACCTCGGGGCACAAGTACGGCCTGGTCTATCCCGGGGTCGGCTGGGCGCTGTGGCGCTCGTCCGCCGAACTCCCGGAGGAGCTGGTCTTCCGGGTCAACTACCTGGGCGGCGACATGCCGGCCTTCGCCCTCAACTTCTCCCGGCCCGGCGCGCAGGTGGCCGCGCAGTACTACACCTTTCTGCGGCTCGGCCGGGACGGGTACCGGGCCGTGCAGCAGGCGTCGAGGGACGTGGCGCGGGGGCTCGCGGAACGGATCGAGGCGACGGGCGACTTCCGACTCCTCTCGCGCGGGGACCAGTTGCCGGTGTTCGCCTTCACCACCGCCCCCGAGGTACGGAACTTCGACGTCTTCGACGTGTCGCGGCGGCTGCGGGAGCGGGGCTGGCTGGTGCCGGCGTACACCTTTCCCGAGAACCGGCAGGATCTCGCCGTCCTGCGGATCGTGTGCCGCAACGGGTTCTCCGCGGATCTCGCGCAGCTGCTCGTGGAGAGCCTTGAGCACGTACTCCCCGGGCTGCGAGCGCAGCGGCAGCCGACGACGCGGGACCCGGCCGCCGCGACGTCATTCCACCACTGAACCGGCCGCGTCAGTCGTCGCAGGCGCCCAGCGTGAAGGTGGTCCAGCGCACGCAGTCGGCGGATATGCCGTACTCACAGGACCCGCGCGCCTGCAGCCGGCCCAGCGGGATTGTCGACGCGTAGCCGAGGGCGGGGCCGTCGGTTGCGGGGCTGAAGGTGCGGCCGCCGTCCAGGCTGGTGTAGTCGCCGCGCTCCCCGTGCAGCAGCAGGGCGTCGCCCGCCCCCGGAACCAGCACGCCCAGCAGCGTGCGCGGTTCGCGGTCCGCACCCGCCTTCCAGGTCCGCTCCCAGGTGCGGCCACCGTCCCTGCTGCGGTGGATGGCCCGTACCGGATTCTTGACCGGCTCACCGGTCGGCAGCTCTCCCAGCTCCGCCGCGTAGACCACGCCGTCGCCCACCGAGACCTCCACGCCCCAGCCGGCCTTCTTCAGCGGCCTGTCCAGCACACTCGCCATCCATGTCCGGCCCGCGTCACGGGACACGGCGACCGCAGGCTCGCCGCTCTCCGGGTCCTCCCCGGAAACCCACCACGAGCCGTCGGGCTCGGCGTACGTCGCCGGATACAGCCGCCCGGCCAGCGGCGGCCGCGTCTTCAGTTCGCGCAGCCTTCCGTCGTCGGGGGACATCACCAGGAGCTGGTCCTTCGCGCACTCGACTCCGTCGGGGGCGGTCGGGTACCCGCACAGCGTCGACAGCGCGGCGCCCCTCGATATCGACCCCACCGCCCCCGCCCGCTTCACGTCACGCGCCTGCCAGGAGCGGCCGCCGTCCGACGTGAACCACGTGCGGTGCCGGTCGTCCCCCACCCCTCGTGAACCCACGCCCGGACGGCACTTTCGGTACCGGCTGCGGCGATGCGTCTCCCCGTGGGGACGACGACTGCGGCGCCGGCCGGCCGGGCGCCGCCGTACACCCCGGCAACAGCGCCGACGCGATGAGGACGGCGCCCGTCAGCGCCCCGATTGATGTGAGCGGCTTTCCCATCGGAGTCCCCCCGGTCTCGCTGTCCGCACTCCGCGGTCGGCGGTCCGCCGTCCGGCGGTGGACCGCTTCTCCTTCTGGTACACCGCAGACCGCGGCCGGGTTCCACTTCTCGACCCGTCAGTTTTACGCGCGCCGGCATCGTCGCCTCCGGGCCGGCGGCGGCCCGGACCGGTTGCCGGTCCGGGAACGTGCGGCTCAGCCCCAGGTCTCGCCGCGCTCCAGGGCCACCAGCTCGAAGGCCGTCTTGCCGTCCAGGCTCTCGCGGATGATGTCGGCGTGGCCGGAGTGCCTGGACATCTCGGTGATCAGCCGGAGCAGCAGCCAGCGCATCGACACCCGCTCCGAGTCGGGGAACCACGGCTCGTCGGGCAGCGGGAAGGTGTCGTCCAGGCTCGGCACCGACCGGATGAAGCCCTCGGTCTGCCGCGCGACCTTCTCCCCGTACGCCAGCCGGCTCTCGACCGTCTCGTCGCCGGTCAGCCGGAAGCATTCGTGCCAGTTCTCCTCGGTCCGCTCCACGTCCGGCGCGATCTGCTTCGCCCGGGACAGCCAGCTCTGCTCGACCTCGGAGACGTGCTTGAGGAGCCCGGACAGCGACAGCCCGCTCGCGCTCGGCTTCGTCGCCGCCTGTTCGTCCGTCAGGCCCAGCAGCGCCCTGCGGACGCCGCCGCGCTCGGCGTCCAGGAAGGCCAGGAGCGCGCCGCGCTCGTCGCCGGGGGCCTCTGCGTTCACGTGTACGACCATGGCGTCCGCCTCTTCTCGTCGTCGAACTGACAAGAACCAAGCTACGAGGCATTGCGGACAGGCTCTGTCCGCGATCGCGGGATCAGGGTGTCAGAACGGGAATCGCGTCCGCCCGTGCTGCACCGAGATCCACTTCTGGGTGGTGAACGCCTCCACCGCCGAGTCCCCGTTGAGCCGCCCGATGCCCGAGAACTTCTCGCCGCCGAAGGCCACCTGCGGTTCGTCCTGGACGGTCGAGTCGTTGATGTGGATCATCCCGGTCTCGACGCGCTTGGCGAACCGCACGCCCCGCTCCACGTTCCCCGTGTGGACCGCCCCGCTCAGCCCGTACTGGCTGTCGTTGGCGATCCGTACGGCCTCTTCCTCGCCGTCGAAGGGGATCAGCAGCACCACGGGGCCGAAGATCTCCTGGGTAAGGACCGGAGAGTCGGCCGGCAGACCGCTGAGTACGGTCGGCTCGACGAGGTTGCCGCGCGTAGATCCCCGTACGAGCGCGGTCGCGCCCTCCGCAAGCGCCTGCTCCACCAGTCCCGTCAGCGCGTCCGCCTGAAAGGTGTTGATGACCGGGCCGATGTGGGTCCTGGGGTCGGCCGGGTCGCCGGTCACCAGGGACCGTACCTTCGCGACGAACTTCTCCGTGAACTCCGCCTCGACCGACCGGTCCACCAGGATGCGGTTGGCGGCCATGCAGACCTGCCCCTGGTACACGAAACGGCTGAAGACCGCGGCGTCCACCGCGTAGTCGATGTCCGCGTCGTCCAGCACGACCAGCGCGCTGTTGCCGCTCAGTTCGAGCACCGCGCGCTTGAAATGGCTCGCGGCGACGGCGGCGACGTGCCGCCCCACCTTGTCGGAGCCGGCGAAGGAGATCACCTTCGGGACCCGGTGCTCTATCAGCGCGTCACCGATCTCCGCGATGTCGGTGACCAGCACGTTGAGCAGTCCGGCCGGCAGCCCCGCGTCCTCGAAGATCTTGGCTATCAGGCCGCCGCCGACGACGGGCGTGTTCTGGTTCGGCTTGATCACGACCGCGTTGCCGAGCGCCAGCGCGGGGGCGACCGACTTGATCCCCACCAGGAAGGGGAAGTTGAAGGGGCTGATGACCCCGACGACACCGACCGGCAGCCGGTAGACGCGGTTCTCCTTGCCCTCCACGGGCGAGGGCAGGATGCTCCCCTCCGGCCGCAGCGCGGTCTGCATCGCCTCGCGCAGGAACTCCTGGGCGAGATGGACCTCGTACGCCGCCTTCAGCCGCGTACCGCCGAGCTCGTCGATGATCGCCTCGGTGATCTCGTCCTCGCGGTCCTGCGTGATCCGCAGGGCGCGTTCCAGGACGTCCCTCCTGCGGTACGCGCTCGACGCGGCCCAGGCCGGCTGCGCGCGCTCGGCCGCGAGGTAGGCCTCGTCGACCTCGTCCACCGAGGCGACCGTGATCGCGGCGAGCTTCTCCCCGTTGTACGGGTTGAAGTCGATGATGTCCCACGAGCCGCTGCCGGTCCGCCACGCGCCGTCGATGTACTGGTGGGCCAGGTCGGTGAAGAAGGACATGCGATCCCCTACTGCAAGGTGAACAGGTGCAGACTCCTGATAAAACGTCATCCTACTGGCCGGTCACGTCAGTTGGAGCAGACCACGGAGTACGTCCCGCGTTTCCGCCGCGCTCGGGCTGTCCCTCTGGAGCCGCTCCATCACCCGTTGGTACTGGGCGACTTCCTCGCGCTTGTCCAGATAGAGCGCGCTGGTGAGCTGCTCCAGGTAGACGAGGTCGGAGAGATCCGACTCGGGGAACTGCAGCATCGTGAACGCGCCGCTCTCGCCCGCGTGCCCGCCGAAGCTGAACGGCATGACCTGAAGCGTGATGTTCGGCTGCTCGGACACCTCGATGAGGTGCTGCAACTGCCCCCGCATCACGGCCCGGTCGCCGTACGGGCGGCGCAGCGCGGCCTCGTCCAGTACGGCGTGGAAGTGCGGTGCGCGCTCGGACACGAGCACCTTCTGGCGTTCCAGGCGCAGCGCGACCCTGCGGTCGATCTCGGCCGCGCTCGCGTGCGGCATACCGCGGGAGACGACGGCGTGCGCGTAGCTCTCCGTCTGCAACAGCCCGTGCACGAACTGGACTTCGTAAATCCGGATGAGTGAGGCGGCACCCTCCAGGCCGATGTACGTCTGGAACCAACCGGGCAGCACGTCACCGTAACTGTGCCACCAGCCCGCCACGTTGGCCTCTCGCGCCAGGCTCAGCAGCGACTCGCGCTCGGTCCCGTCCGTGACGCCGTAGAGCGTCAGCAGGTCCTCGACGTCCCTGGCCTTGAAGCTCACCCGTCCCAACTCCATGCGGCTGATCTTCGATTCGGATGCTCGGATCGAGTAGCCGGCCGCTTCGCGGGTGACCCCACGCGACTCACGCAGCCGCCTCAGCTGGGATCCCAGCAGGATGCGCCGCACCACAGAGCCGCTCGACTCGCCTGCGGTCACTTCTCCAGCCCTCCCCAGTCCGACAGTTCAGTAGCGGAGTGCCCTCCCCCAGGTCTCCGAGAGCCGCAGTCTGCCATTAAAACGCTTCGCCCCGTACTCATCCGATTACGGAAATAGCAAGAGCGGTACAAGACACCGAAAGAGGTCGGGGGGATAAATGCGCAAGAACCAGCACGGGGCCGGACAGGTCCGGCGCGTGCACGTGCATCTGCCCTTGCATCTGCCGTGCGCATTCGGAACCATGGTCCGCGCGCACCTGCATGCTCTTTCGTGCTGACGCCGTACTACCGCCGCATCGCTACCGCTGTATCGCACCGACCGCGAATCCCGGGAGTGCCTCGCATGGGGACGAATGGATCGACCGTGCTCGAACCGTTCGAGCCACTAAGGCAGGGCCTGCCACCCATCGACCCCGCCGCGGTATCCAGCTCGGCCTCCTGTGCGCTGCCTCCCCGGTACGAAGCGGTGCGCGGCGCCCGGCACTTCACCAAGTCGACGCTGACCCAGTGGGAGCTCGGCGAGTGCTTCGACGACGTGGCCCTGGTCGTCTCCGAGCTCGTCACCAACGCGCTGCGGCACGCGCTGCCCGCCGACACCCCGCGCGCGGACGAACAGGACCCTCCCGTACGGCTGCATCTGATGCGCTGGACCTCGCGTCTGGTGTGCGCGGTGCGCGACCCCAGTCACGCGAGTCCGGTGACGCGCGAGTCGGACGACTTCTCCGCGGAGTCCGGGCGTGGCTTGTTTCTGGTGGATTCATTCAGCGACAGCTGGGGATGGCACCCGCTCGCCGGGACACTCAGCGGCAAAGTCGTGTGGGCGCTGTTCCGGCTCGGAACCGAGCGACAGTAACAGCCAGTGACAGGCAGCCCTAGGCAGTAACACGTGCAGTGGCCGGGGCCCATGCATGGCAGGGCGGCGGACCGGTTGGTTCCGGTCAGCCGCCGGCTACCAGGTGGTCGAACTCGCCGTCCTTGACGCCGAGCAGCATCGCCTCGATCTCGGCAGGCGTGTAGACCAGAGCGGGCCCGTCCGGATGCCGCGAATTGCGGACTGCCACATTCCCGCCCGGCAATTTGGCAAACTCCACGCAGGAACCCTGCGAGTTGCTGTGCCTGCTCTTCTGCCAGACCACCCCGTGAAGCTCTGTGGCGGCCATGCCGTTGTACGCGTGGTGCACAGGTCGCTCCCGGAAAGTGCAGATGTCAACTGCCCCGGATCATAGCTTTGTTCACTTGCGGATGCATGGGCAGATGCACGTGCACGCGGGGTGCTCCCTCCGTTACAGCTCTCCGGATCAGCGCGAGGAGTACGGCAGCAGGGCCATCTCCCTGGCGTTCTTGATGGCGCGGGTCAGCTGCCGCTGCTGCTGGGCCGAGACCCTTGTCACACGACGGCTCCGGATCTTCCCGCGATCCGAAATGAATTTCCGCAGAAGATCGGTGTCCTTGTAGTCAATGTACGTAATCTTCGCCTCGTCCAGCGGATTGGGGCGGGACTTGAGGGGCTTACGAGGGTCTTTACCTCGGGACGGGCGGGACATCAGGCCTCCAGAAGGGAATCAAAAGCGGACGGCAGGCGCTTCCAGGCATCACGCCCGGCCGCGTATTCGGCGTCGGTCAACAAGCAGGATTCGAGGAGTTCTTCGAGCCCGCCGCGGTCGAGACCCGGCGAGGTGAAGACCAGGTGCTGGCAGCAGTCCCCGTGCTCGGGGTGCCAGTCGAGCGCGGCCGCCGCCCTGCGTACGGGCGGGACCATCTCCCACGCCGCGTCCGGCAGTGAGGCCAGCCACGGCCCCGCGCTCTCCACGCACAGCGCGCCGCCCGCCGCGTCCCACGCCATCAGGGTGTCGGGGCGGTCGGCGAGCCAGAAACGGCCGCGGCTGCGGGCGGCGGCGCAGGTCAGGTCCTCCAGGGCCTCGTACAGCCGCCCCGGGTGGAAGGGGCGGTTCCGGTGCCACACCAGCGTGCCGACGCCGTTGTCGTCCGCGTCCTGCGGAAGCAGCGCACAGGCCGGGTGCTGGCGGTCCGCCGCCGCCTCGATGTCGAAACCGGCGAAGGCCGCCTCGGCCAGCTCGCCGGAGGCCGCCGGGACCCGGCGGGCCGTCGGGTGCAGCTGGGCGAGCAGCGCCTCGTCCTGCTCGTCCGCCTCTTCGCTCTCCACCACGGCCAGGACCGGGGCGTACTCCAACTGGCGCGCCCAGGTGTCCGCGACCGTCCGCTGGTCGGTCGCGGCCGCGGCCAGCCCGGCCTCCGCCAGATCGTCGCCGCAGCCGAGGTAGGGCAGGAGCAGCGCCGGGTCGACGGCCGTCATGACGGCGGTCAGGTCGAGTACGTCCCCGCCGTGCGCGACGACGACCTCGGCCATCGCCTTGGGCTCGACGGAGTCCCACAGCTCGACGACCGCGAGACGGGTGAGTCCGCTGCCGGCCAGCCGCTCCAGCTCGGGCACCAGGTCCTCGCGCAGCGCGCAGCACGCGCAGTCGTTGACCAGCGGCGCGTCGCCGGACGCGCTCTCACCGAGGGTGTCGCGGACGGTACGGCGTACCGTTCCTTCGGCCGCGGTCGAGAGGTCGTGGTGCAGCGCGACGCTGCCGGGGACCCGGCGCAGCAGTTGCTCCACGACCTCCTTCCGGGCGTCGGAGTGCAGCCCGCCGACGATGACGACGGGCAGCTTCCCCTTCTTCTCACTCACTGCTTCGCCCCGTAGCGGCGCTCGAAGCGCTCCACACGGCCCGCCGTGTCCAGCACACGCGCCGTGCCCGTGTAGAAGGGGTGGCTCTGCGAGGAGATCTCGACGTCGACGACGGGGTACGTACGGCCGTCCTCCCACTCCACTGTCTTGTCGCTGGTCATGGTGGAGCGGGTGAGGAAGGCGAAGCCGCCTGCCTTGTCGCGGAAGACGACGGGGCCGTACGGCGGGTGGATTCCGGGCTTCAAGTGCTGATGCCCCCTTCTGGTCTGCGGGTCAGCGCTCTTCGCGGAAGTCGACGTGCCGGCGGGCGACCGGGTCGAACTTGCGGAGCGTCATGCGGTCGGGGTTGTTGCGGCGGTTCTTGCGGGTCACGTACGTGTAGCCGGTCCCCGCCGTGGACCTGAGCTTGATGATCGGGCGGACTTCGTTGCGTGCCATGTGGTTAGTATATGGAAATGGTTCCCATTTTCAAAGAGGAGTGATCGACCTTGTCTGCCCACTGCCAGCTGACCGGCGCCCAGCCGGGATTCGGCAACAACATCTCCCACTCGCACCGGCGCACGTCGCGCCGCTTCGACCCGAACATCCAGCGCAAGCGCTACTGGCTGGCGAGCGAGGGCCGCCATGTGCGGCTCACGCTCAGCGCCCGGGCGATCAAGACCGTCGACGTGATCGGCGTCGAGGCTGCCGTGGCCCGCATCCGCGCGCGGGGGGTGAAGGTCTGATGGCGAAGAAGAGCAAGATCGCGCGCAATGAGCGGCGCAAGGCTGTCGTCGAGCGGTACGCCGAGCGGCGGGCGGAGCTGAAGGAGATCCTCCGCAAGCCCGGAACGGGTGAGGCCGAGCGTGCCGCCGCGCTGGAGGAGCTGCGCCGCCAGCCGCGCGACGCGAGCGCCACGCGCGTACGCAACCGGGACAGTGTCGACGGCCGGCCCCGTGGCCACCTCAGGAAGTTCGGGCTCTCCAGGGTGCGGATGCGGGAGCAGGCGCATGCCGGTTTCCTCCCCGGAGTGCGCAAGTCCTCCTGGTAGCTTGGCGCGTTCCGACCAACCGAAACCGGGGAGTCCGCAGTGCGTGAGTACGCGCGCACCACCGTCGCGGCGGCGGCCGTCGCGGCGGCCCTCGTCCTGACCGGCTGCAGCAGCGACAGCGGCGGCACGGGCAGCGACAAGGGCAGGGCCAAAGGCAGCAGCGGCAGCGCCGGGCAGAGCAGCGCTCCGCCCGGCGGGGACCAGGGGGCGTCGGCGGACGTCTCCGGGTCCTGGCTCGCGACGACCGACGGGAAGATCGTCGCGCTGATCATCCAGGGTTCCGACGCGGCTGTCGCCGGGGAGCACGTCTGCACCGGCACGGTCGCCGAGGGGGATGTCGCCGAAGGGAACAAGGTGACGCTGAAACTGAAGTGCGCCGACGGCAACGCCGACCGTACGACCGGCGTTGTCACGCCGGGCGCCGGCGGCGACTCGCTCACCGTGAAGTGGGGCAGCGGGATCGAGGACTCCTTCAAGAAGTCCGCCGGCGGTGACCAGTTGCCGGAGGGGATGCCCACCGATCTGCCGAAGCTGCCGGGTTCCTGACGGTGGGGTAGTCCGTACGTGGCTTACGCACGGGCCGCGGTTCCCTCACGGGGCCGCGGCCCTTCGTCGTCCAGGGCCTGTGACAGGTCCGCCACGGGTGTCCGGAGCGCGCTGAGCGGCCCGGGGAAAGCCCCGCGGGGTCAGCGGGTCACGCCGGGGCGCCCGGGCATCGTGGCCTGGTCGGCCGCCGCCGTGCCGTGTTCCCAGCCCGCGTGGTCGCTGACGCCCCGTACCCGCGTCGACGTCGTCTGCGGGAACATCCGCTCCGCCCGGTCCTCCACCGCCACGTCCCGCGCCGCCAGCACCGGCAGCAGCGAGCCCCCCGCCTCCTCCGTCACGTGTTCCGTCGCCTCGGACAGCCGGTGGCCCACCCGGCTCGCGTACGCCGTCAGGAACGCCTGACGGAAGGACTTGGTGCGCTTGCGGCCGCCCGCGCGCTGGGCGGCTTCCGCACGGGTCATCGCCGCCGTGCCCTGGACCAGGAGGGAGGTGTAGAGCAGCTCGACCGACTCCAGGTCCGGTTCGAAGCCGACGACCGTGGAGAAACCGAGGCCGCTGTTCCACACCGCGCGGCAGCGGTTCGCGGAGGCGGCGGCGTCGAGCAGGATCGCCTTGGCCGTCTCGTACGGGGCGTCGACGCCGATCCGGCATGCCGTCGGTACGTCGCCGGTGTGGCCCTGGGCGGCGAGCAGTGCGGCGTCGATGCTGTGGCGCGCCATCAGCTCCTGCGCCTTGGCGGTGAGGGCTTCCGCCTCGTCCGGGTAGTCGGTCGCCTCCGCCTTGGCCAGCAGCGCGCGGACGCGGGTGAGCATGCGCGGCTCGTCGGCGGTGGGTGTGTGCGGGCGTACGTGCATGGGCTCGCCCGGGGGCGGGCCGACCGGCTCGATCGCGGGGAGGCGGATGAGGTGGCGGAAGAGTTCGAGGAACGCCGTGGCGAGCGAGAAGCGGTCCGTCCGCTCGCGGGTGGCCAGCTCGTCGGCGTACCGGGCGTCGCCGCCCCACCATATGTGTGACGCCTCCAGGTCGCGGAGCTGCGCCTCCCAGCGGGGGGCGGTTCCGGCGTACCGGCGGTTCTCGGCGGCGATCAGGTCGGTGGCCAGGCGCACGTGGCGGTCGTCGAGGTCGCGGCGGACGATGCGTACGACGTCGGCGGGCTGCCAGCCGCGCTCCCAGGCGCGGCGTACGAACTCCTCGCCCCGGCGCAGGAGTTCGCGTCCCGCGTCCGGCCAGGGTGCGGCTGCGAGCAGCGAGGCGCCGAGGTCGAGACCCGCGTCGCCCTCGTCGTACACCGCCGCGGATACCGCCTTCTCCACCTGCTCCATGCCCTCGATGGTGTCACGGGGCGCCGAGGGGGTGGGGCCAGGCATACCCCGGAGACTCGGCTCAGCGGTCGTGCCCGGCGGGCGCCCGGCCGGAAAACTGGGCACATGATCACACCGGCTGTGCGGCTCACCGCACTCCACAGGACATATGTCGAGGTCAAAGCCCTCGACGGGGTCGACATCGTCTTCGGCAGTGGGACATTCACCGCCGTCATGGGGCCCTCCGGGTCGGGCAAGTCGACTCTCCTCCAGTGCGCGGCCGGACTCGACCGGCCCACGTCCGGGACGGTCACCGTCGGCGGCATGGAGCTGGGCGCTCTGAGCGAGCGGGGGCTCACGCTGCTGCGGCGCGACCGGATCGGCTTCGTGTTCCAGGCGTTCAACCTGCTGCCCTCACTGACCGCCGCGCAGAACGTCTCGTTGCCGCTGCGGCTGGCCGGCCGGCGTCCGTCGCGCACCGAGGTACGGGCGGCGCTGACGCGGGTCGGACTCGGTGAGCGGGCCGGGCAAGGCGCCGCAGGCTGTATCGGCTGAGCAGGGGCGTGGGGCGCGCCGCCAACGGCGTTGTCAGTGGCGGGTGCCAGACTCGCACTCATGAGCGATCGCTGGGCCGTCGCCGAGACGGACGCAGGGGGTGCGCTGCTCGTGCCGCTGGGGCGGGACGGGCGGCCGGCCGGTGACGTGCGCGAGGAGCCCGACCTCGTGTCGGCGGTCGGCTCCAGGCCCGAGGTCGGCCGGTGGGTGTGGCGGTCCACCGCCGAGATCTACCCGCGACTGCTCGCCGCGGGCGTGCGCGTCGAGCGGTGTTACGACATCGAGGACGCGGAGTCACTGCTGCTCGGGCACGAGGGCCGGCACGGCGAGCCGCATTCGGCGGCGGCGGCCTGGGCGCGGCTGCACAACCGGCCCGTGCCGCCCGATCCGCCGCAGCGCGCCGCCGAGCCCGGATCGCAGTCGTCGCTCTTCGAGCCGCAGCCGGTCCCGGTGGCGTTCGAGGACCTGCTGGAGGTGTACGCCGATCAGCAGCGCAGGCACGGCGCTGCCGAGCACCCCGACCGGATGCGGCTGCTGACGGCCGCCGAGTCGGCGGGGATGCTGGTGGCCGCCGAGATGAACAGGGCGGGGCTGCCGTGGCGGGCGGACGTGCACCGGGCGGTGCTGGAGGAGCTGCTCGGCGAGCGGTACACGGGCGGCGGCGACCCGCGCCGCATGGCGGAGCTGACGGACGAGATCTCGGCGGCGTTCGGCAGGCGCGTACGGCCCGAGCTGCCCGCCGATGTGATCAAGGCTTTCGCGCAGGCCGGGATCAAGGTGAAGTCCACGCGGCGGTGGGAGCTGGAGGGGGTCGGCCATCCGGCCGTGGAGCCGCTCATCGCGTACAAGAAGCTGTACCGGATCTACACGGCGCACGGCTGGGGCTGGCTCCAGGACTGGGTGCGCGCGGGCCGTTTCCGGCCCCAGTACCTGCCGGGCGGGACGATCACCGGGAGGTGGGTGACCAATGGCGGCGGCGCGCTCCAGATCCCGAAGGTCATCCGGCGCGCGGTGATCGCTGACGACGGCTGGCGGCTCGTGGTCGCCGACGCGGACCAGATGGAGCCGCGCGTCCTGGCCGCGATCTCGCACGATCCGGGGCTGATGGAGGTGGCGGGGCAGCCCGGTGACCTCTACAAGGCGGTGTCGGACCGGGCCTTCGCCGGTGACCGCGACATGGCGAAGCTCGCCGTGCTCAGCGCGGTGTACGGACAGACCTCCGGGGACGGTCTGAAGAATCTCGCGGCGCTGCGAAGACGTTTCCCGCGCGCTGTGGCGTATGTGGACGACGCGGCGCGCGCGGGAGAGGAGAAGCGGCTCGTACGGACCTGGCTGGGGCGGACATGTCCACCCGCGCCGGGCTCGGGAGAAGACGGTGAAGCGGGCATTCCGCAGGACGGCGCAGGAGAGGTGGCGGCGCCCGACGGGGAGTTCACGCCGGGGTACGCGTCGACGAACGCCCGCGCGCGGGGCCGCTTCACCCGGAACTTCGTCGTGCAGGGCAGCGCCGCCGACTGGGCGCTGCTGATGATGGCGGCGCTGCGGCAGAGCCTGAGGGCGGCGGGCCTCCGGGCGGAGCTGGTGTTCTTCCAGCACGACGAAGTGATCGTGCACTGCCCCGCCGGGGAGGCGCAGCAGGTCGTGGAGGCGATCCGCGCGGCCGGTGATCTGGCCGGGCGGATCGCCTTCGGCCGGACGCCGGTGCGCTTCCCCTTCACGACGGCGGTCGTGGAGTGCTACGCCGACGCGAAGTAACGCGGGCCGGGGCCGGGAAGTCCACCCGACACGGCGGCCGTGCGGAAATGTTTCACCTGTACGGCCGCTCATGACTCGGGCGCCCGTGGGTACCCGCCGCGCATGAGCGCACTCCAGAGCACGAGAACCAGCGAATTCGCCGGCCTCGCGGACCCCACGGCCGCGAGTGACCTGGTCATCGGTATCGCGCCGTTCGTCGCGGGACTGGCCATCGCGGCCGCTCTGATCGCCGCCGTGTGGTGGGGCATCCGCATCAGGAACCGCGAGCCGGCTCCTCCCACGCCCCAGGAGCAGCCGCACCGGCCGGAGGGCTCGGGGCCGCCCGAGGTCAGGGAGCGCCGGGAACCCGACGAAGTAGTGCCTCCGGAAGGCGGACGCCTCCTCCCGCACGAGCTCAGAAACACCGGTAACGCGTCCGGCAGGCCCAGTGCGGAGCAGCCGGAGGAGCGGCCGCGGTGGGACGAGAAGTCCGGTGGTGCGTTCGGTAGCGGAGGCCCCGGCGGCTGAGTCGCCGACAGGCGGAACAGCGGCATCCGACCACAGACTGAAGCAGACGAGAGTGTCGAAAAGGAGCAACTGCATGACCGCCCTCAAGAGCACCCTGCCCGAAGCCGCCCGTCAGACCACCGCGGATGCCCTCCAGGGCGCCCTGGTGGACCTGCTCGGTCTGTCACTTCTGGCAAAGCAGGCGCACTGGACGATCGTGGGACCGCGTTTCCGCTCCATCCACCTCCAGCTCGACGAGCTGGTGTCCTTCGCCCGTTCGTACGCCGACGTCGTCGCGGAACGCTCGTCGGCCATCGGCGTCGCACCCGACGGCCGGGTGGAGACGGTCGCCAAGACCGCTGAACTCCCCACGCCCGCGGACGGCTGGACCCAGGACAGCGACGTCGTGGCCCTGGTCGTCGAAGCGCTCGGCGTTGTCGGCCTCAGGATGCGCGAGCGGATCGACGCGACCGACAAGCCCGACCCGGTGACTCAGGACATCTTCATCGGCCTCACCGCGGAGCTCGAGAAGCAGCGCTGGATGTTCCAGGCCGAGAACCAGCACTGAGTCCCCCCAGGACCGGGGCCCGCCGGCAGCACCGGAACCCGCCAGCACCGAGGGAGCCGCACGATGGCCGGGAGAGATCCAGCCGCCGCATGGGCCGGCGAGCCGGAACAGGGCGCGCCGGGCGAACAGGGCGTACCGGATGACCGGGCCGCGCGCCGCGCCTCGACGCCCGGCCGCGCGTCCGCCCGGGACACCGCCCGCGTCGCCCTGCGGGTGGGCCTGCCCACGCTCGCGGGCGGTGTCGTCGTCCGCCGCAAGCAGGGCATGGCGCTCGCCACCCGCATCGACGCGGACCGCCACGCGGTGGAGCTCCTGAACGAGCTGCGCAGGCGGTACGGTCCCGGGCCGCTGCACCTGCGCCTGGCGGGCCGGAACGTCGCCCTGCCGCTCTCCGCCGAGGACGCGCAGCGCGTACTGGACGAGACGCCGGAGCCGTTCACCCCGGCGGCCCGCCTGAAGCGGGACGCGCTCGGCCACTTCCAGCCGCACGGCGTACTGATCTCCACCGGCCAGGAGCGCGACGAACGCAGGGCCTTCAACGAGGACGTCCTGGAGACCGGACGGCATCTGCACCACCTCGCCCCGCAGTTCGTACGCACCGTCCGCGAGGAGGCCGACGGACTGCTCGCCGAAGCCAAGGCCCAAGGCACCGGCCGGCTGGACTGGGGCACGTTCGGCGCCGCCTGGTGGCGGACCGTGCGCCGCGTCGTCCTCGGTGACGCGGCGCGCGACGACACCGCCCTGACCGACCGCCTCGGCCGGCTGCGCGGTTTCGGCAACTGGTCGGCCCTGGTCCCCACGCGCGCCACCGCCGGCCCGCGCGAGCGCTTCCAGCAAGGCCTGCGCGCCCACCTGGACCGGGCGGAGCCGGGCAGCCTCGCCGAGGCGCTGGCCCGGACGTCCGCCAAGCCGGGCGTCGACCCGGCGGGTCAGGTGCCGCACTGGCTGTTCGCGTTCGACGCGGCAGGCATCGCGGCCGCGCGCACGCTGGCCCTGCTGGCCACCCACCCGGCGCAGGAGCAGCAAGTACGCAACGAGCTGGCCATACCGGAGCTGACCCGGCCGCAGTTGCTGCCGTACACGCGCGCGTGCGTCATGGAGTCCGTGCGGCTGTGGCCGACGACGCCGTTCCTGCTCCGCGAGAGCACCCGCGAGACGCGGTGGGGCGAGGGAACTCTGCCCGGGGGCACGGCGTTCCTCGTGTACGCCCCCTACTTCCACCGGGACGGTTCCGCGCCGTACGGTGACCGCTTCGTACCGGAGATCTGGCTGGACGGCACGGCGCACACCGGCCCCGAGCTGGTGCCGTTCAGTGCGGGACCCGGTGTGTGCCCCGGCGAGGACCTCGTCCTCCTCGTCACGTCCACGCTCGTCGCCGCGCTCATGGAGCGCCACGACTTCCGGCTGCACAGCCCGGACGGACTGCGGCCCGGCCGGCCGCTGCCGTACACCCTCAACCACTTCGCTCTGCGCTTCTCCGCCGCCGCCCGGCCCTGAGATCCGCGGGCCCCAGAGGAATCGACCGGCCCGTTCGAGGAACCCGTACCGCATGGACCGCATGGATCACACCCACGCCCCCATACTGGAAGCACTCGACCGCTACCACGAGCGAGGCGAACTCGCGTTCACGCCACCGGGACACAAACAGGCCCGGGGGGCGGATCCGCTGGCCCGGAAGGTCCTGGGCGACGCGGTGTACCTCTCGGACGTCCTCGCCTCCGGCGGCCTCGACGACCACCGCACCAGCGGCAACGTGCTGCTGCGCGCGGAGCGGCTGATGGCCGACGCCGTCCACGCCGAGCACACCTTCTTCTCCACCTGCGGCAGTTCGCTGTCCGTCAAGGCGGCCATGCTCTCGGTCGCGCACCCGCACCAGAAGCTGCTGGTGGGCAGGGACGCGCACAAGTCGGTCGTCTCCGGCCTGATCCTTTCCGGCATCGAGCCGGTCTGGGTCGATCCCCAGTGGGACACCAAGCTGAACCTGGCGCATCCGCCGTCCGCCGAGGCCTTCGAGGAGGCCTTCGAACGCGAGCCGGACGCGCGCGGGGCGCTGGTCACCAGCCCGACGCCGTACGGGGCTTGCGCCGAGCTGTCCGCCATCGCGCGGACCTGCCACGCCCGTTCGGTCCCGCTGATCGTCGACGAGGCGTGGGGCGCGCATCTGCCGTTCCACGAACAGCTGCCGTCGTGGGCGATGGACGCGGGCGCCGACGTCTGCGTGACCAGCATCCACAAGATGGGCAGCGGCCTCGAACAGGGTTCGGTGTTTCATCTGCAAGGGGATCTGATCGACCCGCAGGTGCTGAAGTCCCGCGCCGACCTGCTCGGCACCACCAGCCCCTCCGTCATCATCTGGGCCGGACTCGACGGCTGGCGGCGCCAGATGATGACGCAGGGCAACCGGCTGATGGACGACGTGCTGCGGCTCGCCTCCCACGTACGGGCGGAGATCGAGCGGATCCCCGGCCTCCACGTCAACGACCGCACCGACTTCACCGGCCCGGGCAAGGCCGCGGACTTCGACCCGCTGCCGGTGATCATCGACATCCAGGCGCTGGGTACGACGGGCTACCGGGCGGCGGACTGGCTGCGCGAGCGGCGCAGTACCGACATGCATCTCATCGACCACCGCCGGATCGGCGCGCAGCTCACGCACGCCGACTCGCGGGCCACGACCGCGCCGCTGCTGGACGCGCTGAAGGATCTCGCCAACCACTCCGAGGAATTGGCGGGCGCGCCGGTCGTCGACGTACCGGCCGGGCAGGACATGCGGCTGGAGCAGACCTGCCTGCCACGGGACGCGTACTTCGGCGACACCGAGAACGTACCGCTGGAGGACGCGGTCGGGCGGGTGGCCGCCGAGATGATCACGCCGTACCCGCCCGGGATCCCGGCCGCGCTGCCGGGTGAGCGGCTGACGGAGCCGGTGCTGCGCTATCTGCGTACCGGCCTGGACGCGGGCATGAACGTCCCGGACCCGGCGGATCCGGGCCTGAAGACGGTGCGGGTCACGGCCAACCGGTCCTGAGAGAGCGCCCGAGCCGGCCGACGGGCGGTTGTCAGTGGTGGGTGACAGGCTGGATCTACGAGGACCTGCGACGAAAGGCAACGTCATGATCACCACTGACTTCGCGCCGGGCTCCCCTTGTTGGATCGACCTCGGCGCCCCCGATGTCCCCGCCGCGGCCGGGTTCTACAACGCGGTGTTCGACTGGCAGTTCCAGGGTTACGGCCCTCCGGACGCACCGGACGCGAACGACTACGGCGTGCTGAAGCGGGACGGGAGGACCATCGCCGGAATCGGGAAGCTCACCGAGGAAGGGGCCCGCTCGGCCTGGATGATCTACTTCTGCACCCCGGACGCCGACGCCACCACCGAGGCCGTGGAGCGGTCGGGCGGCAAGGTGCGGGTCCCCCCGATGGACGCCGACGGCGAGGGGCGGATGGCTCAGTACACCGACCCGCAGGGCGGTCAGTTCGCCGTCTGGCAGCCGGGCAAGACCAAGGGGATGGAGGCCGCGGACCGGCCGGGCACGCTGTGCTGGACCGAGCTCTACACCACCGACTCGGCCGGGGCGAAGGAGTTCTACGGCAATCTCTTCGGCTGGGGCACCGAGGACATGGAGCTGCCGGGCGGCGGCGGGACGTACTCAATGATCACCCCTGCCGGTCTTCCCCCGGAACGCATGCACGGCGGCCTCATGCAGCTCCCGTCGGAGGCCCTCTCACTGAACAACGGCAGGCCCTACTGGCACCCGGTGTTCGCGGTCGAGGACTGCGACGCCACGGTCGCCAAGGTCACCGGAAACGGCGGCAGTGTGCAGATGGGCCCGGAGGACGCCGAGGGCGTCGGACGACTGGCCGTCTGCGTCGACCCGTCCGGCGCGGACTTCGTGGTACTCACCCCCGCCCCACTGGCACAGGCCTGAGGCTGCTGCCTGCCGCACCCCGACACACGCCAGAGGGCCCGACCGACACACCCGCAGGGCTTCGGCCGCCCCGCGGGTGTGCTCCTGCTGTGCGCAGGCGAACCGTGAACACCGGGTGCGGGTGTGCCTGGGTGCGCCGTCGCCCGGTCCTCCCCCGGCGCCGAATGCTCGATTTTGTTCGTAACACGGTTCCTGCGAACACCTATTGACATGTAACTGGCAATCCCGCCAGAGTCGACTCCGCCAGTGAAGTGATGCCGGTCACGTAACGAGGAGCGTCTCGTATGCCCGAAATCCCCGCAGTCTCACGTCGCTTGCTCCTGGGAGGGACGCTGGCCACCGGAGCGTCGCTCGCGGCCGGGATCGGTTCGGCCGGAAGCGCGACGGCGGCGCCCTTGGCTGCCGCATCGGCCGCGTCGGCCGCGACCGAGGACTCCGCCGCGACGCCCGCCCGCAGACCGGGCCAGAAGTCGATGATCAACGTGCCCTTCGAGGCGTACAAAACCGTCCGCGTCGGCGTGATCGGGCTCGGCAACCGCGGCTCCGGAATGACCACGGGCTGGTCCGTGGTCCCCGGCTGCGTCGTGACCGCCGTCTGCGACATCCGCGCCGACCGCGCCAAGCGCACCGCCGACCAGCTGGTCGCCAAGGGCAAGCCGCGCCCCGCGGAGTTCGGCGGCTCGGCCGACTCGTACACGGAAATGCTCAAGCGCGACGACATCGACCTCGTGTACATCGCGACGCCGTGGGAGTTCCACTACGAGCAGGGCAAGGCCGCGCTGCTGGCGGACAAGCACGTCGTCGTCGAGCTGCCCATCGCGACCGAGCTGCGCGAACTGTGGGAGCTCGTGGACACCTCGGAGCGCACCCGCAAGAACCTGATGCTGGCCGAGAACTGCAACTACGGCCGCAACGAACTGGCCATGCTCAAGGCCGCCCACGAGGGCCTGTTCGGCGACATCACCAACGGCCACGGCGGGTACCTGCACGACCTGCGCGCGCTGCTCTTCTCCAACACGTACTACACCGACTCCTGGCGCCGGCTCTGGCACACCCGCAGCACCGCGTCCTTCTACGCCATGCACGGACTGGCCCCGATCGCGGCGGCCATGGACATCAACCGCGGCGACCGGATGACGACTCTCAAAGCCACCGCGACCGCGCCGAAGGGCCTCGCCGACTACCGGGAGCGCTTCGTCCCCAGGTCGCACCCGTCGTGGAACGAGACGTACATCAACGGCGACCTGGTCACCTGCGCGATCGAGACCGCCAAGGGCCGGACCATCCGGGCCGAGCACGACGTCAGTTCGCCCCGTCCGTACAGCCGCATCAACTCCATCGCGGGCACCCGCGGGATCTTCGAGGACTACGCGGGTACGTCGACGACGGGCGGCCGCATCTACGTCGAGCCGGACCACGGCGGCCACTCCTGGCGCGACTTCGACACGTACCGCAAGGAGTTCGACCACTGGCTGTGGAAGAAGATCGGCGACGACGCCGCGAACAACGGCGGCCACGGCGGCATGGACTACGTCCTGCAGTGGCGCACGGTGCAGACGATGCGGGCGGGGCTGGTCCCGGACATCGACGTGTACGACTCGGCGGTCTGGTGCGCACCGGTGCCGCTGAGCGTCATGTCGCTGGCGAACAAGGGCCGGCCGGTCGCGATACCGGACTTCACGCGGGGCGGCTGGGTCAATCTGCGCTCCGGTCTCGACTCGCGCATGACCGAGATGCCCCCCGTTTCCTGAGCTGCCGGACTCCAAGGAGCACGCGATGAGATCAGCCCCAGCACGACTGGTCACTCCGCTCAGAGCGGTGGCTGTGGCGGTGGGAGCGGCGGTGGCGGGCGCGGTGATGCTCGTCCCGGCAGGAGCGGCGGCGGTCGCGGCCGGGCCGGGGGCCGCCGCGGCGGCCAGGACCGAGGTGACCATCTCGCCCGTGGACCTGGACGGACCGGCCGTCTCGACGGTGAAGGTGTCCGTCAAGAACGCCGGGCCGCAGCGCCTGCGTTCGCTGAAGGTGTCGTTCGCCGGACCGGCCGGATGGGCGGTCCGGCCGTCGGTGCGCAGCGTGAGCGGATCGCTGGCGACGGGCGCTTCGGCCGATACGACGTTCCGGATCCAAGTCCCGGAGAAGCGGCCCGGTTTCGTGATCCGTACGTTCACGGCGACCGCGACGTATCAGGGCGGCGACGGCCAGGGCACGGCCACCGGCACCCGCACGGAGCGGTCCGGGACCCCGCAGGCGAGCCTTGCGGCGGCGTACAACAATGTGGCGATCACCGACGAGTCCGCGACGAAGGCGGGCGACTACGACGGTGAGGGCAACAGCTTCTCGGCGCAGAAGCTCGCCGCGGTGGGTCTGACGCCCGGGGCGACGGTCGACGCCCTCGGGGCGAAACTGACCTGGCCGGACGTACCGGCCGGGACGAAGGACAACGTGGCGAGCGGCGGTCAGGCGATCACCCTGGGCGGCAAGGGCAGCAGGCTGGTGTTCCTCGGTTCGGGCGTCACCAGCGCCGCGACGGGCAACGCCACCGTCTACTACACCGACGGGTCCTCCAGTACGGGGACGTTCGGCTTCCCCAACTGGTCGTTCGACCCGGTGACGGCGCACGGCGCGACGCTGGTCAAGTCGACCGACGGCCGCAATCGGCAGGACGGGTACGGCAACGCGACGGTGAAGTACAGCGTGTTCGCCCACTCGGTGGCGCTGGACCCGGCCAAGACGGTCGAGTTCGTGGTCCTGCCCTCGAATGCCAACGTCCACATCTTCGCCATGGCGCTCGCCCCGTGAGGGGGTAGGGGCTGCGGGCGGGCGGGTGTCCTGCGGAGCTCACCCCGCTCCGTCCGTCCTCAGACGGTGATCACCTTGATCCCGGCGTCGGTGAGCCGGCCCGCCGCCTCTGCCGGGATCGCGGAGTCGGTCACCACCACGTCGATACGGTCCAGGCCGCAGATCCGGGCAAACGCGCGCTTTCCCATCTTCGACGAGTCCGTCACCACGATCACCCGGTGCGACCGCTCCGCCAACAGCCGGCTGACGCTCGCCTCGTCCTCCTGATGCGCCATGACGCCCAGCTCAGGGTCCACCCCGTCGACGCCGAGTATGACGACATCCAGCACGACCTCGTTGAGTACACCCATGGTCAGCGGCCCGACCAGCTCGTACGTCTGCGGCCGTGCCACCCCACCGGTGACCACAAGCTTGATCTGCGGCCGCACCGCCAACTCACCCGCGATGTTCAGCGCGTTGGTGACCACGGTCAGCACAGGACCGGCACCGGCACCGGCACCACCGCCCGCAGACGCCCGCAGCGCCAAAGCCCGCGCCACCTCCGTAGTGGTCGTGCCCCCGTTGAGGCCGACCACATCCCCGTCCGCGACGAGATCCGCCGCAGCCGCCGCGATCCGCTGCTTCTCGGACGCGTGGCGCGAGGACTTGTAGCGCAGGGGCAGCTCGTACGACACTCCGTGCGCGATCGCGCCGCCCCGCGTCCGTACGAGCATCTGCTGCTCCGCGAGTTCGTCCAGGTCCCTGCGGATCGTCGCGGCGGAGACCTCCAGCGTGGTGGCGGCCTCCTCGACCTCCAGCCTTCCCTCGGCGGCCAGCAGCTCCAGCAGCGCGCTCCACCGCTCGTGTTTCGACATGCGGTCCGACTCCTTCACAAACATGGACTGCGAGTTCGGCTTGGTGGATACTTCGCCACACGACGCGCCAGCGCTCGAAGATGCTTGGAACATCGACTCTTCGAGCAGTTTCAATCATATGGGGGTTCGTTCCATGTCCACCGCAGATTCCTCCCGCACCGCGGTCGAGATCGCCTCTCAACCTGCCACATGGGCCCGGGCGGCCACGTCGCTTTCCTCCCACACGGACGCCCTGCCGCGCCGCGGCGAGCGCGTCGCCGTGATCGGCTGCGGCACCTCCTGGTTCATCGCCCAGGCGTACGCCGTACTGCGCGAGAGCGGCGGCCACGGCGAGACGGACGCCTTCGCCGCCTCGGAGTTCCCGTACCGCGACGGTTACGACCGCGTCCTGGCGATCACTCGCTCCGGCACCACGACCGAGGTCCTGGAGGTACTCCGGCGCGTGAAGGGCACCTCGCCCTCCGGCGCGATCACCGCCGACCCCACCACCCCCGTCATGGGGGCGGCGGACGCCGTGGCCGTACTGGACTTCGCCGACGAGGAGTCGGTGGTGCAGACCCGCTTCGCCACCACCGTCCTCGCGCTGCTGCGCGCGCACCTGGAGGCGGAGGATGCGCTTCCGGCCGGTGTACGTCCCCTCTCCGAGGCGATCCGGGACGCCGAGCGGGCCGTCGCCGTGCCGCTGCCCGCCGAGGTGCTCGGCGCCGGGCAGTTCACCTTCCTCGGCACCGGCTGGACGTACGGACTCGCCCTGGAGGCGGGGCTCAAGATGCGCGAGGCGGCGGGCGCCTGGACCGAGGCGTACCCGGCCATGGAGTACCGGCACGGCCCGATCAGCATCACCGGACCCGGGCGCGTGGCCTGGATCTTCGGCGCCCTGCCGGACGGCCTCGCGCAGGACATCCGGCGCGTCGGCGGCACGCTGACCGCCGAGTCGCAACCTACCGACGCCGGCGCCCTGGACCCGCTGGCCGACCTGATCCGCGCCCAGCGCCTGGCAGTCGCCCTCGCCGAGTCCCGCGGCTACGACCCGGACAAGCCCCGCAACCTCACCCGGTCGGTGGTCCTGGAGAACAGCACGGCGTAACGCTCACACCCCGTCCCCCAGCCGGTACGCCGTATGGTCCCGCCACTGTTCCCCGTCCCGGACGATCAGGTGCACCGTCTCGACCCGCGAAGTCACGGGCAGGGCGGGCGCGCACTCCGCCTCCAGGGCGTCGTACGCGCGCTCCCAGGTGTCCGGTCCCTCGTGGTTGGCGATCGTCAGGTGCGGGTCGAGACCTTCACCGAACAGGCCCCGGTACGGCACCGCCTCGGGCCAGCGCCCGGTGAGCTCCTTGGTGAGCGCCCGTATCGGATCGGCCGGCTGGGGAGCGAGGAAGAGGACGCCCGGATACCGCCCGAACTCGCAGAACGTCAGGTCGAAGGGGTCGTACGAGCGGAAGAGTTCCAGCAGTTCGCGATGGA
The DNA here is from genome assembly GCF_018614005.1 of Streptomyces sp. ISL-99. Lineage (NCBI taxonomy): Bacteria > Bacillati > Actinomycetota > Actinomycetes > Kitasatosporales > Streptomycetaceae > Streptomyces > Streptomyces sp. ISL-99. The sequence continues at coordinate 105,011 of NZ_JAGGPC010000047.1, forward strand.
CCGGACCGGCTGTCCGGCTCTCGTGCAGGAACGGATAGAGCACGGTGACATGGGCGGGAAATCCGGCTCTGACGAGCGGATCGGCCTCGGGCACCTTGATGGTCAGAGCCGTGTCCCCGGCAACATCCGGCCACCCCACTGCCCCGCCCCCCTCTCGCCCGGTGAGGGCCAAGGAAACCACAGCCCGGCCCGGCAATAGGCCGCTCTCAGCCGCTGCGCCTCCTGCGCCTCCGTACGGCCGCCAGTACGCCCAGCAGCGCGCCCACCGCCAGCACGAGCAGCCCGCGCGTCCACACCTCGCGCTCGATCTGTGTCGCGAGAACGACGCACGACAGCGCACCGAGTACGGCGACCGTGGTGGGCGTCCTGAAGTGGCCGTGCGGTACTTCGTCACGGCGCAGGACGAGCACGGCCGTATTGACGGTGAAGAAGACGACGAGGAGCAGCAGCACAAGGGTTGAGGCGAGGGTGGCCACGTCCCCGGTGACCGCGAGCAGGAGTGACAGTGCCGTGGTGGCGGCGATCGCCGCCCACGGGGTGCGGCGGCCGGGCAGCACCTTGGTCAGGACTCCGGGGAGGAGCCCGTCGCGTGCCATGCCGTAGGCAAGCCGGGAGGACATGATGCCGGTGAGCAGAGCGCCGTTGGCGACCGCGACGAGCGCGACGGCGCCGAAGAGCCAGGGCGGTACTCCCCCGGCGGCCTCGACCACTTCGAGCAGCGGCCCGCTGGACTCGGCGAGCGTTTTCGTGTCGACGGCCGCACCGGCCGCGACGCCCACCACCGCGTAGACCAGGCCGGCCGTGGCGAGCGCGCCGAAGAGGGCACGGGGGTAGGAGCGCCGTGGGTCGCGGGTCTCCTCGGCGACGTTGACGGACGTCTCGAATCCGACGAAGGAGTAGAAGGCGAGGACGGACCCGCTCAGGACCGCCGCCGCGGGCCCGTGTTCGGGCGTACCGAGCCTCGTCAGTGCGCTCAGGTCGCCGTCGCCTCGCAGCACCACCCAGGCGCCGAGCCCGGCGACCAGCAGGAGACCGCCCACCTCGATGACGGTGGCCACGACATTGGCGCGCGTCGATTCGCTGATGCCGCGGGCGTTGAGCAGGGCGAGCGCGGCGAGGAACACCACCGCCACCAGCGCCACGGGGAGGGAAACGAAAACCGCCAGGTAGTCCCCGCCGAAGCCCCTGGCGAGAGCCGCGACGGAGACGATGCCCGCGGCGAGCATGCAGAAGCCGGCGAGGAACCCGGCGAACGGCCCGTAGGCGAGGGTGGCGTAGTGTGACGCGCCGCCCGCCCGTGGGTATTTGGTGGCGAGTTCGGCGTACGAGGAAGCGGTCAGCAGGGCCAGGCAGAGCGCGACGCCCAGGGGCACCCACACGGCGCCGCCCGATTCGGCGGCGATCTGGCCCACCAGGACGTACACGCCCGCGCCGAGGACATCGCCCAGGATGAAGAAGTAGAGCAGCGGTGTCGTGAGGGCACGCCTGAGCGCCGTGCCCGGCGCGGACCCCGCAGGCGCCGACCCCGTGTCCACTGCCCCGTGCGCCACCACCGCTTCCCTTCGTACGTACGAGATCTCACTCTGCTGATACCGCGTCATGGGCGCGGCCGGCCCATGACGCGAAGTGACGGACTATCAGGACCCGAGCCGGAACGGCTCAGACGGCGATCGGAAAGCGATCCCACACGCGGTGCTGCCCCAGGAGCTGCTTGATCTGCTCCAGCGTGCCCGTACCGCTGTCGCCGGTCACGACGCCCGGGGTGCCGACGGGAATGCCCGCGGACTCCAGGACACGTTCGGCGCCCGCCCAGCCGCCGATGGCCTTGCCGTGCCTGAACGCCTCCGACAGCATCAGCTGCACCCGTGGATCGGTCGCCGCGCCGGCCGGCGCCACCGCCTCGGCGGCCTTGGCGTCCCGTGCGCCGTAGGCGTCGCTGCCGATGCCGGGCACGCCCGCCACGAGAATGGCGTCGTACTCGACAGAACGCGCGGTGACGTAAGTGCGCTGGACGGCGAGCGGTTCGCCGCCGCCTTCCAGCTTGCCGCCGGACGGGGCGATGACCAGCGGGACCATCCCGGCGTCCAGCACCGCCTGGCGTACGGACCGCACGCCGTCGAGGTCGCCGTCGGCGTCGGTGATGATCCCGACGACGCGTCCGTCCAGCGGCCAGGTCTGTCCCAGCTGGGACAGGGCCGGGCTCGGGTCGGGGGTCGTCAGCGACACGGTGGCCGCCGGCGCGGGCAGGCCGAGGCCCATGGCGACCTGTTCGCACAGTTCCGGGTCGATGTTGGCGAGCACCTTCAGCCCGCGCTCCTTGATGGCCGGCTCGTAGCACTTCCCGAGCTCGAAGGTGTACGCCGCGATGATGTGCTCGCGCTCGACGGGCGTCATGCTGAGCCAGAACAGCCGGGGCTGGCTGAAGTGGTCCGCGAAGGAGGCGGGTGCCTCGCGCACCTTCCTCGCCGCGGGCACCTCCCTGGGCACCTCGATGTACGCCGCGGTGTCCGCGCCCGCCGGGAACGGGCAGCCGCCGTCGAGGGAGTTGGGCCGGTAGGGAGCCGCGCCGGTGTGCACGGCCGTCTGGTGCATGCCGTCGCGGTTCATGTCGTTGACCGGCGCGTGGGTGCGGTTGACCGGGATCTGGGCGAAGTTGGGGCCCCCGAGACGGCTGATCTGGGTGTCCAGGTACGAGAAGAGCCGACCGCTGAGCAGCGGGTCGTCGGTGATGTCGATGCCGGGCACCAGATGCCCGGGGTGGAAGGCGACCTGCTCGGTCTCGGCGAAGAAGTTCGACGGGTTGGCGTTGAGCGTCAGCAGCCCGATCGGCTGTACGGGCGCCAGCTCCTCCGGGACGATGTTCGTCGGGTCGAGCAGGTCGATGCCCTCGAACACCTGCTCCGGGGTGTCGGGGAAGGTCTGGATGCCGAGCTCCCACTGCGGGTACGCGCCGGCCTCGATCGCGTCGGCGAGGTCCCGGCGGTGGAAGTCGGGATCCATCCCGTTGATCAGCTGCGCTTCCTCCCACACCAGCGAGTGCACGCCGAGCTTGGGCTTCCAGTGGAACTTCACCAGCGTCGTCGCGCCCTCGGCGTTGACCAGCCGGAAGGTGTGGACGCCGAAGCCCTCCATCATCCGGAAGGAACGCGGAATGCCCCGGTCCGACATGTTCCACAGGGTGTGGTGGGTCGCCTCGGTGTGCAGGGTGACGAAGTCCCAGAAGGTGTCGTGCGCGCTCTGCGCCTGCGGGATCTCCCGGTCCGGGTGCGGCTTGCCGGCATGGATGATGTCGGGGAACTTGATCGCGTCCTGGATGAAGAAGACCGGGATGTTGTTGGCGACGAGGTCGAAATTGCCCTCGTCCGTATAGAACTTCGTCGCGAAGCCACGTGTGTCCCGCACGGTGTCCGCCGAACCGCGCGACCCGAGGACGGTCGAGAACCGCGTGAACACCGGCGTCTCGACGCCCTTGCCGAGGAAGGCCGCCTTGGTGATCTGCGCGGCGGTCCCGTAGCCCTGGAAGACGCCGTGCGCCGCGGCGCCGCGCGCGTGCACGACCCGCTCCGGGATGCGCTCGTGGTCGAAATGCGTGATCTTCTCGCGCAGATGGTGGTCCTGAAGGAGCACCGGCCCGCGCGCACCGGCTTTGAGGGAGTGATCGGTGTCGTACAGCCGAGTGCCCTGAGCCGTGGTCAGGTACGCGTCGCCCTGGGCCATGTCGGCCTGCGCGGCGCCGGTGGGCCTCCCGGTGGGGCTGACCGTCTCGGGGCCGCTCTGGTCGGGCTTGGGCGGCAGCGGCGCCCGGACGTCGGTCGGCTCGTCGACCGGCGGCGACTCGGCGCCGGGCTTCCCCGGAATCCCGTTCTCCGGCCCTTGGTCACCGCTGAGTACATCGGCCGCCTTCGCCGCGACGGCTTTCACCGGGTTCTTCTCGCTCATCTGTTCTCCAACCGTGTGGGGGCAACGTCACAGCTATGACCCGCACCGCAGAAGAGGAAACTGCGCCCCGGGCCACGCGCGACCGCACGCACCTGCACCTGTGACGGCGCCGCACGAGTACCCAGCACCCGGCCCCCGAACCGGCCGGATTCACTCCGGAGGGGGTCGGACGTCGCCCGACCGCCTCCGGCGCCCACCCCGGCTCAGTACGGTCCGACGAATCCCGCCGTGACCCCGGTCAGCCTGGGGACCGCGCTCCGGTCGCCGCCGACCAGCTCAAGACACGCGGCCGCGATCCTGCCGGCGTCGGGATGGAACGCGTCCTCCAGAGGGGACGACACCGGCGCCGGACAGTCCGGCGGCGTGACCCGGCGAACCGGTCGGCGCAGCGCGTCCGGTACGTTCTCGGCGACCACGGCGGCCACCTCCGCCGCGAAGCCGTAACGGGCCCAGCTGGTGTCCGCCACCACCAGCCGCCCGGTCTTCGCCACCGACTCGCAGATGAGGTCGTCGTCCAGCGGGCGGATGCTGCGTACGTCGATGACCTCGACACTGATGCCCTGTCCGGCCAGCAGATCGGCGGCGCGCTGCGCCTCGTACACCATCAGCGAGGCCGCGACCACCGTCACGTCCGTGCCGGACCGGGCGACGCGGCCGCGGCCGAAGGGGGCCGGCAACGGCTCCGGCGGAACGTCGCCCTCGACCTGGTACAGGCCGCGGTTCTCCAGCAGCAGCACCGGTGTCTCGGAGCGCAGCGCCTGGACGAGCAGCCCCTTGGCGTCCGCGGGCGAGGCCGGTGTCGCGGCGTACAGGCCGGGAAAGTGGCCGAAGACCGACTGCGGGCTCTGGGAGTGTGTGGCGCCCTGGCCCCAGCCACGGCCGACGACGCCACGGGTGACCACGGGGACGCCGCCCTGGTCGCCGTACATGTAGCGCCACTTCGCCGCGAGGTTCACCAGCGCGTCCATCGCCAGGAACATGAAGTCCGCGCGGGAGTGGACCATCAGCGGGCGACGCCCCATGGCGGCCGCGCCCACGGCGATACCGGCGCACGCGTTCTCGGAGTTGGGCAGATCGATCACCCGGGACGCGCCGAAGCGCTCGTACGCCGCGCGGGTCGTCCCGTAGATGCCCTTGTCGTCGTCCACCCCCTCCCCAGCGACGAAGACGCCGGGGTCGGCGGCCATGCACTGGACCGTGGCCTCGCTGATCGCCTGCCAGTAAGTGAGCTTGCGCATCTGACGCATGCCGTAGCCCTGCGCGCGCTCCCGGATGGTCGTCCCACGGGGCTGGCGGGCGCTGAGCGGCGAGGCGATCAGTACTGGTTGTTCTCGCAGACGAAGACGACCGGGACGCGGTGGACCATGGCGAAGTTCAGCGCCTCGTGGAACGCGCCTCCTCCGACGCGCCGTCACCGAAGAAGGTCAGCGCCACCCGGGGAGCCCCTTCCATGGCGAACGCCCAGGCCGCGCCGACCGCGACCGGGATCATCTCGCCCAGGATCGCCGCCGAGCCGCCGAAGCCGGCCGCCTTGTCCATGAGGTGCACCGACCCGCCGCGCCCGCCGGCGCACCCGCTCACCTTTCCGTACAGCTCGGCGACCATGGCGTCCAGGTCGCCGCCCTTGGCGAGGTAGGGCGCGTGTGAGCGGTGGCCGCTGTAGACGACGTCCGTGCGCCGGGCCGCCGCGCAGATCCCGACCGAAGTGGCCTCCTGACCGATGGAGAAGTGGGTGGGGGTACGCATCTGCTGCTCTTCGCGGTACAGGTCCGCCAGCGTCTCCTCCACACAGCGGATACGCACCATGTCGCGCACCAGCCGGCGTTGAACCGAGGACATCACGAGCCGCTCCTTTCCAGGGCGTTCAAAGGTTGCCTCGGCGCGGATACGCACCTGTCCGGGACCCGGCTCGGGCTTCTCGACCTCGTCGACCTGCAGTACCTCCGGCGTTCCGTGCTGGTGGTAGCGGATGATGCGCATGGGTCTCTCTTTCTCTAGCTCCCGGTGTCGGTGCCGCCAGCCTCGCGGGGGTGACTGGAGCCTGCGCCGAGCGGTGCTGGACCGGTCAGCGGGCGTCGGCTTCGGTGCCGGGTTCGATGCCGGCGAACAGGTCGTCCTCGGGCAGCGTCGTCTCGACGTACGAGCGGGCCAGGTGGTAGTCCTCCGTCGGCCAGGCCCGCTGCTCCACATCGAGCGGGCAGGAGCGCTCGGGCCCGTCCGGGTTGACCTGCGTCTCATGGGCGAGCAGGGCCCGCAGCCGGGTGGGGAACCACTCGGCGCACTCGACCTGCGTGGTGATCTGCCACTTCTCCTCGACGTTCGCCAGTTCCTTGAGCACCTCACCGTGCGGCGAGTCGAGACCGGCGGCCGTCATGGCGTCGTAGATCGCCTGGAAGTACGCCTTGCTGAAGGCGAGGGTGTAGTAGAGCTTGAGCGGCTGCCACGGCTCGCCCGTTCCCGGATAGCGCTTGGGGTCGCCTGCGGCGGCGAACGCCTCGGCCGAGACCTGATAGGTCTTGATGTGGTCCGGATGGGGGTACCCGCCGTTCTCGTCGTACGTCACCACGACGTGCGGCCGGAAGCTGCGCATCGCCTCGACCAGCGGCCGGGCCGCGTCCTCCAGCGGCTCCAGGGCGAAACAGCCGTCGGGCAGCGCCTCACCGTTCCTGGGCAGCCCGGAGTCGGTGAATCCCATGAAGCGCTGCTGTACGCCGAGGATCTCGCGGGCCCGCTCCATCTCCGCGCGCCGCAGCCGCGGCAGGTCGGCCCACACCTCGGGACGGTCCATCGCCGGGTTGAGCACATCGCCGCGCTCGCCGCCGGTCATGGTGCACACGAGGACCTCGGCGCCCTCGGAGGCGTAGCGTGCCAGTGTCGCCGCCCCCTTGCTCGATTCGTCGTCCGGGTGCGCGTGCACGGCCATCAGCCGCAGGCCCCCGCGGAGTTCAGCGGTGGACTTGGTCATGGGGCTCTCCTGTGGTGTGGGTCGGTCGGCGTACGGAAAAGGTGATTCAGCCCTTGCCCGGGGCGTGCCGTGGGTACAGCGCTGCGGGGATCAGGGTCAGTGCGCTGAAGGCCAGCGCCCACCAGAAGGTGTGGGCGTAGGCGGACTGGACGCTGCCGTCGTGCGCGGCCGCGTCGTTCAGCGCGTTCTGCAGGATGACGGCCAGCACGGCGGTGCCGATCGAGCCGCCGATGCGGTTGAGGACCGTACGGGCGCTGGTGGCCGCGGGTGCCTGGGTGCGGTCGACGGAGGTGTAGGTGGCGGCGACGTTCGGCGGGACGACGGCCCCGAGACCGACACCCCGTACGAACAGAGCGGCGGTCAGCAGGAGTTCGGGCGGGCGATCGCCGGTCATGACGAAGGGAACGGTGCCGGCGACCGTGAGCCCGATGCCCACGAGTACGACGTTGCGCGGCCCGTGGCGGTCGGTGAGCCGGCCGGCCGTCGGCGTGATCAGCGCGCTGCCCAGCGCCTGGGGCGCCAGCAGCAGTCCGGCGTGCAGCGCGCTCGTTCCCTGCACCTGCATGAAGTACAGCGGCAGCAGCAGCATCGAGGAGTAGAGGGCCGCGCCGAGCAGGAAGGTGTTGACGCCCGCGAGGGCGAAACCCCGGCCCGCGAAGAGCCTCAGGTCCAGCAGCGGGGTGCGGGCGGTGCGAAGAGCGTGGAAGACATAGCCCGCCAGGAACGCGAAGCCGCCCACGAGTGCCACGGCCTGGGTGAGGTCCACACCTCCCCGGCCGAACTGGGCGAGTCCGTACACCAGAGCGGCGAGTCCGGGCGGGAGGAGCATCAGCCCGAGGCCGTCGGGACGTACGGCGGTGTCGCGTTCCGCCTTGTCGGCCGGAACGATACGGGCGGCCAGCACCAGCGCGATCAGTCCGACGGGGACATTGACCAGGAACAGCCAGCGCCACCCCGCCCATTGGACGAGCAGCCCGCCGATGACCGGGCCGAGGATCGGCGCGACGGAGACCGGCACGGTGATGATGCCGACCAGCCTGCCGATCCTCTTGGGTCCGGCGTGCCGGGCGACCAGGGCCTGGCCGACGGGCTGCATGAGCCCGCCGCCGACGCCCTGAAGCAGCCGGAAGGCGATCAGCGAGCTGCCCGACCAGGCCAGTCCGCTCAGCGCCGAGGCCGCGACGAACAGCGCGACGGCGGCGAGCCATACCCGCTTGCCGCCGAAACGCCTGTGCAGCCAGCCGGAGAGCGGTGCGACGAACGCGACGGTGAGCAGGTAGCCGGTGCTGACCCACTGCACCGTCGTCATGGACTCGTCGAGGCCGTCGGCCATGGCGCCCATGCCGACGTTCACGATCGTGGTGTCGAGCTGGGCGAGCACCGCGCCGAGGATCAGGACTCCGCCGAGCTTGATCAGGGCCGGGTCCAGACGCTCGTCCGACGTGTTCAACGAACCTCCTGCGCAGAGCTCAGTGGGGGGAACCGGAAAAAATTTAGGTCGGACCAGAATTTATGTCAAACCAAAATCTATGTCCGCCCAAACGTGCTGGGTAGGATGGGCGCATGCCAGGAGCCACAGCCACCCCGAACCGGGCCGCACCCGCCGAGGGCGGCCTGCGCGGGCGCAAGAAGCGCGAGACCCGCGACCGGCTGGCCCATGTCGCGACGCTGCTGTTCATCGAGCGGGGCTTCGAGAACGTCACCATCGCGGAGGTCGCCGAAGCCGCCCACGTGTCGAAAATGACGGTCAGCAACTACTTCCCCCTCAAGGAAGACCTCGTCTTCGACGCCCACGAAGGGGTCCTGGACAGCCTTGCCCGCGTGGTCCGCGAGCGACGGCCCCAGGAGTCGGCGCTGCACGCCCTGCGTCGCAGCTTCCTCGCGTCCCTGGACCGGCCCCACCCGCTGAACGGCCGTTGCACACCCGGTTTCGCCCGGCTCGTCCACGACAGCCCACGGCTGCGCGCACGCGAACGCGAGATCGACGAGCAGCGTGAGGCGGCCCTGGCCCGGGCGCTGGCCGAAGCGACCGGAGCCGGGCCCGAAGATCCCATGCCCGACTTGAACGCGGCTCAGCTCGCGGCCGTACAGCGGGTGCTGCAGCGCCGCGTGCGCGCCCTGATCCGCCGTGACACGCCCGAGGACGCGCTGCGCGAGGAGATCGAGGAACTCGCCCGTACGGCCTTCGGCGTACTGGAGCCCGCACTGGGCGAGTACTGCGTCCGGCCCGCACAGGAGTAAAAGAGCCGCGCGCGGCGACCGGGTCCAGCGGGATTCCAGCGGCCGTTGCCCACCCTGCGGTGCCAGGAACGCTCTCCGGGCCGTCGCGGCAGCCGCGCCGGGCCTGGACGGCAGGCACGAAAGGAGAGGGCGTTGTCCGCCTCGACACTGCCCGGCACCCCGCCGGCGCCCCGGACGCCCACCGCGGGGAACAAGGGGAACAACCTGACCGGGTTCACCCTCACGCACGACCTGATCCGCCGGGCCGTCCCGGAGCTCGGCCGACGGCTGGCCAACGCCGCTTCGGGCGGGGCCCCGGGCCCGGCGGCGGTGACACGGCTCACCACCTGGTGGGAGATGTTCACCACCATCCTCGACGGCCATCACACCAGCGAGGACTCCCACGTCTGGCCGGTCGTCCTGGCCGCCGACCCCGCCCTGGAAACGGTCTCCCGCGCCCTGGAAGAGCAGCACGCCTCCCTCGACGGACACCTGGCCGGCATCCACGAAGGCCTGCGCCTCCTGCGCGACAACCCCGGATCGCACGAACCCGGACTCAGCCACCTGCTCGTCCGCATCGCCGAGTTCGACGCGTTGATGTACGACCACCTCCAACTGGAGGAGCGCACCATGGTCCCCGTCCTGCGCGACCAGGTGACCGGCGAGGCGTACGCGGCGATGCTCGCCTCCCTCGCCTCCGGGCACGACCCGGCGGACTTCGTACCGACCATGCCGCTCCTCCTGGAGCAGGCGCCCCAGCAGGCCCGGGAGTTCATGCTCGGCGGGATGCCCGCCGAGCTGCGGACCCGCTACGAGCAGGAGTGGGAACCGGCCTATTTCGAGCTGCTGGCCACGCTCCCCGCCGCCTGACAGCCCGCCGCCGCCCGGGCTTGCGGCGCACTCCCTTCGACGAAACGGTGTATTCGGCAATGAGACTTCTGGTCATCGGCGGAACGGTCTTCCTGGGCAGGGCCTTCGTGGCCGAGGCCCGCTCAAGGGGATGGCACGTCACCACCTTCCACCGCGGACGGTCCGGCTCCGACCTGCCCGGCGTGCAGGTGGTCAACGGAGACCGGGAGAACGCGGCGGATCTCGCCCGGCTGGCCACGCACGGCCCCTGGGACGCGGTCGTCGACGTCTGCGGCTACGCCCCCGCCGTCGTCGGCGCCTCGGTCCGGGCGCTGACCCGGCACGCGGGCGCCTACCACCCACGTATCCAGCATCAACGCCCTCGCGCCCTGGCCCGCCGCACCGGTCGACGAATCCTCGCCGCTGCTGCCCTGCGACCCGGACGCCGGGCCCGATGACGCCGGCTACGCGGAGCTCAAGGCGGGCTGCGAGCGCGTGGTCGAAAGGGATTTCACCGGCCGTACGCTGATCCTCCGTCCCGGCGTCGTCATCGGACCCGGCGACAAGATGCGGCGCGTTACGTACTGGCTGCGCCGCGCCTCCCGGGGCGGGCGGATGCTGGCGGGCGGCGGCCCCGCTCGCACGATGCAGCTGATCGACGCCCGGGACATCGCGGCCTTCGGCCTGAACCGGATCGAACTCGGCGGCTCCGGCGCCTACCTCACCACCGGCACTCCGGCCAACGTCACCTGGGGCGACCTCCTCGGCGAATGCGCCGCGCTGACCGGCGCGGGCGCCGAACCGGTGTGGGCGGACGACGCCTTTCTCGCGGAACAGGGCATTGCCCCCTTCGTCACGATCCCGCTGTGGGCGCCGCCCGCCGAACAGCTCGCCGCGGTCTGGGACTTCTCCTCGGAAAAGGCACTGGCGGACGGGTTGCGCTGCCGTCCCGTCCTGGAGTCCGTACGCGACACCTGGGACTGGCTGCGAGCGCCGGGCGGCATGGAGGAGGCATTCGGTACGTACCGCTACCCGGACCAGACCCTGGACGCGGAACGGGAGGCGCGCGTTCTGGCCGCCTGGGACGCCCGTAACTGAACCGCTCGGACCGCGAAGAGCGCTGTGGCGCGCGGAGCACTGAGGAGTGCCCCGCGCGCCACAGCGCTTTCGCCCGCGTCAGTCACGCGTGTCAGTCACGGCGGGGACCGGCGGGCGACAACGGCCGCGCGAGCAGGCTCCCCAGCACCGTCCGCAGCTCACCAGCGGCAGCCGGACCCCATGAAGCGGCCCGCCACGCGACGAAACCGTCCGGCCGCACCATCACCGCCCCACCCGAACCGACGCCGTGCGCCCGGGACCACTCCCCCGCCGGGTCCTCCACACCGTCACCCAGCCGCAGCACCTTCAACGGCGCCGGCCCCTGCGCAGGCTCGGTGTTCCCCGCGTCCGGGCCGAGGACCAGCGAGAAACCGGGACCGTAGAGATCGATGGTCGAGCAGCCGCGGCCCGCGCGCTCCACCCGCACATGCGGGGCCCTGGTGCCCGGACGTCCCGCCTCGGGCACACGGCCGTCCGGACCTTCGATGTCCTGACCCCAGACCGCGTCGGAGGCGTACTGATAGCCGAGGCCCAGCGCGATTCGGGCGACCCGCGCGGCCACCTCGTCCCCGCCGCCACCCGTCCGCTCCTCCTGGAGCCGGGTCGACAGGGCACAGGTCAGTTCGGCGACCGGTCGGCGCTCGGCCTCGTAACTGTCCAACAGCCCGTCCCCGGCGCTGCCGTCCAGCACTGCCGCGAGCTTCCAGGCCAGATGGTGCGCGTCCTGCACGCCGGTGTTCGCGCCGAGACCGCCCGACGGCGGCATCACATGAGCGGCGTCGCCGACCAGCAGGACGCGGTCGCGGCGGTACTCCCGCGCGACCCAGGAGGCCGGCTCCCAGGTGTGTACGGCGCGGCTGCCGCCGGGGACGGCGGGCAGCACGCGCAACGGCAGCGCGTCGTCCCCCACGGCCTCCCGTACCGCCTGCGCGCAGCGCTCATCGGTGAAGTCCAGGGGGCCCTGGCCGCGTTCGGGGTCGTACGGGACCATCAGCACCCAGCGTCCACCGCGTCCAGCCGGGCCAGCAGGGTGCCGGGCACGGGCCGGGCGAGGTACCCCAGGCCGATGGGCCGCCCGCGCAGGGCGGCGCTCAGGTCGGCCTCGAAGGCGATGTTGACGACGTGCGCCAACTGCTTGCCGTGGGTACGGATGCCCAGCGCGCGGCGGACGGGTGAACGGTGACCGTCCGCCGCGATCACGTAACGCGCGCGCACGGAGTACCGCCGGCCGCTGCCACGGTCGGTGAGCATGACGTCGGCCCCGTCGGCCCCGTCGGCGTCCTCGGGCGCGGCCAGGATGGACGCCCGTATGACGTCGGTGGCCTCCAGGAACACCGAAGGGGGCGCCGCCCGCAACGGCCCCTCCAGGCCGTGGGCGCGGTACAGCTCCATCGTGCGCGGGCTGAGCACGCGAGCCTTCGCCAGCATCGACGGGCCGGGGTGCCGCTCCGCCAGCAGCACGGGGACACCGTGGCCGCGCAGGAACACCGCCGCCGGCAGGCCGACGATGCCGCCGCCCACGATCAGGACGGGGACGTTCTCCTCGCTCATCAACTTCCTCTCCCAGTACGGCCTCCGCCGCGCCGTGCGCACGGTCCGGGGGCCGCCACGATCCAGGCGGCGCGTCGTGCGCCGCTCGAACGCGGCCTGACTCCGCCGGGACTTGAGAGCTCCGCGCCAAGCTCGCGAAGACACAGAAACCACAGAGGACGAAGAAAGGCGGAGTCTCGTGGAGACAACCCCCCTCACCCTCCTGACCCTGGCCCTGCTCCTGGAGCGGCCCATGTCCGCCACGGACCTGGCCGCCACGGCCGGTGAGCGGGCCGGGGCAAGCCCGCCGCTTCGAAAGGCGTCTCTCCAGCGCCGTTTCCTGGTGAGAACGAACGCCCTTCCACTACCTGTGCAAGCAGGAAGATGTGGACTACTGGATGAGCGCCGACAATCCCACCCTCTTGGTCTGCTCCCACCCACAGAGCGGCGAGGCGTGGTGGATGCACATCCAGAGCCGGTTCGCCGACCCCGGCCAACGCGCCTCCGGTCAGTCGCCTGGAGCTGGTGAGTGAGGTACCCCCGTCGTGCGGGAGGTGCGGCCTGCGCGGGCCCGCACCGTGCCGACCAGGCGCTGACAGTGCCGCTCCCCGGTGCCTCGTTATCAGATATCCGGCCGCCGCCTACCTGCGAAATTGCTTCAATAACGCGGCGAAATCGGCTCTGCATAGCCTCGGCCCACGAGTGTCATGAGTGTTTGCCCGAGCCACACGGCCCCACACACGTCGCCATGTCGAGAGCACAAGCCCTTCGTCGGGCCACGAGGAGTTTCGGAAAGATGAGCGGTTCGAAGACTGCGGGTGCGGTGGAGTCCGGTGCTGGGGAGGAGCTGTTCGCGGGTGTCCCGGCGCGGTGGCAGGGCCGACTGTGCCCCGTCCCCAGCCTGAAGCTGCCCGAGCTCTTCGAGGCCCAGGCCCGCCGCACCCCCGACGCCCCCGCCGCGACCTTCGGCGACCGGACCCTCAGCTATCGCGAGCTGAACGAGCGGGCCAACCGGCTGGCCCGGCTGCTGGTGGCGCTCGGGGCCGGCCCCGAGCAGATCGTCGGCGTGATGATGCCGCGCTCGCTGAACCAGATCGTGTCGCTGGTGGCGGTGACCAAAACCGGCGCCGCCTACCTGCCGGTGGACGTCGAGTACCCGGCCGAGCGCATCGCGTACATGCTCAGCCACTCCGACCCCACGTGCCTGCTCACCACCGCCGACTCCCCCGCCGCAGAAGGGCTCGCCGACCGGCTCGTGCTGCTGGATGACCCGGCGGTGGACGAGGCGCTGCTCGGCCTGCCGGACACCGACCTGGCCGACGCCGAGCGCACCGAGCCGCTGCGCATGGCCAACCCGGCGTATGTCACCTACACCTCCGGCTCCACCGGGACACCCAAGGCCGTGGTGATCGAGCACCGGTCGCTGGCCGACTATCTGGCCTGGGCCCGCAAGGACTACCCGAGCATGGGGCCGGGCGGCACCTCGCTGTGGCACTCGCCGGTCTCCTTCGACATGACCGTCTCGGAGCTGTGGGGGCCGCTGGTGTCCGGCGGGCGGGTGCTGGCCGCCGCGCTGGAGGAGGACGCGTACGCCGACACCGTCTCCTGCACTTTCATGAAGGCCACCCCGAGCCATCTGCCGATGCTCAACCTGCTCCCGGACGGCTACTCGCCCACCGGTGAGCTGATGCTCGGCGGTGAGGCACTGCTGGGCGCCGCGCTCGACGAGTGGCGCTGCCGCCACCCCGAGGCCACCGTCATCAACGTGTACGGCCCGTCCGAAATCACCGTCAACATGGCGCAGTTCCGGCTGCCGCCGGGCCGACCGACCCCGGACGGCGTGCTGCCGCTGGGCCGCCTCATGGACAACATGCGCGGCTACGTCCTGGACGACCGGCTGCGCCCGGTGGCGACAGGCGTCACCGGCGAGCTCTACATCGCGGGCCCCGGGCTCGCGCGCGGCTACTTCAAGAAGCCCGAGCTGTCCAGCGAGCGGTTTGTCGCCGACCCGTTCGGGGCACCGGGCGACCGGATGTACCGCTCCGGTGACCTGGCCCAGTGGACGGAGGACGGGCAGCTGGTGTTCCGCGGCCGCGCCGACCACCAGGTCAAGGTCCGCGGCTTCCGCGTCGAGCCGGGCGAGATCGAGGCCGTGCTGACCCGGCACGAGCAGGTCTCCCGCGCGGTGGTGCTGGTCCGCGAGGACCGCCCCGGCGACCAGCGGATCGTGGCCTATGTGAGCACCGCGGAGGGCGCCGCCGAGCCGGACGCCGCAACGCTGCGGGCGCATGTCGCGCAGACGGTGCCGTGGTACATGGTGCCGTCGGCCTTCGTCGTGATCAAGGAGTGGCCGCTGACGCCGAACGCGAAGGTGGACCGCAAGGCCCTGCCCGCGCCGGAGTACAGCACCGGTGCCGACAGCGCCCCGCGCACCCCGACGGAGGAGATCCTGTGCCGGCTGGCCACCGAGGTGCTGGGCCTGGAGTCGGTCGGCGTCGATGACAACTTCTTCGAGCTGGGCGGCCACTCGCTGCTGGCCATCCGGCTGACCAGCCGGATCCGCGCGACCCTGGACGCCGAGCTGCCGATGAGCGCGGTGTTCGAGGCGCCGACCGTCGCCGAGCTCGCCGCACGCCTGGCCGGCGCCGACACGGCACGCGCCGCGCTGGCACCGGCACAGCGCCCGGACCGGATCCCGCTCTCCCTCGCCCAGCAGCGCCTGTGGTTCCTCCACCAGCTGGAGGGCCCCAGCCCGACCTACAACATCCCGATCGCCGTCCGTCTGACCGGCGAGCTGGATCGCACCGCCCTGGAGGCGGCGCTGGGCGATGTGGTGGCGCGGCACGAGGCGCTGCGTACCCGCTTCACCGACCACGACGGCGAACCCCACCAGGTGATCCTGGACGCCGAACAGGCCGTCCCGGCCATCGAGTTTGCCGAACTGGACGGAGCGGAGGGGCTTCAGCGGGCGCTGGCCGAGCAGGCCGGGCACGGCTTCGACCTCACCGCTGGAGTGCCGCTGAAGGCCGCCCTCTACCGACTCGGCGAGTGTGAGCACGTCCTGCTCATGCTGCTGCACCACATCATCACCGACGGCTGGTCCCGCGACCCCCTCACCCGCGACCTGTCCACCGCCTACACCGCCCGCATCGGCGGCCAGTCCCCGGTCTGGGAGCCGCTGCCGGTGCAGTACGCCGACTACGCCCTGTGGCAGCGGGACGTACTGGGCGACGAGAACGACCTGGACAGCACGGCCGCCAAGCAGCTTGCGTTCTGGAAACAGGAGTTGAGCGGTGTTCCGGAGCTGCTGGAGCTGCCGCTGGACCGGCCCCGCCCGGCCGTCGCCAGCTACCGCGGCGCAGCCACCCACTTCGCGTTCGGCGCCGAACTTCACTCCCGCATACGGGAGTTGGCGCGCGAGTGCGATGTCACGGTGTTCATGGTGCTGCAGGCCGGGCTCGCGACGCTGCTGTCCCGTCTGGGCGCGGGCACCGACATCCCGATCGGCACCGCGGTGGCGGGGCGTACCGACGAGGCGCTGGAGGACCTGGTCGGCTTCTTCGTCAACACCCTGGTCCTGCGCACGGACGTGTCCGGCGACCCGACCTTCCGCGAGCTGCTGGTCCGCGTCCGGGAGGCCGATCTGGCCGCCTACGCCCACCAGGACACCCCCTTCGAGCGGGTCGTCGAGGCCGTCAACCCGGCCCGTTCGCTGTCCCACGCCCCCCTCTTCCAGACCATGCTGACCTCGCAGAACACCCCCGAGGACGGCATGGCGCTGCCGGGCCTGGAGGCGGTGCCGCAGAACGTGCCCAAGGGCGTCGCACAGTTCGACCTCTCCTTCCACACCAAGGAGAAGACGGCGCAGGACGGCGCGCCCGCGGGCATCGACGGCATGCTGGAGTACTCCACCGACGTGTTCGACGAAGTCACCGTCGACGTGCTGACCGCCCGTCTGGTGCGGCTGCTGGGCGAGTCGACCGACCAACCGGACACTCCGGTGGGCCAGCTGGAGCTTCTGACGGAGCAGGAGCGGCGGCAGGCGCTGGAAGAGTGGCAGGGCCGTCCACACGAGGTCTCGGGGAAGACGCTGCCCGTCCTCATCGAGGAGCAGACACGACGGGTGCCCGATGCCCCCGCGGTCGTCCACGGGGACACCAGCCTGACCTACGCCGAGCTCAACGAGCGCGCCAACCGCCAGGCCCGGCTCCTGGTGGAGCGCGGCGTCGGTCCGGAGCGCCATGTCGCGGTGGCGCTGCCCCGCTCGGTGGACCTGGTGGTGACCTTGCTGGCCATCGTCAAGGCCGGTGGCGCCTACCTGCCGCTAGACCCGTCCTACCCCGCGGACCGGCTGGGCTTCATGCTGGAGGACGTGGCTCCCGTACTGGTCGTCACGGCCCAGGGCGTGCTCGACCACGTCGCGGCGCCCTGCCCGTCGCTGCGCCTGGACGACCCCGAGGTCTCCGCGGCGCTGGCCGAACAGGACGGCACGGACCTCACCGACGCCGACCGCAGCGCACCGCTGCTGGCGGACAACGCGGTCTTCGTCATCTTCACCTCCGGCTCCACCGGACGACCCAAGGGCGTCACCGTGCAGCACCGCTCGCTGGACGCCTACCTCAGCTGGACCCGCGAGGCGTACCCGGGTGTGGCCGGACGGGCCCTCGTGCACTCGCCGGTGGCCTTCGACCTCACCGCCACCGGCCTGTTCGCGCCGCTGACCTCCGGCGGCTGCGTCGAGCTGGTCGAGCTGGACGGCCGGGCCCCGGCGGCGGACGGACGGCCGCGGCCCACCTTCGTCAAGGCCACCCCCAGCCATCTGCCGCTGCTCATCGAACTGCCGGCGCAGTACTCGCCGAAGGAGCAGCTGGTGCTCGGCGGCGAGTCGCTGATGGGCGAGGTCCTGGACGAGTGGCGGAGCCGGCACCCCGGTGCCACCGTCATCAACGAGTACGGCCCGACGGAGACCACCGTCGGCTGCTCGGAGTACCGCATCGAGCCGGGCGAGACCGTCCCGGCGGGCGTGGTCACCATCGGTCGGCCGATCTGGAACACCCAGATGTACGTGCTGGACGCGCAGCTGCGCCCGGCGCCCACCGGCAGCCCCGGCGAGGTGTACATCGCCGGTGACCTGGTGACCCGCGGCTACCACCGACGCCCGGACCTGACCTCGGGCCGCTTCGTCGCCAACCCCTACGGCCCGCCCGGCAGCCGGATGTACCGCTCGGGCGACCTGGCCAGGTGGCGGGCGGACGGCCAGATGGAGTTCATCGCGCGCGTCGACGACCAGGTCAAGCTGCGCGGCTTCCGCATTGAGCTGGGCGAGATCGAGGGCGTCATCGGGGCGCACCCGAAGCTGGCCCAGGTGGCCGTGATCGTCCGCGAGGACCAGCCCGGCGACAAGCGGCTGGTCGGCTACGCTGTCCCCGCGCCGGGGCAAAGCGTGGACTCCGCCGAGCTGCGCCGCTACGCGGCCGGGCAGCTGCCCGACTACATGGTGCCCGCGGTCTTCGTGCTGCTCGACGAGCTCCCGCTGACGGTGAACCGCAAGCTGGACCGCAAGGCGCTGCCCGCGCCTGACTACGGCGTCGCGGCCGGCGGTTCGGGCCGTGCGCCGCGCACCGCGCACGAGGAGATCCTGTGCGGCGCCTTCGCGGAGATACTGGGCCTGCCGCGGGTGGGCGTGGACGACAACTTCTTCGCGTTGGGCGGGCATTCGCTGCTGGTGACCCGGCTGATCGCCGGGCTGCGCCGGACCCTTGGGGCGGAGCTGCCGATCCGCGCGGTGTTCGAGGCGCCGACCGTCGCCGCACTCGCCGCACGCCTGGCTGACGCGGGCACGGCCCGCCCGCCGCTGGTGGCGGGCGAACGCCCCGAGCGCCTGCCGCTGTCGCACTCGCAGCAACGACTGTGGTTCCTGCACCAGTTGGCGGGCCCCAGCCCG